>NZ_JEMA01000848.1 GCF_001589285.1 Sorangium cellulosum | reverse complement strand
GTTCCTCGTCGGAGGCGGCACCGACGACACCAACGTGCTCGAGAGCGACGGGGCGACGGCCGACCTGGACCGGTGGATGGAGTGGACGCCGCCGAGCCTCGAGTGATCGCGCTGCTCGCCCTGGCCCCGTGGACGCGGCGCCCGAGCTCGCCGAGCTCGACCTCGGCCTGCTCCATGTCGGCCTTCAGGGGGAGCGCGCAGCCGCGCCAGCCACACGCGCAGGGCGGCGGGCTGACGTTTCTGCGCGTCGACGGAAGCGGGCGTGACGCCCGGCCCCGGACCGGGTAGACCGACGCCATGCGCCGAGCGGTGACGGGCTACCATCAGGACGACGCGAGCGACTGGATAGCCGAGCTGAGCTGTGGCCATGGCCAGCACGTCCGGCACAACCCGCCCTTCTTCCTGCGCCCCTGGGTGCTCACGCCCGAGGGCCGCGCGTCCATGCTCGGAACCGAGCTCGACTGCGTGCGCTGCGATCGGCTGGAGATGCCCGACGGGCTTGTCGCGTACAAACGAACGGCAGAGTTCGACGAGGGCACGATCCCGGGCGGGCTGAGAAAGAACCACGCGACAAAGCCCGGTGTGTGGGGCGTCATCCACGTCGTCTCGGGGCGGCTCCGCTATCGCATCGACGGCCTCGGCGGTCGAGAGATGCTGCTGGACACGGGATCCCCCGGGACCGTCGTGCCCGAGGTGCTGCACCACGTCGACCCCGACGGCCCAGTGCGGTTCTTCGTGGAGTTTCACCGCAAGGCAGGGTGATCCGCCCGGCCGGGGGGCCGGCGGAGCGCTCAGGCCGGCCTGCGCCGCGGAGGCGGACGAGCACCGCGCAGCGTCGCGCGAGACGAGCTCCAGCGGGTGTGGCCTGAAGAGAGCCCCCTCGATGCCCTCGTTCTCTGATGTGGGCCTCCGTCGCGCGGGGTGTCTGCGTGTGAGTCTATCTCCGACAGGCGTCGTGGTTGCCAGGCATCGGGTCGGCACAGGCCCGCGAAAGCAGCCGTGATCAAAAGCGCGGTCGCCGGGAATCTTGGACTCTAACAATGGCTCGGTGGAGCTCGCAGGCGCCTTGCTTGTTGACAACTCCGTTTTGAGTAGAAGCCTGCGGCTCGACCGAACTTATCCTGGAGAATCTTAATGCGCGTCACTCGCCTGCTTGGCTACATGTCCGCTTCTTTGGCTTTCGGCATGCTCGCGTGCACCGTCGAGCCCATCGAGGATGAGGAGTTCGACCAGCTCGACTCCGCCGTGCTCAGCGCGGACGGCTCGGTGGAGGCGCTGCTCGCGATTCAGTCGGATTGGGGAAGCGGCTACTGCGCGAACGTGAAGGTCACGGGCCGCAGGGCCGTCACCGGCTGGAGCGTGGTCGTGGCGCTCAACGGCTCGACGAACCCGGCGCCTTGGAACGTGAACGTCACGCCGGGAAGCGGGCAGTTCACTGCCAGAAACGTGGCCCACAACGGAACGCTGGCTGCTGGCCAGACGGCGGAGTGGGGTTTCTGCGGCAGCGGCTCCGGGCGGCCTTCGATCGCATCGGTCAGCAGCACCGGCGGAACGGGCACCTCCTCCTCGTCGAGCAGCAGCAC
>NZ_JEMA01000847.1 GCF_001589285.1 Sorangium cellulosum | reverse complement strand
AGGCCGAGCCAGAGGCCGCCTGGCGGCCCCTCGCTGGGGCCGCCGGCCGCGACGCAGCCGCAGCCCGCCGGATCGATGGGCATGCGGCCGCGGAGGATCGGTTGCTGCGCCGTGCCGACGTTGCCCTCCTCGTCCACGGCCTCGACCTCGATGTCGACGGCGTCGCCGACGTCGACCGTCCGCATCTCCGCCGCCGTCGCCCACGGCGACCACGCCCCGCCGTCGAGCCGCACGCGCACCTTGGCGCGGTCCGCGTCCGAGACCATGTCGCGCACCTCGAGCGGCACGTGGCCGTCCACCGCCGCGCCCACCGAGATGACAGGCGGCTCGACGTCGACCACCATCTCCACGGTCGCCGGCGTGGGATCGAGCGACAGCGGGTCGCCCGCGATCCGGGACCGCACCGAGATCACGTGGCGCCCCGGGAGCCGCAGCCAGTCGTCGCGCAGATCGACGATGCGCTCGCGCGTGAACGGGCGCCACACGCCGCTGTCGACCCGGTACGAGTACTCGACGACCCGGGTGCCGTCGTCGAGCGGCGAGCTCATCACGAGCCGGGCCGTGGGCCCGTTGTCGCGGGTCATCGTCGGCAGGCGGAGCCCCTCGGCCCGCACCTCCTTGCGGCTCAGCTCGGCGCCGGTCTCGCTCTTCATGGCGCGCTGCTGCGCCGGCATGCCGAACGCCGCGAAGATGCCGAGGTAGTTGTCCTGTCCCTTCGTGAGCTTCCGCAGGCCGGGGGAGCCGGCGCCGTCGGTCGACTCGGGCACGACAAGCGAGAGCCCGAGCCCCGAGAGCGGGCCGTTGAGGTCGATCGCCGGAAGGCCGCCGCCGATGAGCTGGCCGACCTGGCTGCTGAGGAGCCCGCCCAGCGCGTCCGCGATCGACTCCGGATTCTCCCGGAGGAGCCCGCTGTTGGTCACCTTGCCGTTTGTGACCGTCAGCGCCTCGATCACCGGCGTGAGCCCCTCGGGGGTGACCGTCAGGCCCATGGGAACGTCGATGTCGAACGTCGCCGTCATGAACCGGATGAACCGATCGAGCGACCACATATAGAAATCGAAGCTCGCCTGCTCGAGCTGGATGCGGATCAGCGGGTCATCGCTGGCGCTCGTGCCATTCCCGAACGTCACCCGGGGCGGCGCCTGCGGACGGATGACGAGCGCGACCTGCTGCGACTCGCGCTGCAGCGCCAGATCCTTTGCCGATGACGCCAGGAGCCCCAGCGTGCCGGAGTTGAGGAGAGGCACCGTCTCCGTGGAGATCCCGAGACAGAGGAACCCACTATTGTAGAGACCGTTCAAGGCATAATTCGCGAAGCGCTCGGAGATGGCGAGACCGATGTGCGGGCCGGGGAGATCGGCGGGCCAGCCGGACACGGTGTTGGCGACGAGCTCATCCGGAATCGGGATCCCCGCGGGCAGCGGTATGTCCGACAGCGACACACACTTCGAGATCGGCAGCGGCTCGGCGCCGCCGTAGAGGCCGAGGGTGAGGCCGTTGCCCACGGGGTTGAGGTCACCCCAGGTGAGATCCGAGCCGTCGTCTCGCTCGCTCGTGCCGCCGCCGGCGAGCAGGAGATCGAACCCGCCCTGCGTGCCGGGGGAGACCCCGGCGAGCAGCCGGCCGAGGTCGAGGTGGCCCTCGACGCCGAGGAGGATCGAGGCGCACTCGTCGGTCGCCTGCGTGCCGTAGCGGCAGACGCCGCCGATGTCGTTCGTGCCGTCGGGGCAGGCCGGGTCCAGCGTCGGATCCGCCTTCAGACAGAGCTGCTGATCGAGCTGGGCCTTCAGCGTGTCGGACATCGATCCCATGAAGCTCGTGATGATCGGCTTCACGAAATCCAGGGCATCCCCGACCCACGTGCCGCCGCAGTCGAGGTGCAGGTCCGACTCGAGCTGATCCTGGTCGATCGAGAGCCGGACGACCTTGACGCGCGAGTAGCCTTGGCGCGAGTGCTGCGGGTTGACGTCGATCTCGACCGAGAGCTCGACCTCGACATCGATGTTCGTGAAGGTCTGCTCGTCGGGCGGGCACGCGCCGTTGCCGTTGAGGGTGACGTACTGGGTGCTCTCGCCGAGGATGCCGCCGTCGAGGAAGATGGGCAGGCTCTGCATTCGTACGGGCAGGGCCCCCCCGATGACCAGGTTGTGCGGCGCCCTGGGCTGGATCTGCAGCGCCGCGCGCCCCACGTCGATCTCGGCCGTGCAGGCCGGGGGCGTCGACGCGGGATCGGCCCCGTCGGGACAGAGCGTGTAATCGATGATGCCGCCGAGGACCGAGCCCGGGGTCCTGGGGACGGAGAACGTGATCTCGCCGCTCTCCCCGCCGCCGAGCAGCGCGCGCCCGAGGACACCCAGGTTCTGCTCGAGGAACTCGATGCCCGACTGCGTGAGCCGGGCCGCGCCGGCGTTCTCGATGCGGTCCGCGGGCTTGAAGCCGGCGGGGAGGGGGGTCATTCCGCATCCGGCGCACCCGCCGCCCGAAGCGGCGCATCCGGCGATGACAAGGAGGACAAGGATGGAGGAGAAATGCTTGATGACGCGGGGCATAAGGAACCCTCCGAAGAGCACGACCCGCAGCGCCGAGCCCGCTGGGCGCGGACGTCAGGACGCCACGACAGATCGTACGCTCCCCGGAGAGCCCCCCGCAAGCGCTACTGTGGACAGAGACCGGTGATCTTGACGGCGCTGGCGGCGTACTCACCGCCGAGCGCATAGGCGTCTGCGCAGTCGTCCGTCGCAGCCGAGTTTGTCGCGCTGCACCAGTCGCCCTTCAGCACGATCTGGTCGTTCTCGTCGCGCTTGCAGGTATTGGGCTCCCCACCGGTTCCGTATTCTCCGATATCGCCCGAGAGCACGACACAGAGGCTCTGATTGACCTCGGGGACGATCACCCGGTCGACCTCCTCCAGCGTGATGTAGGCGGAGAGCTTGCCGCCGTTGATGAACGCGGGCGGGTCGCCGTCCTGGCCCGGGAGGCAAGCGTTGAGCGGGTCGAGCTCCTCGCTGTTGCGCCGTCCGATGCAGTTGTTGTCCGCCGACACCTTCGCGCCGGTGAGCTTCACCTGATGCAGGGGCAGGATGATCGGATCCGGGCTCGTCTCCAGGAAGATCGGGACATTGAGCGTCTCGGCCTCCCCGCTCCAGGCGCCGTCGGTCAGGGGCGCGTCGATCTCGGTCGGGGCGATCTCGAACTCGCCGGCGGTCGTGTTGGCGAAGCAGTAGCCCGCCAGCGGGTCCTCCGTGGGCAGCGCGCCGCCGGTGCGCAGCTTGCCGGTCATCGTGTCGAACTCGAGGAGCCAGGAGAAGGTCCCCGTGCCGTTCAGGTAACACAGGGGCAAATTCATCGTTAACCCCTGGGCGACGAGGCGGGCGATATAGCCGGTCGCGAGCACGTCGGGCTTCGTGATCGTGAGCTGCGCCATGCGCAGCCCGAACCTCGTCGAGCCCTGATTGTCGTGGACGGCGATGCAGTCCGACGCGACAGCCGTACAGACCGGGTGGCGCAGCGTGCAGTCACCGCTGGGCCCGCCGCCGGTGCCCCCGGGCGAGTTCGAGCTCGTCCCGCCGGGGTCATCGCCCCCGCAGCCCGCCATCGCGGCCGCGCCCATCAGCGCGGACACACCCAGTACATAAACTACCTTCAAAAACCGCATCTCTTGCCTCCTCTGGAGTTGAAAGATGCGGAGTATAGGCGACCGCACTGCGATGACCACGCAGGGGCGGCGACGGCGCACCGCGTCGCCATCGCTCCATCGCCGTGACGCTCCGAGGGTTCGGCGCGCGACGCGCGCGGCCTAGCGGCGCTCGTAGCGGTCGCCGAGGCGGTGGCCCACGGGGAGCGCGCGCAGGAGGCGAATCATGGTCCACACCGTGCCGGCCAGCTTGCGCAGCTTCGAGGTGCCCACGCGCTCGTTGTAGTCGATGGGCATCTCCACCACGCGGTAGCCGCATTTGGCTGGAAAGAGCAGCGTGTCGATGGGCAGCGCGTCGCCCTCGCCGTCGAAATCGAAAGCGCGAATCACCGAGCAGCGGTAAGCGCGCATGCCGCTGTGGACGTCCGAAGTGGGGATGCCATGCATCGCGTGCGCCATGGCCGCAAAGGTGCGGTTGGCGAGGTAGTTCGGGACCGGCATGGCTGCGGGCCGCGTGCGGGTGCGCGCGCAGTTCACCACGTCGGCGCCCTCCTCCTCGACGAGCCGCCGGAGCACCGGGATGTTCTCGGCGGGATAGGTGAAGTCGCAGTCGAGGTAGATGAGCAGCTCGCTCCGGGCGGCGGCGCTGTACATGAGGAGCTCCATCGCCGGGCCGTGCCCGCGCGGCGGGACCTGTCGGAGCACGCGCGCCCCGAGGCCGGCCGCGATCTCCGGGGTCCTGTCCCGCGTGGAGCTGTCGACGCAGAGGATCTCCGCGTCGGGCGCGACCCTCCTGATCTCGCCGATCATGGCGCCGACGCTCTCCTCTTCATCCATCGTGAGCATGCCGACGGTGAGCCGCATCCGGCGGGGGCGCGGCGGCTTCCTGGCGATGATCACGTGCTGGAACGCGAGGAGCCCGGGCGCGCGGTCGGCGACGACGTCCTCCAGCGGGCGGACGAGCGCCTGGTACGCCTTGTACGGCAGCGAGCTCGCGAGATCGGCGGGGTCCTCGCCGGCGCCCATGCCGCGCAGGATGAGGCCCTTGGCCGCGCGGACGAGCATCGGGTTCTGCTCGACGCGGAGCACCTCGAGCCCGGCGCGCTCGACGAGCCCGATCGCCGATGCGCGCGTGAAGAAGCGCAGGTGCGAGTCGTCCAGGATGCCGCTCGGCTCGTAGTCGAAGCGCCCGGCGAGCAGGCCGAGGCGCACCGGCCAGGCCGCGACGTTGGGGAGCGAGACGATGACGTGGCCGTCCTCCTCGAGGTGCGGCAGGAAGCGGCAGAGCACGGCGAGCGGGTCGGCCGTGTGCTCGAGGACGTCGGCGAACAGGAGCAGGTCGAAGCGCCGATCGCCGAGCGCCTCGCGCACGGCGGCGTCGCTCGTGATGTCCGCGGCGAGGACCTCGTCGAGCACCGCCCCGGCGCGCGCCCGCGACCCGGGGGCGATCTCGATCCCTGTCACCCGCGCGCCCGTGCGCTTGACGGCGGCGCCGTTGAGCCCGATCCCGCACCCCACGTCGAGCACCGTCCGCGGCCTGCCGGCGGTCGCGACGAGGGCCCGGTTCACCTCCTCGACCGCGTACTTGCGGGAGGCGGCGCCCTCGGGCGCGGCGGGGCGCGGCGCGCTGGGGGCCGGGTCTTCCTCGCCCTCGGGAGGGCGCGGCCCTCGAAATTCGCCTTCGTTTCGCGCGTGGCCGGGCTCGGCGTTCACGCGCGGCTACTTAGCACGCTTCTCCCAGGCGGCGTTGAATTCGCGGATCGTCTCCTCGGTCTTCGGGTTGTGCAGCATCTTCCGCAGGATGGCGGGCGGCACGGTCACGATGTGCGCGCCGGCGTCGAGCGCCTCGTTCACGTCCATCAGGTGGCGGATCGAGCCGACGATGATCTCGGCGCGCAGCCGCTCGCGCTCGAGCCGCGCGCGCGTTCGCTCGATGACGGGGGTCGCGGCATAGCCCATGTCGCGGATGCGCCCGTTGAAGATCGAGACGTAGGCGCCGCCGGCGAGCGCCGCGAGGTACGCCTGGTTGAAGCTCATTACGCACGTGACGTTGGTGAGCACGCCGCGCGCCGCGAGGGCGTGCGTCACCTTGAGGCCGACCTCGCTGAACGGCACCTTGATGCAGATCCGCTCGGGCGCCCACGCGTGGTAGGCGCGCGCCTCCTCGAGCATCGCCGCCTCGGTCTCGCTCGTGAGCTCGACCGACACCGGGCCGGCCGACGCCGAGAGCACCTCGCGGATGCGCCGCTCGAGATCGACGCAGCCGGCGTCACGCGAGAGGATGAGGGGGTTCGTTGTCACGCCGGAGAGCACGCCCCAGGAGAACATCTCGCGGATCTCGGCCGGGTCGGAGCTGTCGAGGAAGAGCATGGATCGCGCTCCTGGGGGCTCGCCCGAGCCCCGGCGGCGAGGGTCTAGGCCAGTTCGTCGAGACGGAGAAGGACAAAACCGCCCACGCTGCGCGGCGGCCCCGGCCGTTCAATCCGCGGTGTTTGCGCCGTAGCCGGTGTGAACGGCGTTGCAGGCGAGGGGAGTCCGCGCTTCAGTTCTGGTTGTCGGGGTTCTCCCTCCGACTGAACGGCCTTGCACGGACGGCGCGTCGATGAGCAGCGGACGAACGTCGAGAGACCCGGTGGAGCACAGCCCCTTGCTCGCGGCCGGCGCGCCGGCGGGGCTCTACGTCGCCTCGCTCGACGGTCGCCTCGTCGACTGCAACGAGGCGCTCGCCCGGCTGCTCGGCTACGGCTCGCGCGAGGAGGCGCTCGCGGCGGCCGACCTCGTCCTCGGCGGGTGCGTGGCGGGCGCGAAGCCGACGTCGGCCGGCGCGATCGAGAGCTGCCTCATGCGCCGCGACGGCTCGGCGGTCCGCGTGATGCGGACCGAGGCGCTCACCGAGGCGGGCGGGGAGCGGCTCGTGGTCGGGGCCATCGTCGATCTGTCGACATCGCGCAGCAGCGAGGACCGCCGTCGCGAGCTCTCGGAGGAGCTCCGCCAGGCGCAGAAGATGGAGGCGGTGGGGCGGCTCGCAGGAGGAATCGCTCATGATTACAATAACTTACTCGCCATCATCCTGAACTACACGAGCCTCGTGATGGAGGAGCTCGACGAGCAGAGCCCGGTCCAGAAGGACCTCGTCGAGATCAAGCGCGCCGCGCAGCGGGCGGCGTCGCTGACGCGGCAGCTCCTCACGGTGAGCCGGCGGGGGCTCGTCCAGCCGGTCGTGCTCGACCTGCGAGACGTGGTGCGGGCGATGGACGGCGCGCTCCGCGCCGCGGTTGGCGGCGCTGTCGAGCTCGCGATCGCGCTCGGCCCCTCGGGCTGCCGGGTGCTGGCGGATGCGGGGCAGATCGAGCAGGTGGTGATGAACCTCGCGCTCAACGCGCGCGACGCGATGGAGGAGGGCGGCAAGCTGTCGATCGAGGCGCGCGCGGTGCGCGTCGGCGTCGCGGGGAGCCTGCACGACGCGCACCCGGCGCTCCCGCCCGGCAGGTACGCGCGCCTCGTCGTGCGCGACACCGGCAGCGGGATGAGCGACGACGTGAGGACGCGCGCCTTCGAGCCGTTCTTCACGACGAAGCCGCGGGGGAAGGGGACGGGCCTCGGGCTCGCCACCGTCTACGGGATCGTCAAGCAGTGGCGCGGCCACATCGAGCTCGCGTCGCAGCCCGGGCAGGGCACGCGCGTCGAGATCTACCTGCCGCTCGCGGCGGCGCGGCCGGCGGCCTCGCGGCGCGGGCGCGAGGCCCGGGCGGCGCCGGGCCGGGGCGAGGGCGGGACGGTGCTCGTCACCGACGACGAGGTCGCGGTGGTCACGCTCGCGAGCCGGATCCTCGCGCAGGGCGGCTACACGACGCTGACGGCGCGCGGGCCGCGCGAGGCGATGCGCGTCTGCGAGGCGCAGCGCGGGCGCATCGACCTCCTGCTGACCGACGTGCTGATGCCCGAGATGTCGGGCTGCGAGCTCGCCGATCGCCTCGCGAAGCTCAGGCCGGACATGAGGGTGCTCTTCATGTCCGGCTACACGGGCGACGCGCTCGACGGCCCGCGCGCCGCCCGGCCGGACGCCCCGCTGCTGGCGAAGCCGTTCACGGCCGAGTCGCTCCTCCGCGCCGTCCGCAAGGCGCTCGAGGGCGCCGCGTAGGCCGAGCGCCGGCCTCCCGGGCGGGGCCGCGCGCACGGCCACCCGCGCGGCGCTACGGCGCCTCGCCGCGCTGGATGCCGTACGCGCGGATCTTCTTGTGCAGGTTCGTGCGCTCGACGCCGAGCACCACGGCCGCGCGCGAGATGTTCCAGTCGAGGCTGGCCAGCACCTCGACGATGTACCGGCGCTCGGCGCGATCGCGGAACTCGCGCAGCGTGAGGCGGGGGCGCTCCGGCTCGTGGCGGGCCGCGCCCGCCGGCGGATCGGCCGCGCCGTGCGGCGGCGGCGCGATCGATCCCTCCCCGGCGGCCCCCTGCGCGTCGTCCTCGAACGGGTTCTCGTGCGGATCCTCCGGGAGATCGGCGATGGTGACGACGTCGCTCGAGAGGATCGCCGCCCGCTCGATCACGTTCTTCAGCTCGCGGACGTTGCCCGGCCAGCTCCGGCGCTCGAGCGCGGCGTACACCACCGGGTCGATCGCCTTCGGCTTGAGGCCGTTCTCGTTGCAGAACGCCGCCATGAACGCGTCGGCGAGCGCGCGCAGGTCTTCCATGCGATCGCGCAGCGCGGGGCTCTTGATCGGGAACACAGCGAGGCGGAAGAAGAGGTCCTCGCGGAAGCGGAGCGAGGCGACCTCGCGCGACAGGTCCTTGTTCGTCGCGGCGAGCACGCGGACGTCGACGTGCCGGCTGTGCTCGCTGCCCACGCGGCAGATCTCGCCCGACTGGAGCGCGCGCAGCACCTTGGCCTGCGCGGCGAGATCCATGTCGCCGATCTCGTCGAGGAACAGCGTGCCCCCGTGGGCCTGCTCGAAGAAGCCCCGCTTCGGCCCGCTCGCCCCGGTGA
Organism: Sorangium cellulosum; assembly: GCF_001589285.1. Lineage (GTDB taxonomy): Bacteria > Myxococcota_A > Polyangia > Polyangiales > Polyangiaceae > Sorangium > Sorangium cellulosum_G. Next base: position 2,751 of record NZ_JEMA01000847.1, on the reverse strand, counting down.
ACGCCCCGCGCTCGTGTCCGAAGAGCTCGCTCTCGATGAGCTCGCGCGGGATCGCGGCGCAGTTCACCCGGACGAACGGTCCCCGCGCTCGCGGCGACAGCCGGTGGATCGCGCGGCTGATGAGCTCCTTGCCCGTGCCGCTCTCGCCCGTGATGAGCACGCTCGCCTTCGTCGGCGCGACGCGATCGATCTCCTTGAACAGCCGCTGCATCGCGGGGCTCTGGCCGATCATCTCGTAGCGCGACTGCACCTGCGCCTTCAGGTCCTCGACCTCGCGCGCGAGCCGCGAGTTCTGCAGCGCGTTCTTGACCCCCACGAGGACGCGCTCGCGGTTGAGCGGCTTTTCGAAGAAGTCGCTGGCGCCGAGCTTGATCGCCTTCACGGCGTCGTTGACGGTCGCGTGGCCGCTGATGACGATCACCGGGAGCTCGCGGGTGGCGTCGTCCTGGCGGACGCGCTGGAGCAGATCGAGGCCGTTCATGCCGGGCAGGAGCAGGTCGACCAGGGCGAGGTCGACGGGGCTGTCGCCGTGCGCGAGCAGCTCCAGCGCCGCCTCGGCGCTCGGGGCCTCGGCGACGTGGTACCCCTCGCCCCGCAGGACGAGCGCGAGGGTGCGGCGGATGTTGCGCTCGTCGTCGACCACGAGGACCGTGGGCGCGGCGGCGCCGCCCGGGTGCAGCGTCGGGGCCGGGGCCGCTGGAGGAGACGCCGGAGAGGAGGCGGGCATGGCGTCGACCATACCGCAGCTCCGCCGCGCGCCACGACGCAGGAGCAAAGACGCCCACGGCCGGCTCCGCGGCGGAAGCCCTGGCGCGCCGGCGCCGGATTGGGTACGAGGCGTGCTCGATGAGACCCTCCGCCGCTGTCCTCGCCCTCGCCGGGTGCCTCGCCACCCTGGGCGGGCTCGTGGGCTGCGACCTCGAACTGAACGACGGCCGCACCGCCACCCTCACGTACACCGAGGACGCGCGCGGCGCGTACAACGAGGCGATGGCCGCGTTCCAGGCCAAGGACTGGGAGGACGCGCGCGCCCTCTTCACCGAGCTGAAGCGGCGCTTCGCCTACAGCCGCTACGCGCGGCTCGCCGATCTCCGCATCGCCGACCTCGAGTTCGAGCAGGGGAAGTACCCCGAGGCGATCTCGGCGTACCGCGCGTTCATCCAGGAGCACCGGACGGATCGGAACGTCGAGTACGCGAAGTACAGGATGGCGAAGGCGCTCTTCCTGGACATCGACGACACGGTGTTCCTGCCGCCGGCCGAGGAGCGCGATCAGGCGACCACGATCGAGGCGCACAGGGAGATCCGGACGTTCCTCCGGCAGTTTCCGCGCAGCCGCTACCGCGAGGACGCGGCCTACATGCTCGAGGTCGTGACGGGGCGGCTCGTGCGCCACGAGCTCTACGTGGCGCGCTACTACCTCAAGGAGGACGCCTTCGACGCGGCCCTCGCGCGGATCGACTACGCGCTGAAGACCTTCCCGGGCTCCGGGCTCGACCCGGAGGCGCTCGTGCTCAAGGGCGAGACGCTCCTCAAGATGAAGAAGCGCGACGAGGCGCGCGCGGTGTTCGAGTCGGTCATCCGGGACTGGGGCGGGCCGTTCGCCGTGGCCGCGCGTCGGTTCCTCGACGAGATGGGCGCCGGCCGCGCGCCCGCCAAGGCGGCGTCGGCCCCCGCGCGCTCGAGGCCGCGGCTGTGACGGAGGCCACCGGCCGGCCGTCCTCCGGCGCTCGTTACGTGCTGGAGCGGACCGACCCCGGGGGCGCGCCGGGCGAGCTCGTCTACCGCGGCCTCGTGCGGCTCCCGGACGCGGACGTCCCGGTCGAGGTGCGCATCGCCGAGGCGACCGGCGCGGCCACGGCGACGGTGGACGCCGCCGCCGTGCCGCCCGGCGGGCCGCGCCCCGAGGACCTCTCCCGGACCGCGGCGGCCCTCGTCCGGAGCGCGACGAAATCCGCGGACGCCCACGCGCAGCGGCTGCCGCGGAAGATCGTGCGCTGGCGGGGGTAGGGAAGCCCGGCGGCCGGCGCCTGCCGCGTTCCGCGTCCGCGCGGCCTGGCACCGTCGTCTCCCGGCCGGGAGCCATGCTAGAAGCGTCCCACCATGTCCTCCGAGAAAGTACCGATGACGCCCGAGGGGCAAGTGCGGCTCCGTGAAGAGATGCGACGGCTGAAAGAGGTCGACCTCCCGCAGGTCGTCAAGGACATCGGAACAGCCCGCGAGCACGGAGACCTCTCCGAGAACGCCGAGTACCACGCCGCCAAGGAGCGGCAGGGTATGATCGTGGCGCGCATCAGCTACCTCGAGCAGACGCTCTCGCGCGCCGAGGTGATCGATCCGTCGAAGCTGAGCGGCAGCAAGGTCCAGTTCGGCGCCAAGGTGAAGCTCGCGAACGTGGACACGGACGAGGAGCAGAGCTTCCAGATCGTCGGGCCCGAGGAGGCCGATCTCAAGGTCGGTCGCATCTCCGTCGCCTCCCCGCTCGCGCGCGCGCTGCTGGGTCACGAGGTCGGCGAAGAGGTCCGCGTGATGATGCCGGCCGGGCCGCGCACCTACGAGATCCTCGAAGTCACCTTCGCATGACCGATCGCAACGGGGGCGCTCCGGCGCGCCCGCGGGGCCATGGGGGCGCCGGCCGTCACCCGGGGGGGCCCGTGCCTTCCGGGCGAGGCGCCCTGAGCAGCCGGCCTGACGCGACGGCCGCCGCGGAGGCGCTCGCGGGCACCTCGGTCCAGGGCGCGCCGGGCCACCG
>NZ_JEMA01000846.1 GCF_001589285.1 Sorangium cellulosum | reverse complement strand
GTCGCCGAGGAGCGCCCGCGCCGCGCGCCGGCCTGCCCGCGCCGCCCCGGCCGCGGGCGCGAGCCGGGCAGGGCGCTCCATCACCGCTTCCCTTCGAGGAACTGCGTCACGAGCGCGACGAACTCCTCCGGCCGCTCCTCGTGGGGCGAGTGCCCCGCGTCCATGATCTCGAGCATCGCGCCCGAGATCTCGCGGGCCAGCCGCTGCGCGCTCGCCGCCGGGAAGATGCGGTCGTCGCGCCCCCACACGACGAGCGTCGGCGCCGTGACCCGGGTGAGGCGCGCGACGACGGGGCGCGCGTCGAGCACCGCGCGCATGACGGCGTGGGCGCTCTCGCGCGCCGAGGGGGCGTTGAAGAGGTCGTAGTGCCGGTCGACGCGCGACATCGGCACCGCCGCGTCCGCCCGGAAGATCTCGTCGCGGAAGAACGACCGGAACATCCCGCGGCCGTGGAGCTGCTTGAAGACGATGCCGCCCACGATGGGCAGGAGCGGGAGCTTCATCTTGAAGCTCATCGGGAACGGGTAACAGAGCGCGTCCTCCAGGACGAGCCGCTGGACGAGCTCCGGGTGCTCGGCCGCGAGCGTGATCGCGACCGCCGCGCCCATCGCGTGGCCGACGATGTGCGCCCGGCCCACGCCGAAGGCCGCGATGAGGTCGGCCACCGCCTCGGCGAACGTCTCGATCCCGTAGGCGTACCGCGCCGGGCTCGGCTTCTCGCTCTCGCCGAACCCCGGGAGGTCCGGGGCGATGACGTGGAAGCGCTGCGCCAGCGCGTCGATCACGTCGTCGAACTCCAGGTGGCTGACGAGGAAGTTGTGGATCAGCAGGAGCGCCGGGCCGTTGCCGGCCCCGGCGACCAGGACCCGCATCCTGACCCCCCGGGCGGTGACGTCCCTGATGACGCGTTCGACAGGTCGGGGCGCGGCGGGCGGGGCCGCGCCCCGACCCTCGCTGGCGAGGGCCTTGGCCATGGTGGGGACGAGACTATCAGCCCTTTTGTCTGAATTGACCGATGTGTGTCACGGTAAGGGAGATGTCGCTCCCCGAGCTTCCCCGCGCGCCCGGCGCCCCACCGCTCCCACCCTTTGCCCCAGGCGCCGCGTTTTTCCCGCCTCACCCCCGACTTGGCGACGTGCGGAGCGGATCGGGTCGCGGCCCAGACGGACGAAAAATGTCCGAGGCGTGTCAAGAACCCCAGGAAAGCACCGCGTCCCACGACAGCCACACAATAATCGTAGTCGCGTCAATTGACTGTATTCCATTCAGTGGAATAGAGTCGCCCGCGTCGGTTGGGTAGGGCCTCCGGCAATCGATGGGAGGACCGGTGCAGAGGATCCCAGAGGACGTGCTGGACCGCATTGAGCGCGAGCACGCCCAGGGGATCACCTCGAGCGATATCCTCGAGCTGTTCGCAACGCATGGAATCAAGTTCAGCGAGGCGACGCTCCGGAAGTACGTGCAGCTCGGCCTGCTCCCGCGCAGCGTGCGGGTCGGGCGCAAGGGCAAGCATCAGGGTTCGCAGGGGATGTATCCGGCCACGGTAGTCCGCCAGGTTCAGCGCATCAAAGAGATGATGGCCCAGGACTACACCATCGAAGAGATCCAGCGTGAATTCCTGTTCGTGAGAGGTGATATCGAGGAGCTCGAGCGCGCGATGACCAAGGTCTTCAATGCGCTCAGGGATGCCGCGAAGGATAGGCGGAGCGAGACGAGCGGGAGGGCGATCGCCCAGGACCTCGCGAGCGCGGAGTCGCTCGCGAGGGAGCTCGTCGCGAAGCTGTCGTTGATAGAAGAGCGCTTGATGGCGCAAGCGCGGCTCACGAAACAGGCGGCCTCATCGTGAGGGGCCGAGTCGCAGGACCTTCGTCTTCGTTGATGTGAACGGGGGCCGCAAGCGCGGCCCCTCCTGGGACTGGTGCGATCGGCGGGACGAGCTTCGGCTCGTTTCGTCGTAATTTTTCAAGGACGGCATCCGGCGTTACGTCGGGCAGGGAGCGGTGACCTTCGCGCTCGAGCTGGGACTCGGGACGTTGAAGGAAACGCGCGCGCTTGAGAGCGGAGACGCTACCAAACGGAGGCAGCGCATGGCGACGGTGTCTGACAGCGAGCTCGAGATCTTCGGCCTGGACGGTGCGGATGCGGTGGGCGGTGAGTGCGACCCGGCCGGCTCGAACGAGCCAGTCGTGGAGGGGGCGCTCGCGCTCCAGGTCGACCCCGCGGCGCCCGGGAACCCCATCACGCGCGAGCAGCGCCGGTCCCGGCGCAAGCGCGAGATCCGGGCGCGGACGATCAGCGTCAAGCGCATGACCAAGCGCGAGCTGGAGATCGGCCGGATGCTCTATCCGGAGACCGATTATTACAAGCCGCGCACGCGCGCCGAGTGCGTCGACGGCCCGAGGCCGTGCCCGTACGTCTCGTGCCAGCACCACCTCTATCTCGACGTGTCGGCCAGGACCGGCGCGATCAAGCTGAACTTCCCCGACCTAGAGGTCTGGGACATGAACGAGACGTGCGCGCTCGACGTCGCCGATCGCGGCGGCACGACGCTGGAGGACGTGGGCGCGATCATGAACCTGACCCGGGAGCGCATCCGCCAGGTCGAGGTCAAGGCGCTCGCGAAGCTCGAGGCGCTGAAGGACATGATGGCGCTCCGCGACTACATCGATGAGGGCCCGGTCGGCAAGCGCCGCCTCCCCGTGCTGACCCAGCCCGANCCGGTCGGCAAGCGCCGCCTCCCCGTGCTGACCCAGCCCGAGGAGGACGAGGACGAGGACGAGGTCGCGCTCGACGAGGACGAGGACGAGGTCGCGGGCAGCGACGCGGAGGACGAGGGCCTCGAGGCGACGCCCGTCGAGCGGGCGGCCGGGATCGAGGACGCCGGCGACTTCGACGGCGGGGAGTGATCAGTCGGGCCGGGCTTCCACGGTCACGATCGCGTCCGCGCCGAGCGCGCCCGCCAGGAAGGCGCGCCACGCGGCGAGCGTGGCCTTCGCCGGAGGCGTGCGCGAGGCGCGGCCGCTGAAGAGGTTGATGAGCCGGCGCCGGGGCTCCGCGAGCGCGTCGCGCTCGCGCCGGGCGACGAGGGCCTCGGCGCGGCCGAGATCGGCGTCGGTGACGCGCTGCGCGAGGCCGGCGAGGAGCTCCTTCACGCGGGTTGAGGCCTCGCCGAGCTCGGCGCTCGGCGCCCGGATCTCCACCGCGAGCGCCGCCGCGCGCGTGCCGCCGAGGAGGCCGGCGCTCGCGCGCGCCGCGAGCTGCCGCCGCGAGGTCGCGGCGTCCGCCGGGGCCGGGTTCGCCGCTGTCGCTGGCGCTGCCGGAGAGGCCGGGGAGGTCGCTGGAGGTGCCGGCGCGGTCGCCGGGGCGGCGAGCGCCGCCGCGAGCAGGCCGTCGGCACCGTTGAGGGCGGCGACCGTGAGCTCGGCGAGCTCGCGCGCCGTGGCCTCGCGCGCGGCCGGGAGCCGCGCGCCGACGACGGCCTGCGACAGGGCCGTCCCGGCCGGCAGGCGGGCGTCGTGGTGACCGGGCCGGGGCACGACAGCGCCGTCCGGTGAGCCGCACGTGCGCGGCGCGAGCCGCGGCGAGAGCCAGCGCTCGGCCGCCTCCGCGGCGGCGGCCGCCTGCGCGGCGTCGGCGTTGGCGAGGACGGCGAGCCGGAGCGGGCCGGTCGCGAGCGCCTGCCAGCGGAGCTGCACCGTCTCGAGCGCGCCGCTCGCCACCCGGTCCCAGACGCCGAACGGCTCGATCCACGACGGATGGTCGGGCGCGATCGCGGAGGCGAAGGCCTCGAGCGCCGCGGCCCGCCCGCCGGAGAGGCGCTCCAGGTGCTGGAGCGCCGCGGCGCGCGCCTGCGTGAGCGCGTCGGGGCCGAAGGTCGTCGCCGCGATCGTGCGCGCGGCGGCGCTCGCCACGCGGCGCCCGAGCTCGGCCGGGGTCTCGCGATCGTCCCGGAACGGCGCGTGCGCGATCACCCCGACGGCGTCCGCCGTGACCCAGGGCTCGATCGTCACGTCGAGCTCGCGCCGCCGCGTCTGCACGGCCGCGAGCGCGGCGAGCGCCGTCGCGCCTGCGTCGTACAGCCCTTCCGCTGCGACGCCGCACGGGCTCGCGAGCAGCACCCAGACCTCGCCCTGCCCGCGCTCGACGAG
>NZ_JEMA01000845.1 GCF_001589285.1 Sorangium cellulosum | reverse complement strand
CCGCTGGACCGGCGGCGGCGCGGGAGAGGTCCGGGGATCAGGGGTCGATCGCGATCGCTACCTGCTCGGCCTCGCCGTACTCGACCACGGCGCAGTCGCCGGGAGATCCGTCTTCCCAGACCAGACAGACGAAGTCGATCTCGGCGTCGAGCGCGATCATCGGGTGGTGCCACACGCCGGGGCGATACGTCACGCCCTGGGCGCCGTGCGCGATGAAGGCGGCGAGCGTCCCGAGGTCGGGCCGGTCGCCGCCCAGGGCGACCACGACGAGGTAGCGGCGCGCGGTCATCGGCACGAACGCCTGCGTCGAGCCGGGGTGCTTCTCCAGCAGGGCGATCGGGAGCGGGAACGTCGTCCGCGGGGCGCAGCGGAACACGGAGACGTTCAGCGCGGCGTGCCCGGGACGGAGGTCCTCGATCTCGGCGAGACGGTCGAAGCGGAGGGCGGTCCCCTGGTTGGCCGGCCTGCCCGGCTGTCCGTGCGGTGAGGCCATGAGGACATCGCCGTAGGGCGCATACGCTGCGGGGCTGAGCGGGTGAGCGGCGATGCGCGGGCGGTCGTTCATCGGGCCGTCGACTGTGGCGGTGCGCCACGCATGTGGCCCCCGCGCAGGGGCGGCCGGAGCGCGAGCGAGGGGCGACAGGGTACCACGTCGCCGGCGGGCCGCGCCGATCAGCGCCCGCGGACGCCACGAGGCCGCGGTCTTGCATGGCGAGAATCCACGCCTACCCGGGCGGTAAAGAAAGCGACCGTGGAGCCAGTCATGCGGATTGTTCACCCTTTGACGTTTCGGAAGCGCCTGGCAGTGGTCCCCGTTTTCCTGGCGGTGCTCGCCCTCATCGCGTCGGTGATGGGCTGCCAGCGCTACGATGTGCTCGTGGAGAAGGATCAGATCGCGGCCCAGAAATGGTCGGATCTCGAGGCGAACCTCCAGCGGCGCTACGACCTCGTCCCGAACCTGGTGGCGGTCGTGAAGGCGTCGGCCAAGCACGAGGAGCAGACGCTGGCGAGCGTCGCCGAGGCGCGCGCCCGCGCCACCAGCATCCAGCTCAACGCCGAGGACCTGACCGATCCTGAGAAGGTGCAGGCCTTCCAGAAGGCGCAGGAGCAGCTCAGCGGCTCGCTCTCACGGCTCCTCGTCGTGCAGGAGCAATATCCGGATCTCAAGGCGAGCCAGGGCTTCCACAGCCTCCAGGTCCAGCTCGAGGGCATCGAGAACCGGATCCTCCGGGCGCGCGAGGAGTACAACCAGGCGGCGCGCGAGTACAACGCGGAGCTCCTGAAGATCCGCGGCCAGGTGGTGAACAAGGCCACGGGGCAGCCGTTCAAGCCGCGCGTGTACTTCACCGCCTCTCCCGAGGTCCAGACGGCGCCCAAGGTCTCATTCTGATGAAGGAGGCGGCGATGCGCCCGGTTGTCTCGAGCGGAGCGCGGCTGCGGGCCGTTGTCAGGGCCGTCGCGGCCGCTGTCGCGCTTGTCTGCGCGCTCGTCGCCCGGCCCGCCCTGGCCGACTTCAAGCCGCCGGCGCTCACCGGGCACGTCGTCGACCCGGCGGGGCGGCTCGACCCGGTCGACGTCCGCGCTCTGGACGCGAAGCTCGACCGCATCCGCCGCCAGACCGGGTTCGAGATCGTCGCCTTCGTGGCCGGATCGCTCGAAGGGGAGACGATCGAGGACGTCGCCTACGAGGCCTTCAACGCGTGGCAGCTCGGCCAGCGCGGGGCCGACAACGGCGTCCTGCTCGTGATCGCCCCGTCCGAGCGGCGCGTCCGGATCGAGACAGGCAAGGGCGTGGGCGGAGCGCTCACGGATCTCCAGTCGAACGACATCATCCGGCAGACGATCAGCCCGCTGCTCCAGCAGGACCGATTCCGCGACGCCATCGACCAGGGGACGACCGAGATCGCCCGGGCGCTGATCGCCGGGACGCCCGAGGAGGAACGGCGACCGGCCCCTGGCACGCAACCGGCGCCCGCCCCAGCGTCGCCGATCAAGGTCGGCATCACAGTCATCGCCGTGGTGGCGGGGCTCCTGCTCGCGCTCATCTCGCCCGGCTTCCGCTGGTTCCTCTGGTTCGCCCTGCAGGCGATCCTCTTCCGGGGCGGCGGCGGAGGCCGCGGCGGCGGTGGATCCGGGTTCGGCGGCGGCGGCGGCGGTCGCTCGGGCGGCGGCGGGTCGAGCGGCAGCTACTGAGCCGGCACGGGCTCGATCAATTCACGGCGTACAGAGCGGATCGGCCGCCCGGTCGCTGTCGACGTCGGCTTCCCGTCGAACGAACCTGGCGCGCCGGATCGATCCTCTCGGCTGCTGCCGTCTCTGGAGCTCGGCGGGTGAAGCGTCGGGAGAATACCGGACGGCCGGGAGGTTCGAGGTAGGGAGTTGTCCGCCTGCTCGCGAGCGCGGGCCGCGCAGCGGCGTCCAGCTCGGCGCGAACCGGCGGGCGGGCGCGACCCGAGCTCGCGATCGACGCGCGCGGGAACGGAGGCGGCGCCGAGGTCGTGCTCACGCGATCTTCGACGGCGCCTTCACCAGGCAAAGCTACGATCGCTCCATGGCTGTTGCTCTCCGCCCTGTCTTCGTTGTGGACGCTGTCCGGACCCCGATCGCCCGTTACGCCGGCGCCCTGGCGATGGTCCGCCCCGACGACCTCGCGGCGCTCGTCCTCGACGCGCTCGTGCGCCGCCATCCCTCGCTCGCGCCGCGCCTCGACCAGGTCGTCCTCGGCGCGACGAACCAGGCCGGAGAGGACAACCGCAACGTCGCGCGCATGGCCGCGCTGCTCGCCGGGCTCCCGTACGAGGTCCCGGGCGTGACGGTGAACCGCCTCTGCGGCTCGGGGCTCGAGGCGGTGGCCGACGCCGCGCGCATGATCGCCACCGGCGAGGCCGACTGCGCGATCGCTGGCGGCGTCGAGAGCATGACGCGCGCGCCGTTCTCGATGCCCAAGCAGGCCGAGCGGTTCGACCGGAGCGCGCCGGCCGTCTACGACACGACCCTCGGCTGGCGCTACCCGAACCCGAGGATGGGCGCGCGGTTCGAGCTTCAGTCGATGGGGGAGACCGCCGAGAACGTGGCCAAGAAGCACGGCATCAGCCGCGAGGAGCAGGACCGGTTCGCGCTGCTGTCCCACGAGCGCGCCACGCTCGCCTGGGAGTCGGGCGGCTTCGCCGCCGAGGTGGTCCCCGTCCCCGTCCCGCAGAAGAAGGGCGATCCCTTCCTGTTCGAGCGCGACGAGTCCGTGCGCGCCGACGCCTCGCTCGAGGCGCTGGCGAAGCTCAAGCCGGCCTTCCGCGAGGGCGGGTCCGTCACGGCGGGCAACTCGTCGCCGCTCAACGACGGCGCCGCCGCCCTCTTGCTCGCCTCGAGCGACGCCGTCCAGGCCGCCGGCGCGACGCCGCTCGCGCGCGTCATCGCGACCGCGACCGCGGGGGTGGATCCGAACCTGATGGGGGAGGGGCCGATCCCTGCGGTGAAGAAGCTCCTCCAGCGGGCCGGGCTGCGCGTGCCCAACGTGGATCTGTTCGAGCTCAACGAGGCGTTCGCCGCGCAGGCGCTCGCGTGCTCTCGGGCGCTGGAGCTCGATCCGGCGCGCGTGAACGTGCGCGGCGGATCGATCGCGCTCGGACACCCGATCGGCTGCTCGGGCGCGCGCATCGCCTGCACGCTCGTGCATGCGATGCGCGCGCGCGGCGCCAAGGTCGGGGTCGCCTCGCTGTGCATCGGCGTGGGCCAGGGCATCGCGACGCTCTTCGAGCGCGCCTGAGGCAAATTCGCCCCTCTTCCGCGGCGCGAGATGCGCTAAGACCGCCGCACAAGAACGCAGCGAGGAGGGCCCTCCTCCTTCGGCTGACGTCGCCGCCCCGGCGGCAAGGAAGAGGAGAAGGCCCGATGCAATTCCCCCCGATCAACGTGCCCGGCACCGGCGAGCTGCACGCCCGACTGAAGACCTCGCTCGGCGACATCGTCGTCAGGCTCGAGGAGCAGCGCGCGCCCAACACCGTCAAGAACTTCGTCGGCCTCGCCACGGGCACCATCAAGTGGACGGATCCGAAGACCGGCGAGGCCATGCAGGGCGCGCCCTGTTACGACGGCATCCGCTTTCACCGCGTCATCTCGGGCTTCATGATCCAGTGCGGCGATCCGCTCTCGCGCCACCCGGACATGGCGGCGCGCTGGGGCACCGGCGGCCCGGGCTACAAGTTCGAGGACGAGTTCAACCCCGCGCTGCGGCACGACGGCCCCGGCGTCCTCTCCATGGCGAACTCCGGCAAGAACACGAACGGCGCGCAGTGGTTCATCACCGAGGGGCCCACGCCGCACCTCGACAACCGGCACTCGGTGTTCGGCAAGGTCGTGAGCGGACTCGACGTCGTCAACCGCATCGCCAACGTGGCGACCACGCGCGATCGGCCGAACCAGGACGTCGTCCTCGAGCGCGTCGAGATCTTCCGGCAGTAGCGCCGTCGAGCGCCGCGCGACGGCGCCCGGCGTCGCGCGACGCGGCCAGCCCCGTCGACGGGTGGCGGCTGGCGAGCGAGGGCGAGACGCAGGAGGAATGCGGTAAGTAGGGAAGAAGATTCATCTTTCTTCCGGAACGCCCGCCCTCCTGCGCCATCCTGGACGGGCCGGGAGGCGCGCCGCGCTGCGCCCGCTCAGCGGGCGCAGCAGACGGTGATCCTGTCCTCGCCTTCCTCGATCTCCCCCCTGGGCTCGCCGCCGCGCGGCCGGCAGCTGCCGGCTCCGGTCACCTCGATCCTCACCGAGGTGGCGGGGGGCGGATCGTCGACGCAGCCCCCGTCGAACGGCACTGTCTCGACCGGCGTCCGGCAGCCGTTCCTCTCGAAGAGCGTCAGCGTCGCTGCGCAGCTCACGCCGCTCGCGTCGCACGTGCACCGCGTGCAGCCGCGCTCGTCGATCACGGAGCTCGCGAACACGTGTCGCTCGCCGAATTCCTCGGGGCAGCGCCGCTCCCCCTCGCGCCAGATGCAGGCGCCCTGCTCGAACGGCGCGTCGATCTCGCGCGGGGCGCAGGCCTCGCCTGCCGAGCAGCCGCCGGCGTCCGGCCCGGGCGCACACACGACGCCCTCGGTGCCGAAGCGCGGCGGCGGCAACGTCGCCTCGCCGCCCGACGCGGCGCACGTCGCCGAATCCACGGGCGCTTCGCCGCTGTAGCTGCCCGGCCGGAAGTCACTGCCGAGGTTGATGCAGTCCGTCGATTGCACCGGCAGCGTCACGTTCGCCCCGCCACACCCGTCGTCCCCGTACACCGTGACCGCCGGCGTCTCGCACGCGACGTCCGGCGCGCCGCACGCGCACGGGCTGCAGGTCGCCGGCTCGTCGACGGGATCGCGGCCGCCCACGTCCACGCGCGTGGGGAAGCCCGCGGGGCAGTCGACGTCCGCCGCTGCGCGGCCCGCGTACAGGATGCCGGGCCCCTGCCAGCCCTCGGGGACGGCGACGCAGGTGAACCCGCTGCAGTCGTCGTCGGCGCAGTCGACCTCGCCGTCGCGGTCGTCATCGTCGCCGTTCAGGCATTGCTCGGCGCCGCCTGCGCCGCTGCCCGTTGTCGCCGCGGTCGTCGTCGCCTGACCGCCGCCGGCCCCGCCGGAGCTCCCGGACGAGCCCGGGGAGGGCAAGGGGTTGAACTGATCGAAGTCCTGGGTGCAGGCGCTCGCGGCGAGGAGAGCGACGAGCGCGGTGACGCTGGGGAAGGCAGAGCGGCGCAACACGACCTCCGGGATCGGCGAGCTTCGCCTCGGAAAAGAAGCCCTGACGACGGTATCACGAACCGCCTGCCCTCATGGCGGGCTCCGCGGCCGAGGAGCCTCCGTGCCCGTCCGCGGCCTCCTTGCTGCGGCGCTCCGTGCTGCGCTGCGCGCCCCGCGCTGCGTCACCCGGGCGGGGGCGCGGGCGGCTCGTCCGGCCAGAGCGCGGCGAGCGTCTGGAGCTCGTGCGTGAGCTCCTCGGTCGCCTTGTGGGCGAGCCGCGCCCTCTCTGCGCCGAGCGCGTCGGTGACGGCCGCGCGCTCGTCGGGCGACAGCCCCTCGGCGTCCCTCATCTGCGCGAGCGCCTCGTCGACGTCGTGGAGCTGGCCGAGGCGGCGCTGGAGCCGCGACGCGGACTTGGCCGTGCGCTCGGCGCGCTCGCCGAAGAGCGGGGAGAACGTCTCGGCGGAGTAGCGCAGCCGCTTGAAGCGGATCCGGAGCGCGTGCATGGCCGCGCCGTCGCCCGGATCGGCCGCCGCGAGCGCGCGCACGTCGTCGAGGGCGTCGCCGATCGCTCGTCGCGCGAGCGCCTCGGCGCCGCGCCGCTTCGCCTTCTTCTTGCGCGAGACGCGCCGCTCGAGCCGCGCGAGGTACTTCTCCAGCCGAAGCCGCTTGCCCGGCGCCGGCGCGTCGGCCTGCGTCGCGCCCGCGTCGCCCGGCGCCG
>NZ_JEMA01000844.1 GCF_001589285.1 Sorangium cellulosum | reverse complement strand
CGAAGGTGGCGCGGTAGCCGCGGGACGCCGCGCGGGGCGGACGGGGCGCCGCGCCGGCGAGCGGGGGCCGCGCCGCTCGGCCGCTGCCCCGCTCGCGGTCCTCCGCTATACTGGCGCGGCATGCTGTGCGACGTTGCGGCGGAACAGGCCGGCCGCCCCTACATGGACCGCCGCGGCCCGAGGCCGGCATGAACGACGTCGACCTTCGCTGGATGGAGCGCTGCCTGGAGCTCGCGGCGCTCGCCGCCGGGCACACAGCGCCGAACCCGATGGTCGGCTCGGTCATCGTGCGCGACGACGTGCTCCTCGCCGAGGGGTTCCACGAGCGAGCCGGGCTGGCCCACGCCGAGGTCGACGCGCTCCGCAAGCTCGCCGGCCGCGCCGAGGGGGCCACGCTCTACGTCAACCTCGAGCCGTGCTGCCACCACGGCCGGACGCCGCCCTGCACCGACGCGCTCCTCCGCTCCGGCGTCCGTCGCGTCGTGATCGGGATGGTCGACCCGAACCCCCTCGTCTCCGGCAGGGGCGTGGCCCTCCTCGAGAGCGCCGGGATCGACGTCGTGATCGGCGTCCGCGAGCCCGCGTGCCGCGAGCTCAACCGCGTCTACATCGCGACCATGGCCGAGCGCAGCGCCCTGGTCGAGCGAGTGACGTCGACGTCCTGACACCCCGCGAGCGCCGCGCCCGCGCTCCTCGTGAACGTCCCCGCCGTCCCGGCGGGCTTTCCTGCGATCGGGCGAGATCCACCCCGCTCGCGCGCGATTCCAGGACTCCCGCTCGCGCGCCCTTCCTGGACCCCCGCCGCGCGCCGGAGCCGACTCGCGGTCTCGCCGAGCAGGGCGCTGGCACCACGCTTGATATGGCCTCCTCCCAGCGGAGGAGCCAAGTGGCGCAATCGTGTGCGCACCCTCACGCAGTGGCCGCTCTAGACATCATTTCTAGACGGAAAGGTAGCAGTATGAAGAATGCTCTCCTGATCGCGCTCCTCTGCCTCGGCGCGCCCGGCTGCGCGGATACGCTGGCCGGAGACGACGGCGAGCAGCCCGTGCTCACGTCCCGACAGCGCATCGTCGGAGGCGCCGTCGACACAGCGCACGCCTATGTCGTGGGCGTGGGCAACCGGATCCGGGCGTACTGCACCGGGACGGTCATCTCGCGGCGCACCGTGATCACGGCGGGGCACTGCCACGGCGGGGCCACGCGGGTCTACTTCGGCACGAGCCTCGGGCGGCGCTCGGCGAGTGTGCGGGTCGAGGAGTCGAGGAGGCACCCCGGGTTTGACCCGGGCACCCTCGAGAACGACATCACCCTGCTCAAGCTGGAGAGCGACGCGCCCGTGCAGCCCGCGCCGCTCCTGCGCGAGTCGATGGAGAACAACGGCTGGTACGTCGGGCCGGACTACACCTTCGTCGGTTACGGGGTCTCCGACGGCGTCGCCGGGACGGGGTTCGGCACGCGCCGCGTCGCGACGTTTCCCATCCTGGCGGTCGGGCCCGCCCAGGTCGGCGGCACGCCGGGGACGATCACCGAGACCCAGTTCTATTACCAGGTCCCGGCCATGAACACGTGCGCCGGCGACTCCGGAGGTCCCGCGTTCCTCGTGCGATGGGGCGTCGAGCGCCACGCCGGCGTGACCTCGTTCGGCGACGACCCCTGCACCCTCGACGGGGTGCAGGCGCGCACGGATCACCTCCAGCTCGCCCGGTTCATCCAGCCGACCATCGACGAGTTCGAGGCGGACAACCCGTGCCGCGCCGATGGCCTCTGCGAGGCGTCGTGCGATGTCGGCCCCGACGTCGTCGACCCGGACTGCGCCGATCGCCACTGCGCCGCAGACGGCGTGTGCGCGCTGGCGTGCGTGCAGCCGGCCGACCCGGACTGCGCGCCCGACGACGACGCGCCGGAGTGGTGGTCGGGGTGGTGAAGGAGGGGTGAGGGTGAAGGGCGGGTGAAGGGCTGGCCGACGATCGGCGCGACGTTCGAGTCGAAGGCGAGGACGAACGCCTCGATCTGGCGACGGACCATGTCGCCCGCCGGCGCGAGCCGCCGTTCGCCTCGCCGCCTACTTCTTCGCTGTCACGTAGCGGAAGTCGCGCCGCTCGGCGCCCATGCCGAGCGTGCCCGTGCGCTGGAGCTCGACGCCATGGAGCGCTTGCACCTGGAGGTCGTCGAGCCGGCAGATCATCGGGACGACCTCCGGCGCGCCGTGCCGCCGCGCGAACGCCACGAGCGGGCACGCGCGCACGTCGAAGGCGAGGAGGGCGCCGGCGTCGCTGGCCCTGTCGAAGCGGAAGCCGCCCGGCTCGCGCGTGAGCATGCTCTTCAGGAGCAGGCTCCGCGCGGGCCTCAACCGGAGCATGATCTCCAGGGCGGCGCCGAGGAGCGGGCTCCGGCTCCGCTGCTTGCGATGAAACGCGAGCAGCATGTCCTCGGTGAGGCGCAGCGCCGGCCCCCGGTCCACGCCGAGGTCGTGGTGGAGCGCCAGGTAGATCGCAAGCACGGGCGGGCAAAGCTCGAAGAGCTTGCGATTCATGCTGCTCCGGAACCGGGGTATGGTCTCCTCGAGCGCGAGATACCTCTCCTTGGCGTGCGTGTGGAACTCGGCCGCGCTCTCTTCGCCGAGCTCGCGAATCGCGACGAACCGGCCTTCCGTGAGAACCTGAGCAAGACGTTCCGACGGCGACATGCCCCCCAAATTACCACATGCGGCTCCGGGACAAGCAACCATGTCGACTTTTCACCGCGCCAAGGGCGGGTCGACGTGGCAGGCCTGGCCGGCCAGCAGGCCAGTTGAAGTGGCCGGCCAGCAGGCCAGCAGGCCAGTCGACGTGAGCGGCGAGCTGCCAGTCGGGCATCCGGCCAGCCGGCCAGTCCGTCGGATCGGCCCGAGCGGCCCTCGTGGAAACGAGGCAGATGCCTCGCAGAAACATGTCCTGGGCGGCGCGGCGCGCGCGCACTCGGCAGGTGTGGGCCGCTCGGCCGGGCAACGCTAGGCGGCGGACGGTCCCCACAGGCCGGGCACGCGCGTCCCGCACGAGGGGCACGCGCCGCCGGAGAGGAGGACCTCCTGCGTCTCGTAGTTGAACCGCCGCACCACGACCTCGTAGCAAGCCGGACAGCGGGTATGCGAGAGCTCGCGCACCCGGTCGGCCACGTTGCTGACGTAGACGTATTTCATGCCGCGGGCATAGGCGACGCCAGCGACGTCCACGAGGAACGCCGGGTCGGTCGTCGCGAGGTCGCGCATCTTGTAACGCGGGTAGAAGGCGTTGAGGTGCCACGGGATGTCGGGGTCGACCCGGGCGATCTCGGCGCCGAGGGCGCGGAGGCCGTCCGGCTTGTCGTTGAAGCCGGGGACGACGAGCGTCACGACCTCGACCCAGTAGCCGAGGCGCCGGGCCTCGCCGATCGCCGCGAGGACGGGCTCCACGCGGCCGCCGAGGGTCCGGTACTGGTCGGCGCTCCACCCCTTCAGATCGACGCGGAACACGTCCGCGACAGGGCGCATGTACTCGAGCGCCTCGGGCGTCGTGTTGCCGTCCGAGATCAGCGCCGTGACGAGCCCCCTCCGCCGCGCCTCGGTGAAGACCGCGCGCGCCCACTCCGCCGTGATCATCGGCTCGTTGTAGGCGCTCGCGAGCACCTCGCAGCCCGCCTGGACGGCGACCTCGACGAGGTCCGCGGCGCTGATGTCGATCGGCTCACCGTCGCTCCCCGGCTCGCGCAGCGCCTGGGAGACCTTCCAGTTCTGGCAATAAGGACAGCGCAGATCGCATCCGAACATCCCGAACGTGAGCGACAGCGCGCCGGGGCGCACGTGGAAGATCGTATTCGTCTCGACCGAGCGCACGTAATGGCGCGCCACGTACCCGAACGGGACGCGGAGCTCGCCGTCCTGCTCGAAGCGGACCCCGCACGCGCCCGCGCGCCCCGGCGAGAGGACGCAGCGGTGCGCGCACGCGGTGCACCGGAGATACCCCGCCTCCGGCCCTCGCTCGTAGAGCACGCCGGGCGCGGTCCGGCGGGCGAGCTTCGCCGTGAGCGGCTCGCCCGCCCGCACGAGGTCCTCGAGGCGGACGTGCGGCCGGGCGCCCGGCTCCAGCGGATCATCGAGGGGTGCTTGCGGCGCGCTGCCGCCGTTCGTCTCCATGGAAGGCGCCCATCGTCGCATCGGCGCCGCGAAAGACAAGGGCCGGCGCCCGAGCGACGGTGTCAGGCCGGCAGCGCGCCCGCGCCCTCGGCGAGCCCGGCGAGCGCTTCCCGGTCGAGCTCGCGCTCGCCGGCGAAGGCGATGCCCACGACAGCGCGCACGCTGGCCGAGGCGTCGCGCACCGGCAGGGCCACGGCCGCCTGCGCCGCGACCGCCCTGGCCCCCGGGCGGACGTCGCCGGACGTGTCCGTCTGCAGGTTGCATGTCTGGACGGGCTGGCCGCGCTCCCAGGCGAGCCCGGCCATGCCCTTGCCGCGCGGGACGCGGCGCGTGATCTCCTGCACCTTCTCGGGGATGTTCACGGCCGCGGCCAGCGCGAGCGCGTCGCCCTCGACGAGGTGCACGGTGCCGGCGATGCCCCCGTTGTCAGCGACGAAGCTCCGCAGCCACGGCTCCAGCGACTCTCGGCGCGCGCTCATGGGCCCGCACCCTCGACCGGCGCGGCGCGCGCGTCAACCGCGAGGCCCCGGCGGGGCCGTCAGTCGGACTCGCAGATGTAGCGCAGGTGCAGGGAGCAGGGCTCGTCGTTCCAGCCGGGCTCCGGGTAGAACCGGTTGAGCTGGCCGCAGTCCTCGTTGCTGACGTTGTTCGGCTCGCCGGGGTACCAGTTGGTGTACGACACGGCGTCGCCGCTGTCCCAGACGAACGTGCCCTCGGAGGCCCTGTCGTTCATGCCCATCCACCACTTCTGCGTCGAGTAGGCCGAGGCGAAGCCGGTGACCCAGGCCTCCTCCTCCGCGTCGTTGAGCGTGACCAGGCTCATGCCCTGGCTCGCGCAGCTCGCCTTGGCGTCGGTCCACGACTCCTGTCCATCGCAGAACAGGTAATTGTGCCCGTTGTGGGTCTGCATGTCGCATGTCGTCGAGCCGCAGACGACGATGGTGTGCGCGCACAGGATCGATTGCACCGTGTCGTTGATCACGATGTCGACATAGAAGTAGATCGTCTGCTCGACGCAGTCGTTGATCGACTGAGGCTGCGCCGTGGGCGCGCGGCTCCCGTGCTCGCGCGCGATCATCCGCTCCACCTCGAGGGCCGCGATGTCGTCCGCGGTGAGCTCGGGGATGTTCGCGGGATCCGCGGTGATCACGAAGCGCCCGTCCGCGGCCTCGAGGGGGCTGTACGGGTGCGAGAACAGGGGCGCCATCACCTCCGCCAGCGGCGCCGTGCCCTCGTCGCCGAAGGCGAGATCGACCCGGCTGAAGTCGAGTCCATCAAAGGCGACGTGCGCCACCACGTCGCGCGCGCGCAGGTCGACCGACAGCCGCTCGCCGGGGGCGAGGCGCGCGACGCCTCGGGCGTCGATCAGCACGTTCGAGGTGTCCGCGTCCTCGAGCGCCGCGTCGGCGGGGCCGGTGGTGCTACAGCCCGCGAGGCCGACGGCGGCCAGCGAGGCCGCGGTGAGGGGTAGCGCGAGAAGACGAGAGATCCGAGCGAGCCGTTTGAGCATGTTCCCTCCTGATGTGATGAATCCCGCCGGCGAGCCGCGCTGTCGCGTCGAGGAGCGCCGCGTCACGCGCGCTCGCCGCAGCGCTGGCGTGGGACGCAGCCGATGAGCGCGCCGCGCCCGGAGCCGGGGTAGTCGCCTCTCGATCCCGCGAGGCGCGGTGTCCCCCTGGCTCCGGCGCGTCCGCGGCCCATGCGATGAGCGCTGCTGCCGCGATGCCGCCGTGTAGGGCGGAGCACGATCGCCGTGGAGTGAGCGAGTGTGCTGCCACCCTATCAGATGGATCGCGAGTATGCGGATAGCGTGGCTTCACGCCAAGAAGAAAATTGAACTCGCCAACTTTCGAGGAGAAGGTGTCCGGGCGTGTGCGTCCTCACGGGAGCTCTCGCGCACTCACGCCTCCTCCTTCACACGCTTCGGCCAGCGCACGAAGAACGTCGCGCCTGCGCCGGGGTGCGACGTGACCCACACGCTGCCGCCGCGGCTCTGCACGATCTTCTGCACGACGGACAGCCCGATCCCGGTGCCCTCCACCCTGTCGCGCGACTCGAGGGTCTGGAAGAGCCCCCAGATGCGATCGTGGTACTCGGGCGCGATCCCAGGCCCGTTGTCCTTGACGGCGAACTCGTGGAGCTCGCCGGCGTCCGTGCAGGTCACCTCGACGCGCGGGTCGCTGCGGCGCGCGTGCTTCAGGGCGTTGCTGATGAGGTTCTGGAACACCTGCTGGAGCGGGACGCGCTCGGTGACGATCGTGGGCATCCCGGGCGCGATCTCGACCCGGGCCTCGGGGGGCGGCGAGAGCAGCTCGACGACCTCGGCGAGGAGCTGGCTGGTGTCGACGCTGACCAGGTCGCCCCGCAGGCGCCCCGCCCGCGAGTAGTGGAGGATGCCGTCGATGAGCGTCTCGAGGCGGCGCACGCGCCCGCGCAGGAGCTGGAGGTGCTCCTGCGTCTCGTCGTCCATCTTCCCCGTGAGCGACTCCTCGATCCACTCCGACAGGTTCGCGATCCCCCGGAGGGGGGCCTTGAGGTCGTGCGAGGCCACGTAGGCGAACTGGTCGAGCTCCTGGTTCGTCTTCGCGAGCGCCGCGATGAGCTCCTCGCGGTGCTGGCTGAGCTGCTCGATGCGGTGCCGCGCCAGCACCTGCGCGGTGACCTCGAAGGCGATCACCATCACGCCCGTGACGGCCCCGGACGGGTCGCGGATGGGCTGCGCGACGTAGTTGAAGAAGGCGTCGCTCGCGACGCCGCCGCGCTCGATCGGGACGTTCAGCTCGGTCACGTGCAGCGGCAGGCCGCTCTTCAGCGCGCGGTCGAGGGTCGCGATCACCTCGTGCTCGCCGAGCTCCGGGAACGCCTCGCGCACGTCCTTCCCGACGAGCTCCGGCCGGCCGACCATCTCGCAGTACGGCGGGTTCGCGACCTCGTAGCGGTGCTCGGGGCCGGCGAACACAGCGATGGGGACGGGCGCCTGCATGAAGAGGTCGTACAGCTTCTCGCGCTCGCGCTCGGCCGCCGCGCGCAGGCGCGCGATCTGGAGGTGCGTGGCGACCCGGGCGACGAGCTCGCGCGCGGAGAACGGCTTCGCGAGGTAGTCGTCCGCGCCCGCCTCGAGCCCCTCGACGCGCGACTCCTCGCCCGCGCGCGCGGAGAGCATGATGATCGGGACGCCCCTCGCGCGCTCGTCGTCGCGCAGCGCGCGGAGCAGGCCGAAGCCGTCGAGGTTCGGCATCATCACGTCGGTGAGCACGAGATCCGGCGGGCGCGCGCGCGCGGAGTCGAGCGCGGCGGCGCCGTCGGCGACCGCCTCGACCGTCCAGCGCTCGCGCAGCACGCGCCCGACGTACTCGCGCATGTCGGCGTTGTCGTCCGCGAGGAGGATGCGCGCCGCGGGGCCGGCCTCGATCGCGGGGTCCGCCGGCGACGTCAGCGCCCGCGCGAGCTGGCCGGCGTCCTCGCCGGGCTCCGCCCCGGGCAGCCAGCGGAGCGCCTCCTGGACATAGGGCGCCGCGCCCGTCGCCATCGACACGAGCGTCCGCCTGGCGTTCACGCGGTCCTGGGGCAGGTGCGCCGTCCCGCGAGGGAGGGAGATCGTGAACGTCGTCCCCTCGGCGACCTTGCTCGCGGCGTGGATGGTCCCGCCGTGGAGGCGGACGAGCTCGTGGACGAGCGCGAGCCCGATGCCGGACCCCTCGTGGGTGCGGGACCGCGCGCCCTGGACGCGGTGGAACCGCCGGAACAGGTGCGAGAGCTCGTGCTCCGGGATGCCCGTCCCGGTGTCCCGCACGGTGAGCTCGACGCGATCGCCGCGCGGGCGGAGCGCGATCGCGATCGTCCCCTCGAACGTGAACTTGAGCGCGTTCGAGAGGAGGTTGAGCACGATCTTCTCCCACATGTCGTGATCGACGTAGATGGGATCGGGCAGCGGCGGGCAATCGACCTCGAACGTGAGCCCGGCGCGCTCCATGGCGGAGCGGAAGGCGCTCGCGAGGTCGGCGGTGAGCGCGGAGAGATCGGTCGGCTCGTAGGACGCCTGGATCCGGCCCGCCTCGATGCGCGAGAAATCGAGCAGGGCATTGACCAGCTTGAGCAGGCGGATCGCGTTGCGGTAGGCGGTGTCGAGATCGGCGCCGTGGAGGCTCCGCTTCGGCGACGCGAGCGCGTCCTCGAGCGGCCCGAGCATCAGCGTGAGCGGCGTGCGGAACTCGTGGCTCACGTTGCTGAAGAAGTTGGTCTTCGCGCGATCGAGCTCGGCGAGCGCCTCCGCGCGCCGCTTCTCCTCCTCGTAGGCCTGCGCGTTGGCGATGCTCGCCGCGATCTGGCCGGCGGCGAGGTGGAGGAAGCCGCGGTAGTCGTCGTCGAAGAGGCGTAATGGATTCAGCCCGACGATCAGGACCCCCGCGCGTCCCGTCTCGCCCGTCGCGGCGATCGAGAGCGCAGCGGCCCGCGTCGGTGGCCTCTGCCACGCGCCGGTCGGGAGGTCGCGCAGGTCGGGGGACAGCTCGATCACGCGGCAGGCCTCGTGCCCGCGCGCGACCTCGGCCACCGGCCAGGGAGGCTCGTCCGTGAGCTCCATCGTCTCCGGGGCCGCGGCGTGCCCGCGCGCGATGCCCGTGATCCCGGCGAGCTGCAAGCGCCGCCTGTCCGCGTCGAGGACGTAGAGGAGCGCGAACGGGAGATCCTTCGCGTCGGTCTCGAGCGAGCGCGCGCTGTGGGTGCAGACCTCCTCCCACGTGCGCGCGTTCGCGGTCCGCGCGGCGAGCTCGCGGAGCAGCGCGAGCTGCCGCTCTCCGATGATGCGCCGCGTGTCATCCGTGTTGGCGCAGATGATCCCGCCAGTCCCGCCCTGATCGTTCGGCACGGGGCTGTAGGAGAACGTGTAATACGTCTCCTCCTCGTAGCCGTGCCGCTCCATGATGAGGAGGAGCGCCTCGTCGTAGGTGCCCTCGTCGCGGCGCATCGCCGACGCGGCGCGCGGCCCGACCTGGTCCCATATCTCGCGCCAGACGACGGAGGCGGGCTGTCCGAGCGCCTCGGGGTGCTTGCCGCCGACGATCGATTTGTAGGCGTCGTTGTAGAGGTTGATGAGCGCGTCGCCCCACCAGACGAACATCGGCTGGCGCGAGGTCAGGATGATGCGCACGCACGTCTTGAGGCTCTGCGGCCAGGACGAGACAGGGCCGAGCGGCGTCCTCGACCAGTCGAGCGCGCGCATGCGCTCGCCCATCTCGCCCCCGCCGGCGAGGACGGCTCGAGCGTCCGCGCGGTCCAACGGCGTATCCTCCGACCTGAACGACATGGCTCCTTGTAGCGTGGTGAAGAGGGCCGGAGAAGCGCCCAACGCCGGTGCGCGTCGGGTGAACCGGCGGCCCCGGCGGGGCGAAGAGGGGGTGTGGCGTTATGCCCCGTCGTCGTCCGGGGGCGGGGGGTCCGTCGCGTCGATGATGTCGGTTGCGTCGGTTGCGTCGGTTGCGTCGGTCGCGTCGGTCGCGTCGATCGCGTCGATCGCGTCACCCACCGCGCGCATCGCCCGGCGCACGACGTCGGGCGCGTAGCCCTGCCGCGCGAGGAAGGCATAGAGCTTCTGCCGTCGCTCCATGGGCTCGAGGCGCGCCAGGGAGCGGAGCTTCTTGCGCGCCGCCCGCTCGGCCACGGCGAGCTCGTCAGTGCCCTCGTCGGCCATCACCTGCCGGATCGCCGCGTCGGCCACGTCGCGGGCGACGCCCTTGCGGGCGAGATCCTGCTCGATCCGGCGGCGCGAGCGCGGCCTGCCCACGATGCCGGAGCGCGCCTTCGCCTCGGCGAAGCGCGCGTCGTCGAGGAGCCCGTTCGCGCAGAGCCGCTCGATCACGGTGGTCACGTGCTCGCGGGGCTCGCCCTTCTCGATCAGGCGCTTCTCGAGCTCCCGGGCCGATCGCGCCCGGAACGACAGCAGCCGCAGCGCCCGCTCGTACGTCTTCTGCGCGCCCTCGCCAGGTGGCCGGAGCGGCTCCGCCGGGGTCCCCGGGCTGCTCTGTCCGGGCGAGAGGCCCGCGGCGCGCTCCTCGGGGACCGTGGCGAAGGGCACCCCGTCGACCAGGATGACGACGTGGCCGGGCTTGTCGGGCGAGGGGACGATCCCTGTGATGATGGGCATGCGCAGGCCACGATGGCGCGAGCCGCGCGCGCCGCAAGCATCGGGCGGTGGGCGCGAGCGGAAGAGCCCGTCGCCGCTGTCGTGCGCCAGGGCAGGGGAACGGGAGCGGGCGAGAGCGCTGCGCATTCTGGCGCAATGCGGCGCAAGACGGCAAGCGAGCGCCTCGCGGTCGGGGAGCGGTGCCGCGGGCGGCGAGGGCCGCCGGTGGTGCTCGATGGGGTCGTGTCGGCCGGCGCCCGGCCCATGATCTCCACGAGATCAGAGAGGAATCGAGACAGCGAGGCACCTCGCCCTCTCCGGGCGTGGGAGCGGCCGTGGCGCCGGAGCCCGGACTGGCATGCTCGCTGCTCAACCGCGACGCACCGCTCGGAGGGCGATGACGATCATGAGCAGGGAATTGCGTACGCGCATCATGAGGATCCTGGGAGCCAGCATGTTCGCCGGCCTGTCATTGACGGTCGGCTGCCAGGGCGATAGCGGCGGCGGCGCGGCAACAGGCACAGGAGGAGCCGGCGGCGCCGGCGGACAGGGGGGCACCGGCGGACAGGGGGGCACCGGCGGCCAGGGCGGCACCGGCGGCCAGGGCGGCACCGGCGGCCAGGGCGGCGCCGGCGGTGGCCTCTACGAGAGGCGGTGCTTCTCGCCTGAAGATGCCTGGGAGTACGCCGGTCAGAACCCGGGTAGCGAAGGGGGCGGTGGGACGCTCGGCGTCGGCGGGGAGGACAGGCCCGCCGAGGCCTGCCCGAGCGAGTTCCTGCAGCCGCCGGAGTACTGCATGCATTACGAGAACGGCGTGCTGGAGGACGGTCAGTGTTGCTACGATAACTTCGATACCGGCGTCGGCGGGTGTGGCCGCCCGTTCATCGTCGGCGGCGCGCCGCGCCTGGCCGGCGTCGAGGCGCGGGCCGACTGGGCGCTCGACGCAGCGGCGGACGAGCCGCTCGCGCTCGATCCCGTGACGCGCGCCGCCCTCGCGGAGGCGTGGCTCGCCGACGCGCGCCTCGAGCACGCGTCGATCGCTTCCTTCGCGCGCTTCGCGCTCGACCTGCTCGCCCTCGGCGCGCCGCC
>NZ_JEMA01000843.1 GCF_001589285.1 Sorangium cellulosum | reverse complement strand
GTGGACGCCCTCGATCCCTCCGCGCCGGCGGCCGAGCCGCTCATGCCGCCGGCCGGTACGGCCGCTCCCTCGGCCCCGCAGCCGGCCAGCCCCGCGGCTCCGGCAGGCCCGGCGGAGGCCGGGACGACCGAGCCGCAGGAGCGACAGGCCACCCAGGGTGAGATCGGCGCCCGGCCCAGCGAGGTCTACGCCGAGGACTGGTGGTCTCACGCGCGGCCGACGTTCGAGCTCCACGGCTACTACCGGCTCCGGTGGGAGCTCTTCAACAGCTTTGCCCTCGGCCGCGTCGATCCGCGCAATCAGGCGCTCTGGCCCCAGCCGGCCGACAACTCCTACAACCCGTCCCACGTTGTCGATCTCTGCAACCCGAGCGAGGGCACGAGCGGCGGCTCGCGCTCGTTCGCCCCGTGCGAGAACGACACCCAGGCCGGCGCGAACATGCGGTTCCGGCTCAACCCCGAGCTGCACATCAGCGACAACCTGCGCATCCTCTCGCAGGTCGATCTCCTCGACAACGTGGTGCTCGGCTCGACGCCGGAGGGCTACGCGAACCGGCCGAGCGCGAACGGCTACGAGGTCGTCCGCCGGGGCGGCTACTCGCCGCTCGGGGCCTTCGCCGGCACCCAGTGGGCGCCGAGCGCCGGCATCAACTCGCCGAAGGACTCGATATCCGTCAAGCGGGTCTGGGGTGAGTACATGACCCCCATCGGCCTCCTCCGCTTCGGCCGCATGCCGAACCACTGGGGCCTCGGCATGGTCGCGAACAGCGGCGACGGGTACGACTCCGACTACCAGTCGACGGTCGACCGGCTGATGTTCGTCACGGGCATCAAGAAATACGACCTCTACTTTGCCGGCGCCTGGGACTGGACCAACGAGGGCGCGACGAGCGCTTCCCTCCAGGATCTCGAGGGCCAGCCGTACGACCTCGCCCAGGCCGATGACGTCGATCAGTACGTGTTCGTCGCCGTCCGCCGCAAGAACCCGGAGCTCCAGAAGCTCGAGCTCGCCCGCGGCAACATGGTCATGAACGGCGGCGTCTACTTCGCTTACCGGCAGCAGACGCTGGCGAACGACAACGCCGGCAACGACGCCAGGCCGGGCGCCTCGCTCGGGCAGACAGCCGACAACGTCGCGGCGGGGTACGTGCACCGGGGCGCGGAGATGGTCATCCCCGACGTGTGGTTCCAGCTCCTCTACAAGAAGTTCCGCTTCGAGCTCGAGGCCGCGATGATCTACGGCTCCCTCGACGTCCGCGGGAACGACGAGAGCGACTACGCCAACGTCCTCTCGCAGGACGACACGGGCTGGGGCATCCGGCAGTTCGGGCTCGCGACGCAGGCCGAGCTCATCGAGATGGAGGGCCGGCTGCGGCTGCACTTCGGCTTCGGCTACGCGACCGGCGACGACGACGCGCCCTCCCTCGAGCCCCGGGGCACCGCGATCGGGGCCATGGATCCCCAGAACTCGACCGATCGCACCTACTCGACCTTCCGCTTCCACCCGGATTACCGGGTCGACCAGATCCTCTTCAGGAACATCCTGTCTCGGGTCCAGGGGGCGTATTACTTCCGCCCTGGCGTGGACTGGGACTTCGCTCGTGACAAGAACGGCCAGCGGGCCGGCCTGGGCGCCTCGCTCATCTGGAGCCGCGCCTCGGAGTTCGTCCAGGCGCCCGGAAACTCCCGGGATCTCGGCGTCGAGCTGAACGGCCAGCTCTACTTCCAGTCGAAGGACGGGACGCTCAACGACGATCCCGACAAGATGGGCGGCTTCTACACGGCGGTGCAGTACGGCGTGCTGTTTCCGCTCGGTGGCCTCGGCCAGCTCCCGGGGGAGCAGGCCCTCCAGGAGGTCGACCTGCAGACAGCGCAGACGGTGCGCTGGTATCTCGGTATCCTCTTCTGAGCTGATAAGCCGACCCGGGCTCATCCGTAGCAGTGTGTCTGGAAATAAGCGCTCGGGGCGGCAAAATTGCCCGTGTCGACCACGTCTACCGTGCTCGTCATGAGTCCTGCATGAGCCATTCGGGGCCAAACAGGCCTTGATCTCGCGACCGTCCTGGCCAAGGATAAGACCGTCTGGACGCCGGGCGCGTCACGAGATCTGAGTGGTTTACCGAGGTGAACGGACGGCGAAGGCCGCCGTTCCCCGGAGGGACGTGATGGTTCGTCGTCTCTTCATTGCGATGCTCCTGGCGACTTCGATGATCCTCGGGGGCACGTCCCCGTCGATCGCCGAGGACCGCGACACCTCGGCGTTCCGCGACATCGCGGTCGGCAAGGACTACCGGCTCCGGGTGGCGGCGGCGCTGGCGCTCGGCAGGTCGAAGAGCCCGGGCGCGCGGCCGGCCCTCGAGAAGGCGCTCCGGGACGCGCACCCGGCGGTGCGCGCCTCGGCCGCGACAGCGCTCGGGGCGATGGGCAACCCCGCGGCCGTCCCGGCGCTCAAGGCGGCGCTCGACACCGAGCCTGCGCCCAGCCTGAAGCGCCAGATCCAGGCGGCCATCGAGCGGCTCTCGAAGTCGTCCTCGAAGGCGCGCTTCCTCGTCAGCCTGGGCAAGTTCGAGAACCGCTCCGGCGTGAAGGACGCGATGCTCGGGTCGCTGCTCCGGCAGCACACGCGGAGCCGCGTCGCGCAGTTCGCCGACATCGAGATCGTGGCCGACGGAACGGACGTGGCGGCGGCGGGCAAGAGCCGCAAGCTGCCGGCGTTCACGCTGGACGGCTCGGTCACGCAGCTCAGCAAGCGCCATGGGGCTGACGGGATCGGCTTCGCGGCCAAGGTCGAGTACGTGATCCGCGAGATGCCCAGCCAGACGCTGAAGGGCTCGATGATCGGCTCGGCCCAGGCGCTCGCCGAGGCCCGGCGCGCCAAGGGCCGGCGCGAGCTCGCCCAGCTCCAGAGCGACGCTGTCGCCGGCGCCATCGAGAGCGCGCTCCAGAGGACGCCCCTCGCCCTGGAGGCCGCCTCCGGGAGCAGCGTGGTCCCCTCCGGCCGCTGACCTCCGAGGCGCCGGCGGCGGCCGTGCCCCCGGGGCGGCGCGCTCGCGGTGGCTCCCCCCGGGTGGCCTCCCCGGCGCCGCAGCCGCCGGTCAGCCCAACAGGCGAGCCCGGCGCGCGCGACCTCCGCGGCGGCGGCGCGGCGCCCCTCGAGCGGGGGGAAGCCGCTCCGCGGTCGTGCTAGACCGCGCGTCCTCCTATGTCCATCGCAACGCCTGCCAGCTCCGACCTGATCCGACGCACGTTCCTCGAGTTCTTCGGCCAGCGCGGCCACGAGATCGTCCCGAGCGCGCCGCTCGTTCCCCAGAACGACCCGACGCTGATGTTCGTGAACGCGGGCATGGTGCCGTTCAAGGACGTCTTCACGGGCAAGGACAAGCGCCCTTACCAGCGCGCCACCTCGAGCCAGAAGTGCATCCGGATCAGCGGCAAGCACAACGACCTCGAGAACGTCGGCGTCACCGCGCGCCATCAGACGTTCTTCGAGATGCTCGGCAACTTCAGCTTTGGCGACTACTTCAAGGAAGACGCGATCGCCTTCGCCTGGGAGCTCCTGACGAAGGTCTACGACATCTCTCCCTCGCGGCTCGTTGTCACCATCTACAACGGCGAGGGGGGCTTCCCGGCCGACGACGAGGCCGCGGCGATCTGGCGCAAGGTCACCGGGTTCGGCGACGACCGCATCCTGCGGCTCGGCCTGGCCGACAACTTCTGGACGATGGGCGACGTCGGCCCGTGCGGCCCCTGCTCGGAGATCCACTTCTTCCACGGCGGCGAGCCCGACGTCTCGCGCTTCGGCGAGGAGCCGCGCATCGACGGCACCGGCTGGACCGAGATCTGGAACAACGTGTTCATGCAGTACGAGCGCGTCGAGAAGGACGGCCCGCTCGTCCCGCTGCCCGCGCCGAGCATCGACACAGGCATGGGCCTGGAGCGCATCGCGAGCGTGCTCCAGGGCGTGACGTCGAACTACGACACCGACCTGCTCCGGGGCCTCGTCGACAGGGCCGCGGAGCTCAGCGGCAAGCCGTACACGGGGAGCAACGCCGATGACGACGTGTCGATGCGGGTCATCGCGGATCACGCCCGCACGACGGCGTTCCTGATGGCCGAGGGCGTGATGCCCGAGCGGCAGCGGCGCGAGTACGTGCTCCGCCGGGTGATGCGCCGCGCGATCCGCCACGGCCACCGGCTCGGGATCGACAGGCCGTTCCTGCACGAGGTCGCGCTCGAGGTGGTCCGCCGGATGGGCGAGACGTACCCGGAGCTCCGCGACCGGCGGGAGCTCATCGCCCGCGTCACCGAGGACGAGGAGGTCCGGTTCCGCTCCACGCTGAAGCGCGGGATGAAGATCCTGGAGGAGCGCTTCGCCGAGATGCGCTCGTCGGGCGAGAGGACGCTCCCGGCCGCCGCGGCCGCGGATCTCTACACCACGTACGGCTTCCCGCTCGACCTGACGCAGGTCATCTGCGCCGAGTCGAACTTCGACGTCGACGTCCAGGGGGCCGAGGCGGTCATCCACGGCGCCGCCGAGGCCGACGGCCCGATCGATCCGACAGCGGCCGTGGATGTCGCGCACCGCTCGGCCCGCGCGGCGCTCGCGCAGCCGGTCGTGTTCACGGGGTACGAGCACGAGGAGGGCGACAGCGAGATCGTCGCGATCATCCGGGTCGAGGCGCAGGGCGAGGGCGACAAGGCGCGCAAGACCCGCGCGCTTGTCGAGCGCGCGGAGGCGGGGTCGGCGGTGGAGATCGTCGTCCGCGAGACGCCGTTCTACGCCGAGTCGGGCGGCCAGGTAGGCGACGTCGGCGAGGTGACGGCGGACGGGGTGCGCGTCGAGGTGAAGGACACGCAGAAGCCGCTCGTCGGGCTTGTCGTGCACGAGGGCGTTGTCCGCGAGGGGGCGATCGCGGTGGGGCAGCGCGTGCGCCTGACGGTGGACCACGCGGCGCGCTCGGCGACGCGCCGCAACCACTCGGCCACGCACGTATTGCACTGGGCGCTGCGCAAGGTGCTCGGCGAGCACGCGCAGCAGAAGGGCTCGCGCGTCGGGCCGGACATGCTCCGCTTCGACTTCACGCACAACCGGCCGCTCACCCGCGAGGAGATCTCGCGGATCGAGGACCTGGTGAACGAGAAGGTGCTCACGAACGCCCGGGTGACGACCGAGATCCTGCCCATGGACGAGGCCCGGCGGCGCGGCGCGGTCGCGATCTTCGAGGAGAAGTACGGCGATACGGTCCGGATGCTCACGATGACGCCCGAGGTCGTGGAGCTCTGCGGCGGCACGCACGCGCGGGCGCTGGGGGACATCGGGCTGTTCAAGATCACGAGCGAGGGCGGCGTGGCCGCGGGCGTGCGCCGGATCCTGGCGTCGACGGGGCTGAACGCGCTCGCGTACGCGCGGAACGTCGAGGCCGAGCTCGCGCGGGCGCGGCAGGCCGCGAAGGCGCAGGGCGGCGATCTCGCCGAGAAGATCGGGAAGATCGTCGCGCACGAGCGGGAGCTCGAGAAGAAGATCGCGGAGCTCGAGCGGCGCATCCTGGAGGGCGCGGGCCCCGCGCAGGGCGGCGGCGGCGGCGGCATCGACGCGATGCTGGAGGGCGCCCGGGAGATCGGCGGCATCAAGGTGCTCGCGCGGCGGGTGCCGGACGGCACCAACCCGGGGGCGCTGCGCGATCTCGCGGAGAAGCTGCGCGACAAGCTCGGCGACCGCTCGGCGGTGCTGCTCGGCGCGGCCGTGGGCGACAAGGCGCAGCTCGCGGTGATGGTCTCCAAGTCGGCCACCGAGCGGCTCAAGGCCGGGGAGCTCATCAAGCCGATCGCCCGCATCGTGGGCGGCTCGGGCGGCGGCCGCCCCGACATGGCGCAGGCCGGCGGGACCGACGTCGCGCAGCTCGACGCGGCGATCGCCGCGATCTACGTCGAGGTGGAGCGGTCGCTCGCCTCGTGATGCCCGGCGAGCTGTCGGGCCGGGAGCGGCAGGACGCGAAGACCTTCTCCTCCCGGTCCCGGCGCTCCCGGCGGCTCTACCCTCTTCTCTCTACCCTTCACGCACGAGGCATCACGGCGGCCGGCGAGGCGGCGCGCCGTCGCGGTCAGGCGTCACGCCACTTGGTGCGTGCGAGCGGGAGCAGCCGCGGGGCCTTTGCGCCCTTCGCGCGCCGCACCGGCAGCCGCACGGGCTCGCCAGGCGCCGCCGGGCGCGGCCGCGCGCCGCGGGCGTGGGCGCCGATGGTGGCGCGCACGATCGGCGGCAGGAACACGGATTCCATGTCCACGCGCGCGAGCGCGCCCGCGACCGTGGCGATGCGATCCGGCAGCGACGCGTTGGCGTCGACAAGGATGAGCCGCCTGCCGAGCACCGTGCAGAGCCCGCCGCGCGGATTGCGCGCGTCCGACAGGTGCGGATCGAACGCCTCCATCCTGACGGCGATGCCGACCCTGTTGGCCGCCAGGGTGAGCTCGTCGAGCAACCGCGAAAGCTCCACCCACGCAGCGTAACCCCCTTATCCGGGCGATGGCAAAGCGCAAAAGCGATGTNACCCACGCAGCGTAACCCCCTTATCCGGGCGATGGCAAAGCGCAAAAGCGATGTTGGCGCCGCGCCCGCCAGCGCGGGTTGCGCCGGCCGCCGGCCGCCAGCGCGGTGTCCACGCCCGCCGGCCCGCTCGCCGCGCGCCCAGGCGAGGCCGCGGCCCCGGAGGAGCGCTCTGCGCTGGGGGTGCTCTCCTGCGCTCCGCGCGCCCGGCGGTCGGCGGTCGGCGGCCAGCGTGACGCGCGCTGGCGGCGCGACTCGTCCCCATCGCGCTCTCCAACATCCCATGATCGCGCCGCGACCACGCGGCCCCGCGCGCAGCCAGGTTGGTCAGACGAGGAGAGCTCAACCGATCTCCCGTCTCCGTCGTATCCCATGCTCCGGACTGGCGGACAGCCGCTCACGAGCCACATCGATGCTCGTGGCGCTCGCGCGAGGCCGGCCCGCGCCTCCTTCCCGCGCCGCGCGCCGCGAGGGCCGCGCGCCCGCGACGGCGCGCGGCCGATCCGGGCTTGGCGCCGCCGTCGCCCAGGCCCATGCTCCTCAGGCCGGTCAGCGGCTTGTCCTGAGCCAGATCGCGCTGCCCGTTGACCGCCGTTCCCGTGCATGCTACGAGCACGCCGTTCCGCGCGTCGTGGCCGAGTGGGAGCGAATGTGCGTTTCCCGGCTGCGGTGGGGTATCCCGCGCGCTTCGTCAGCCAGTTTGGACGGGGCGGCCGCGATGGGGACGACGAGGGCGCCCGCCGGGCGGCGCGCCCGAAGGGCGAACAAAATGACGTTCACGGATGCAGCCGCCGAGGTGCTTCGCCTCGTCGGCAGGCCGCTTCATTATAAAGAGATCACAGATATCGCGATCGAGAAGAACCTCCTTAGCCACGTTGGAAAGAGCCCAGAGGTCACGATGGGCGCCCGCCTGGCCGCGACGCTCAAGAAGGACACGGCGGACAACCCCCTGGTGCGGGTGAAGCCGGGCGTCTTCGCGCTGCGCGAGTGGGACGAGAAGACGATCAAGTCGGGGCTCGACGGCAAGAAGGCGAAGCGCGGCGGGAAGCCCGAGGCGGTCAAGGCGCGCAAGGACGAGGAGCAGCCGACCCTCTTCGAGGCGGCCGCGGATGACGAGGCGGCGGAAGAGGGCGACTCGGGCGCTCCGGCGGCCGGGGCCGAGCTGGCCGAGACCGAGGCAGCGGGCGACGAGGCGCAGGCCGCGCCCGCGGGCGACGACGGAGACGAGGACGAGGACGCGATCGGCGCGCCCGTCGCGGCCGGGATGAACGGCGTGGAGATCGCGGGGACGCGCGAGCCCGTGCCGCCGCCGGCGCCCTCCTCCCCGCGCGCAGCGAGCGCCTACATCGACGAGGAAGAGGTCGATCTCGAGGACGCGGAGCCGCCGGGCCCGGACGAGGCGATGCGGGCAGAGGCCGTCGCCGGAGCGGCGGAGCTCTTCGACGAGGAGGACGACGACGACCAGCCGATCCTCGGCGGCGACGACCGCGCGACCCCCGGCTCGTCGGGCGAGCAGGGCGAGGGGCGCCGCCGCCGCCGCCGCCGCCGCCGCGGCCGCGGGACCGCCGAGGCCAACGTGAGCGCCGGGGCGCTGCCTTCCTACGTGGCGACGCCGGTGTTCGAGGCGCGGCGCGAGAACGGCCGCGCCGAGCCGCCGCGCTCCGATCGCACCGAGCGCTTCGACCGCCCCGACCGCGCCGAGCGGATCGATCGGCCCGAGCGCGCCGATCGGCCCGAGCGGATCGATCGGCCCGAGCGCACCGAGCGGACCGATCGGGTCGACAGCTTCGGCGCCGAGCCCGTTTACCGAGGCCCGCAGGTGATCGAGCTCACGGGCGGTGAGGGGCACGCGCTCGACGACCTGGCCGGCCGCGACCTCGCGGACGCCATCGCGGGCATCCTCTCGACCTTCGATCGGAACGCGGGCGCTGTCTCGCTCCGGCAGATCGCGGAGACGGCGCAGCGCCGCGGTCGCCTGGTCGGCGACGTGCAGCTCGTGCAGTCCCAGGTCGCGGCCGCCGTGCGCGCCGACAACGCGCGCCGCACGGCGGCGGGGCAGCGGCCCCGCTTCCGCTTCGCCGGCGGTCGGATCGCGCTGACGGACTGGCTGCTGCCGGGCGACCTCGCGCGGCTGGAGCAGGAGGCGCTCGCCGCGGTGGAGCGCTACCGCGACGCCGCGCGGCGCGCGTTCGTGCGCAAGCTCTCCGAGCTCCCGGGCCATGCGTTCGTCGAGATCTGCGTCCTCGCCCTCGAGCGCATCGGGCTGGGCCAGCTCCGCGCCGTGCGCCGCGCCGGGGCGCCGGGCGGCGAGAGCCACTTCTCCGGGGCGCTCCGCACGGCGGGCGACGATATCAAGCTGGCGCTGGTCGTCCGGCGGGACGGCCGCGAGGTCGGCCGCGAGCGGGTCACCGAGCTCCGCGGTTCGCTCCACCACTACGGCCCCGCCACCGCCGGCTGGATCCTGACCACCGGTCAGATGCTCTCCGGCGCGCGTGAAGAGGCGGCGATCCCGGGGACCGCGCCGATCTCGCTCTTCGACGGCCTCGCTGTGGCGCGCCTCTGCGAGGACAACGATGTCGCTGTCCTCCGCGCCCGCCTCCCGATCGCGATCCCCGACGTCGATCTGCTCGAGGCGCTCCGGGCGTCCTGATCCTTGTCGCGCGCGTCCGGCCGGGGCTCGCTCCTGCCGGACGCGCCGCGCCCTCCTGTTCCCTGCCTCGCCGGCGCCCCCCCGGCGCGCCGCCTCCGCTGGCGCCTTCCTCGACGCGCCCTCGCACCTCGCCTGCGCCACCCTCGACGCTTCCGCGGTTGACGGGCTCGTCGATCCTTGTCAGCGTCCGCGCCCATGCGCCATCGCGCGATCGCC
Source organism: Sorangium cellulosum (assembly GCF_001589285.1). Taxonomy (GTDB): domain Bacteria; phylum Myxococcota_A; class Polyangia; order Polyangiales; family Polyangiaceae; genus Sorangium; species Sorangium cellulosum_G. The sequence continues at coordinate 5,066 of NZ_JEMA01000843.1, read as the reverse complement.
TGGGTCGCGACCCTCGCCGTGCTCGTGACCGGCTGTGCTTCCGTGGCCCCCCCTGCATCCCGGTTCCCGACCGCCGACGCGGCGCTCGGCCGGATGAAGGACACGTATGCCTGCGTGAACGGCATTCAGGGGACCGCCAAGATCGACCACTTCTCCCGCCAGGGGCGGATCCGCGGCGACGTGTACATCCTGGCGGTCAATCCCGATCGGGTCCGCTTCGATATCGTGAGCCCCTTCGGCGCAAACCTCTTCACGCTCACGTCGAATGGAACCCTGTTCCAGATGCTCGACGTCGGGGAGAAGCAGCTTTTGCATGGGCCGGCGAGCGCGTGCAACCTGGCGCGGCTCACCCAGGTGCCCATCCCCGGGCACGCGCTCGTCTCGCTGCTCCGCGGCGAGGCGCCCGTGCTCGTTCACGAGCCGCGAAGCGCCTCGATCGCGTGGGACGGCGACGGCTTCTATCGCGTGCTGATCGAGAGCACCCGCGACGCGACCGAGGAGATCCACCTCGAGCCCCGCCCGGACGACTGGCGCCTACCGTGGAGCCAGCAGCGCCTGCGCGTCAGGCAGGTCCGGGTCGCGCAGCGCGGGGTCAACCTCTATCACGCCGAGCTGAGCCATCATGAGGTGATCCACACCGCGCCCCCGCGCGTCGATCCGGAGGGGATCGACGATCCGATCCCGCCGAGCGGCGGCGTCTGCGACGCCGAGGTCCCGCTGTCGATCCGCATGCGGGTGCCGAACACCGAGGACGACGTCATCTTTCAATACAAGGAGGCGAAGTGGAATCCGCCCCTCATCTCGGGGGCATTCACGCAGCCGGTCCCTGGCGGGGTCATCCGTCGTTATGTCGACTGCCAGGACTGAATCGGTGCGCTCAGGTTATTCCTGAGGGGCTGCGTCCATCCTCGTTCGTCTCACGCGTGGTTACGCGTGGACGCCGCCGTCGCGAACGTCTAGAAAGGCACAATCCACCTCGCCTTGGCGGGAGGAGTCGGCGATGGACGTCGAGCCGGGAACGATCGTCGGCGAAAAATACCGGCTGGAAGGGCCGCTCTCGCGGGGCGGGATGGGCTCCGTGTGGGTGGCCCGGCATCTCCAGCTCGGCGCGCCGGTGGCCATCAAGTTCATGGATCCGGAGCACGCCGCCTCGCCCGAGTTCCGCGCGCGCTTCTACCGCGAGGCGCGCACGGCGGCGAACCTCGAGAGCCCGCACGTGGTGAGCGTGCAGGACTACGGCATCCAGGGGACGGTCCCGTACCTCGTCATGGAGCTGCTCCGGGGCGAGGACCTCAGCCGTCGGCTGAGGAGGGTCCGGCGCCTCGCGCTCGCCGACGCCGCGCGCGTCGCGATCCAGACAGGCAAGGCGCTGCGCCGCGCGCACGAGTCCGGGCTCGTCCACCGCGACCTCAAGCCTGGCAATCTGTTCCTCTCGCGCGTCGACGACGAGGAGGAGATCGTCAAGGTCCTCGACTTCGGCATCGCCAAGCAGCTCACCGGCAAGCTCCTCAGCGACGAGACAACGAAGACGGGCGAGCTCCTGGGCTCGCCGTTCTACATGAGCCCGGAGCAGGCGCGCGGCGACAAGGACCTCGACGCGCGCAGCGACCTCTGGTCGCTCGGGGTCATCCTCTTCCGCGCTGTCACGGGCAAGCTCCCGTTCGAGGGCGACGTGCTCGGCGCTGTGCTGTCGAGGATCCTCGTCGAGCCGATCCCCGTGGCGACGCAGATCGCGCCCGACCTGCCCGTGGAGCTCGACGGGTTCTTCCTGCGCGCGCTCTCGCGCGATCGTTCCCAGCGGTTCCAGTCGGCGCAGGAGATGGTGCTCGCCTTCGTGGCCGCGGCGGGCGACATCGGCGTCCCGCTGCCGGTGCCCTCCGCGCCCCGGCCGCCGCCGTCGGCGTCGCGCACGGGGACGCTGCTCGGGCTCTCGCCGGGCGGCACCGCCGAGCCCGAGGGGCCCGGCGACTTCCTGTCGCTGTCCTGGCGTGGCGACGAGGCGCCGCGGCCGCCGAGGGACGCGCTCACGCCGCTGCCCGATCCGTCGCAGCCCGGCACGCTCACGGCCGCCGCGTCCGGGGAGGTCCACGACGTCCCGAGGCCGCGCGCGAGCGCGACGCGCTGGCTGCTGGCGTGCGGCGCGCTCTCCGTGGTCAGCGGGACGATCGCGATCACGGCGGTGCGACCTGTCGTCGAGGAGGGCGGCGCTCCCGCCATGGCGCCGGTGCACTCCGCGGCCGTGAGCGCGGCCGCGCCGCGGGCGGAGGTGGTCCGCGCATCGACGCCGGCGGTCGGCCGCCCGCCCGTGGTCCATGGCATGCCCGTGGTCGACCGCGTGCCCGTGCCCGTGGTCGAGGGCGTGCCTGTCGCGAACACCACGTCGCCCTCGCGCCCCGCGGAGCCCGAAGCGGCCGTCGCGCCCCAGCCCTCGCTGCCGCGCCCGTCGCCGCGCCGGAGCCCGCGCCGGGCGACCGAGATCGTCGATCCCTGGCGCGGAAGGTAGCGCCGTCCGTCGGTCACGCGAGCGCGTCGCGGATGCGGCGCGGCGCGTCCGTGATCAGCCCATCGACGCCGAGCGCCGCGAGATCCCGCGCTTCCCGCGGATCGTTCACCGTCCACACGTTGACGACGCGCCCCTGCCGCTTCAGCAGCGCGATGCGCTCGGGCGACGCGATCGTCCGCTCGATGTGCGCGGCGAGCGCCCCGAGCGCCGGCGCGAGGAGCACGGCCGCGTCGTGGTAGCGGCTGCGGTGCACGAGGAGCGCGCGCGGGACGGCCGGCGCCAGGACCCCGAAGGACGCCAGCATGACCGGATCGAACGACGACACGATCACCGCGTGGCGGGGATCCCACGCGCGCAGCAGCCGCGCTGTCGCGCGCACGACGGCGGCGCGGTCGGGCACGTCCCGCTTCATCTCGACGTTGACGGCGAGCCGCCCGCGCGCGAACGCGAGCACCTCGGAGAGGAGCGGCACCCGGTCGCCGCCCAGATCGACCTGCCGGAGCTCGTCCCAGCGGAGCGCCGCGGCATGGCGCGCGTCCGCGCCGCGCGTCACCCGCTCGAGGTCCGGGTCGTGCAGCGCCACGACCTCGCCCGAGCCGCACACCCGCACGTCGAGCTCGATCCCGTCGGCCCCCTGCGCGGCCGCCTCCTCGAAGGCGGCGAGGGTGTTCTCCGGCGGCGCGCCCTCGCCGCGCACGCCCCGGTGCCCGAGGACGAGCGGCGCGCGCGCGGCCCCGCCCGGCGACGCCGCCGCCGGGCTGCGCGCGCTCCGGCGGAAGCGCTGCTCGGCCCACGTCACCGCGCGGGCTCCTCGTTGAGCTCCTCCGCGATGGTGCGGGCCGCCTCGCGCGCGCGCTCCAGCGCCGCGAGCGGGAACGACGCCGCGCCGACGGCCGGGTGCCCGCCCCCGTCATAGCGGCGGCAGATCGGCGCGATATCGCGATCGCGCGGGACGCCGCACCACGGGTTGTAGCCCACCGAGAGCTTGTAGTGCTGCTTCTGCCGGGAGAGCGTCACCGAGTACACGCAGTCCGGGAACATCGCGTACGTCATGAACTTGCCGACCGCCTCGAGCGGCGCGTCGGAGAGGTCGACAAGCACGACGCGGCCGAGCTTGCGCGCGCCGCGCTCGATGCGCGCGACGAACGTCTGCCGCGACAGGGAGAGCGGGCGCCAGAGATCCTGGATGTCGGGCGCGCGCGCCACCTCGCTCACGGGCTGATCGACGAGCCGGGGCACCACCGAGGCGAGGAACGGCCCGTCCCCGTGGTGCTCCACGACGGACGCGAGCTGCATGATCGGCTCCTCGCGGCTCACCGCGGCCTCGGCCGAAGGGAAGCGCGCGGTGTCGATGACGTCGGCCCACCGGATGAGCTCGTCGACGCCGGACATCTCGACGCCGAAGTGGTCGCGGCTGACGTCCGCGATGAGCTTCGTGCACGAGCCGTACGCGGCGTCGTAGAAGACGTGCGGGGCGTCGCCGGCGCTCCTCGACTGCGCCGCGCCGGCGAGCGCCGCGTCGCGCTCGTCGTCCGAGCCGAACCCGGTGATGTGGTGGTCGAAGTACCAGGTCAGCTTCTTCGTCGGCGTGTAGCGGAAGTCGAGGATCGCGTTCTCGTCGCCGTCGAGCCACGAGGGCGGGATCATCGTCATGCCCGGGCCGTACCCGCAGGAGCGGTACCGGAGGGCGAGCGGCTCGCCGGGGTGGAGCGCCTGCATCAGGCGGGTGAACAGCGCCGCGCTCGCCATGCCGTCGAAGCAGTGGCCGTGCGTCGCGACGACGATGTCCCTGGGCTTCATCGGGCGAGGGGGTAGCACGCCGCATGGCCGGCCGCTCGCGGGCCGAGCATCGCGCGGCGGTTCTGGTAGTCTCCGCGCCGTGCGGCGCGCGCTCGCTCTCCTCGATCTGCGTCCGTTCAGGCCGGCGCGCCGCTTGCTCGCCGCGTCGCTCGCGCTCGCCGCGGCGGGCTGCGGCGCGGGCGCGTCCGGGTCCGAGGTCCTGGTACCGAGCCCGCCGCCCGCGCCGGCCCCGGCGCCCGCGCCCGAGGCGCGGAACCCGCCGCCGCCGAGCGATGCGCCCGAGCCGGACCCGGAAGCGGCGCGCCTGTTCCTGAGCCGCGTGGGGCAGCAGCGGCCGCCGACGACCGCGCCGGTGCCGCGCGTGACGGCGCTCGCGCTCGACAACACAGCGCGCGGCGAGGCGAGGGGGATGGCGCCGCAGGGCGAGGTCGTGTCGCTCCAGATCGCGGAAGGGGAGAGCGCCGCGATCCCCGCGCGCGTCGCGCCGGGGGAGTGCGCTGTGTTCATCGCGCAGGGCGGCCTCGGCGTGATCGAGGTCGACCTCTTCGTCACGAGGGGCGCGCCGCCGGCGCTCGCGATCGCCGCCCAGGACGCGGACAGCGGGCCGGTCGCGGTGATCGGCGGCAGGGGCGCGTGCTTCTCCGTTCCCGGCGCGGCGCCGGCTCCCGGCGCGGCGCTCGCTTCCGGCGCCGCGCCGGTCGCGGTGAACCTCCACGCGCAGGTGCGGCGCGGCGCGGGCGTCGTGCTCGTGCGGGGCTACCGG
>NZ_JEMA01000842.1 GCF_001589285.1 Sorangium cellulosum | reverse complement strand
GCGAGGCCGTCGCCCGCATCACCGGGCCGCGGCACCGCGGCCCGCGCCGNCCGTCGCCCGCATCACCGGGCCGCGGCACCGCGGCCCGCGCCGGCCGCTGCTCCCTCACGGCGGCCGCCGGCGGCGTCGGTGTCGCCGCTTTCGCCTCGTGGCCTGCCACCGCGGCGCCGCGGCTCTCGGTTCGTTCGCTCGCCGGCTCGATCCGCGGCAGGGTATCCGCCGGGGGCCGCGGCGCGGGCAGGCCGCGGGCGGGGCCTTCATCCACCGAGCCCCACGCTGTGTCGACGTCGGCGTGCGCCACCCCGGGGCCCGCCGGCGCGGCGCCGTTCGAGGCGCCCGCCGGCCTGGTCGCCATGCCGTTCTTCGGCGCGACCGCGCTGCCCGAGGGGCGGAGCTGGCTCGCGCTCACCGCGCCGCCCACGGCCACGGGCGGGGTGCCCGGCGTGGTCGGCGCCCCGCGCGGGCGCGGAGACGGCGCGGTGATCCCGTGCCGCGGGCCGTCGCCGCGCGGGGACAGCGCCGCCTCCGGGATCGCCAGGCCCACCAGCGTCGCCCCGCGCGCGCGTGGCGACGGCCGCGACTCGGTCGCGCCCGCGGTGCCCGCCATCGCCGCGGCGATCATCGTTCTGCGCGGCTCGATCGTCTTGCCGGCCAGCCGGGTCAGCGCCGCGGCCACGTCCTCCGGCGCGGCGATGCGCGCCGCGCCCGCGGACTCCAGCGCCGCGAGCATCGCCGACGCGCTCTCGAAGCGGAGCGCCGGATCGCGCTCGAGCGCGGTCCGGACGACGTCGCCTACCTCGGCCGGGACCGCGCCCCCGGCGACGCCCGCGAGCGGCGGGATGGGCGCCGTCAGCACCTTCTGGATGACCGCCGTCTCCAGCTTCGACGAGAACAGCCGCTGCCGCGAGAGCAGCTCCCAGAGGATGACGCCGATCGAGAAGAGATCGGCGCGCGCGTCGAGCGGAGCTGCTGTGTGCGCCGCCATCGCCTTGACCCGCTCCGGCGCGGCGTAGGCCAGCCGATCGGGGTTCCTCGTCCCCATCGGCGCGAGCCCGGCGATGGCCCGCGCGACGCCGAGCCCGCCCACCCGCGTGACGCCGTCGATCCCGACGAGGACGTGCGTCGGGTTCAGCTCGCCGTGCACGAGCGCCGGCTCCGCCGCGTGCGCCGACGCGAGCGCGCGCAGCACGTCGGCCGCGATCCGGAGGACGACCGGGAGCGGAAGCCCCTCGGCGCCGGCCGCCGACACCAGCGCGCCGAGCTGCTCGCCCTCCACGTACTCCGAGACGATGAAGACCTCCCCGTCGGCGATGCGGGCGTCGAGCACCGAGACAACGTTGGGAAAGCGGAGCTGCTGCGCCGAGCCGGCCTCGCGGAGGATGGTGTCGGCGGTCTCGGACTTCCTCGTGAGATGCCGGTAGATGCGCAGGATCGTGACAGGCGGCGCGCCCTTCGCGTCGCCCTCGGACGACGCGCGCGCGAGCCACGTCGAACCGATGCCGCCGCCGGACAGCTCTTTCAGCAGCTCATAATTGCCGAGTCGCGAAGCAGAGCCCGCACTGGGCGGCCTGTCGAGCGCCATGGGACTTGCATGCTATCAGGACGGCAGAAGCTGGATCCAGCGTTCATGGCCGGTTACACGGCGGGTTTGCGCGTGTCCGGAGCGCCCTGTCAGGCGAGCTTCGCATGCAGCGCGCGCGGCGCGCCGCGCGCGCTGACCAGCGCCGCGCGCCGCGACGCCCTCGCGTCGGCGAGCGCTCGCGCGCGCCTCGCTGCTCGTCCCGCGGCTTGACACACGCCCGCGCGGGGCTCCAGGAATTCCCGCGAGATCGCCGCGAAAAGCGGACGCGGCCGCGGCGCGATCACGCCCGCGACGATGGTCGCTGGCGCCTCCGCGCGCACAGGTGATCGAGTGTGGGGAGCCCGGCGCGCGCCGATCCCGCCAGCACCGCGCGCGGCCGACCGGACCAGGCGGAGCCCGTCAGGAACCGGAATCGCAGAGGAAAAGTGCGCCGTACGTCATGCCGCGCCAGGGGCCGACGGTCCGTCGAGCTCAGGGCTCCGATGCGCTGCTCGGGACGGGATGAACGGTCAACGTCACGAACCGGGTGCGGCGCTCGTGGCTCGAGAACGCGCTCGCCGCGACAGGGATCCCGTGCCGGAGCGCCACGGCGACGTGAGGGCCCGGATCGACCCGGATCGCCCGCGACGGCTGCGCCACCTCACCGTCGAGCAGCACGGTCACGCCCTCGGTCGCGCCCGCGAGGTTCAGCACGATCCTCGGCATCCGCCCCTCGAGGTCCTGGAGGCGCGCGTCGATCTCCGCGAGCACCGCCGGCGTCGCGGCCCGCGATGTCGCGCGCGCGTCCTGGTACGTCCGCTCGGCCTTTCGCAGCCGGCCGAGCCGTTCGTGGCAGAGCCCGATGTGGAACGTGACGTTCGCGGTCGGCCGGCGGCGGGCGATCGCCTCGAACCGATCGAGCGCGTCCGCCCAGCGTCCAGCGCCCTCGAGGGTCAACCCCCGCGCGAACTGGAGCCGCAGCGCGCGCGTCGCGCCGTCGTCGTGCGCGCCGGTCGCGCCGTCGTCCTGCGCGTACAGCCAGGAGGGGGAGAGCAGCGCCCAGAAAATGAGCCCGAGCGCGGCGGCGCGCCGGCGGGAGCGCCTGCGCAGGGCGGAGGTGGGTGCGGCGTTGATCATCAGAATCCAGGGCTCGTGATGCGGGAGCGCGGTGTCCCGCGCGGCGCCTGCGAGCGCGGGGGCTTGTCCTCGGAGGCGGCCTCGATCGCGGCGCTCACCGGGGCCGTCGAGGTGAGCTCGGGCGAGCCGGGCGCGCCGTCGCGGCTCGCCGCCTCCTGGGCCGGCGCGCCGCCGCTCGCCCTCGCGGGCGCGCCGTC
>NZ_JEMA01000841.1 GCF_001589285.1 Sorangium cellulosum | reverse complement strand
GCGGGCGGCGCGGGCGGCGCGGACGGCGCGGGCGGCGCGCCGCGCGAGCTGCATGTGGACACGAGCTCACCCGAGCTCAGCGAGATCCGGTTCAAGCCCAGCGAGCTCGATCCAGAGGTCTCCGACCGCGACCTGGAGCAGGTGGCCCTGCTCGACACTCGGGTCGCGCGGTTCGCGGGCAAGCTCGTCGTCACGCTGTCGGGGAGCAGCCAGCCTCCTGGCCCGCTCGACCTCACCCGCTTCGTCGCCGCGCGCGGCTTTCACGCGTTCGCGGTCGCCTACAAGAACGACTACAACATCGTTCAAAATGATCCGGACACGTTCGGCGACGCGCGGCTTGAAGCGTTCGACGGTCAGGATCACACCGCGCTCATCGAGGTGACAAGGGCCGACAGCATCGAAGCGCGGCTGGCGAAGGCGCTCGCGCACCTGAAAGAGGTCCACCCGCGAGGCGACTGGGGCTACTTCCTCGAAGACGACGGGAGCCCGCGCTGGTCGGTCATCATCTTCAGCGGCCACTCGCACGGCGCGAGCTCGGCCGCCCGCATCGGCAAGGTCGTCTGGCTCGACCGGGTGGTGTCGCTGGCCGGGCCGCGCGACACGAACCCGGTGAGCGCCACCTGGCTCTCGGAGCCGTCGGCGACGCCCGTGGATCGCATGTTCGGATTGACCGGCGAGCGCGATGAGCAGCACCCTGATCACCTCAAAGCATTCGACCTCATCGGCCTGCCCGGCGAGCTCGTCGAGGTCGACGTCCCGGGCGCGGCGCCGCCGTACGGCGGGTCGCACCGGCTCGCGCTCAAGGACGGTGACCACGGAGCCGCCGGCAATTGCGGCGCGCACGTCGCCGTCTGCGAGGCGATGTTCGGCTTGCCGCTGCCGTGATGTCGCGCTCCCCTCGCGGCGGCCGATGTTCCGGGGCTCGGTGACCATGGCGACGAGCGNTCCGGGGCTCGGTGACCATGGCGACGAGCGTCATCCGCCCCTTGCAAGCTGGGCACTCGAGGACATCGAGCGCAAATGTGCGGCGCAAGAGCTCGGCTCGACCGCGCACTCGCAGCGCACGGACGCCGACCGCGCGAGCGAATCAGACAGCGTGGTGAACGTGCAGCATTTGCTCGGCGGCTCCGGTGACGACACCTTGAGTGGTCACGCGGGCGACGAGACCATCGAAGGTGGGGGCGGTAATGACATCATCTCCGGCGGCGCCGGCAACGACCGATTGTTCGGCGATGGCGGGGACGACCAGCTCTCCGGCGATGGCGGAGACGACTACCTCGATGGCGTCGCGGGGACCGCCTCCCCATCGTCGTTGCGCCCGACGCAGTCCTCGACTCGAAGTCAGAATTGCGTAATGAATTTCCACGCCTCGGGGGCGTTCCAGCTCGTCGATTGCCCGGGGTCCTTCGGCTCCCAGCCGTGCGGGCCGTCGAACACGCAGTACTTGGTGGGGTGACCTGCGGAGCAGCCCTTGTACTCGGTACACGTGTGGGGCTGGCCAGCCGCCGGGAAGGTGGTCGCCGACGGCTCCTCCATGCAGCCGTTGACCTTCGCGAATTCGGCTTGTTTGACGCGACCGCTGGTCGGCAGGGGGGGGCCGCTGCTGTCGCCGCTGGCTTGCGACGCGTAGTAGGCGATCGGCTTGGTCAACGTCGCCGTGCAGGAGCCCGTGAGATCTGCCCCCGAAAAGAAGGCGACGCCTCGGAACACGTCCGCGCGGGTGCAGGCGAGAGCCAACGACATCGCTCCCCCGAAGCTGAAGCCGGTGGCGAAGATCCGAGTTTTGTCGATGCAGAGATCTCCCTCGAGCTCCTCCAGGATCGCGTCCGTCAGCTCCACGTCCGACTTGCTCCAGGAACCAGCGCCGTTCGCGGCGTCCGGCGCGACGAAGATGGTGGTAGCTCCAGTGTCGAGCGTCGCCATCGTGAAGTAGTTCCGGTTCGCCACCGACATGGCGGAGGAGCCGGACTCCGCGAAGGCGAACGGGAGCCGATACGGCTTGTCCTTGTCGTAATCGCTCGGCACGCGAAGGATGTACTTGCGAGAGGCGCCGCCGAACGAGATGTCGATCGTGCCGTTTTGCAGAGTCTTCGCTTTGCCGCAGCCAGCGCTCTTGACCGCGTCCGTCTCGGTCGCGCCGCCTGCGCTGCCGCCGCTGCCGCCCGCGCCGCCGCTGGCACCGCCGGAATCGGAGCCACCCGACGCGGCGCCGCCGCCGCCTGCGGCCGCTCCGCCCGCGCCCGCGGAGCCGGGCTGGTCACCGCCCGAGGTGCTGCCCGCGCTCGCGGCGTTACCACCGGCGCCCGCCTGCGCTTGGCCGCCCGCGCCTGCGACCCCCGCTTCTTCCGACGGAGGGGTGCTGCTCGACGAACAAGCAACACCCAAGAGTGAGAGCAGGGCGAGGACCAGGGAGGAGCAACGGGCGCTTGTCATCGGTAACTCCGCGCGCGCGAAGGGCGCGACCGGGACTCGACCCTAGCTCATGGCCTCCCGATCAGCAATGGATTGAGGCGCTCCGGATCAGTTGTGAAGCAACAGCTCAAAATTGACGCCTCACCATACCGCCCGCGACCGTATCGTTCGGCGCGTAGGTAAAAGAAGCCGGGCGCGTAGGTAAAAGGCGGCGCGTAGGTAACAGAAGCCGGAGCGCGTAGGTAACAGAAGCCGGAGCGCAGCGCGAAGAACTGTAACGCAGCAAGCCGAAAGGGTGGGA
>NZ_JEMA01000840.1 GCF_001589285.1 Sorangium cellulosum | reverse complement strand
CCGGCTCGCCCGCCGGGCCGCCGAGGACGAGCACCGCGTGCTTCGCGAGCGCCTCGGCGAAGGCGTCGCGATCGCCGCGGTCGAGCGCGGCCATCGCCTCGATCCACCGCGACGGCCGGGAGCTCCCCTTCGGCAGGAGCGACAGGAGCCGGGCCTTGATCCGGCTCCGGCGCTGCTCGGTGTCGGCGAGGAACGCCGCGGCGTCCTTGAAGCGCAACGTCCGGGCGAGGCGCTCCATCTCGGCCTCGCTGTCGGGGAGCAGGTGCGTCTGCACGCCGGTCGCGGACTGGACGGCGTGCTCCGCGCGGCGGAGCGCGAGGTAGCCCTCCACGAGCTCCCGCCCCTCGCGATCGGTCACGTACCCGAGCGTGCGCAGGCGCCGCAGGCCGTCGAGCATGCCCTGCGCGCGCGCCCGTGGCTCGCGCCCTCCCCAGATGAGCTGCAGCGCCTGCACGAAGAACTCCGCCTCGCGGATGCCTCCCGGGCCGAGCTTCAGGTCGCGCGAGGCGTCGTGCGAGAGCTCGACGCGGGCGCGCTCGACGAGTTCGATCATGTCGACCGCGAGCTGCGGGTCGACCCGGCGCCGCCAGACGAACGGGGCGAGCACCCCGAGCGCCTCGGCGCCGAAGTCGAGATCGCCCGCGATCTCGCGGGCGCGGAGCAGCGCGGCGCGCTCCCAGAGGCGGCCGAACGACTCGTAGTAGCGCTCGGCCGCGGCCAGCGAGTTGACGATCGGGCCGCTGCGGCCCTCGGGGCGCAGCCGGAGGTCCACGCGCCAGACGAAGCCGTCCTCCGTGACCTCCTCGAGCGTCGACGTGAGGCGGCGCGCGACGCGCGCCCAGAAGTCGTGCAGGGTGACCGAGACGGCGCGATCGCCGGAGGGGCCGACCTGCCCCTCGTCGGTGTCGTAGAGGTAGATGAGGTCCACGTCGGACCCCGCGTTGAGCTCGTCGCCGCCGAGCTTGCCCATCCCGAGGACGACGAATTTCGACCGCGCGCCCGTCGCCGTGCGCGGCTCCCCGAACCGCGCGGTCACGGCCGAGACGGCCTCCGCGAGCGCGACCTCGATCGTGGCCTCGGCGAGCGCGGTGAGCTCGCGCGCGGTGTCGTCGACGTCCGCGCCGCCCGCCGAGGGCGGGAGCAGCTCGCGCAGCGCGATGCGGATCCGCTCGTCGCGCGCCGCGCGCCGGAGCTCGCGGCGGACACGGTCGGCGTCCGAGACGTCGCCGACGCGGGCCCGGAGCCGCGCGAGGTACGTGGCGCGGTCGCGGGCGGTCTGGTGGCCCTCGGCCGCGAGCCGCTCCGCGATGTCCGGATTTGCCTCGATGACCGCGCCGATCGCGGGGTAAGCGGCCGTGAGGAGCGCCGCGATCGCGAAGGCCATCGTCCCGGGGCGCAGGCGAGGCGTCAGCCGCGCCGCGCGCTCCTTCACGCGTTGCTCATCGATCGCGTTCGCGATCTCCAGGAGCCTCGAGACCTGTTGCATGGCCGGAGGCTAGCAAGACCGTGGGGCGCGAACGTCGGTTCCGCAGCGCCCGACCGCCAGTTTATCGCGCCCCGACCTCACCTCGCGCCTTGGCGGAGCCGCTCCCGGATCCTATGCTCGCCGGGTGCGATTGCTCTGCGTCTCGGATATCCACGGCCACGCCGACGCGCTCGCGGCGGTCCTGGCCACCGCCGAGCGCCGAGGCTACACCCAGCTCCTGGTCGCCGGAGATCTCTGCTTTCCCGGCCCGAAGCCGCTCGAGACATGGCGCCGGCTCACCCAGGCCAAGGCGGTGTGCGTACAGGGCGTATCCGATCGCGCCCTGGCGACGCTGGACATCCACAACGTCAGGCCACGGAGCGAGCACGAACGGGCGCGGCTCGATCGCCTGGCCCAGACGCGCACCGAGCTCGGCGAGCTGATCCTTGCCCGGCTGGCGCGGCTCGCCCCGACGTACCGCCTGCCGCTCGAGGACGGCGGCGAGCTCGTCCTGGTGCACGGCTCCCCTGCGGACCCGCTGGAGCCGATCTCCCATGACATGACGGACGAGGAGGTGCTCTCCCTGCTGGGCGACGATCCGGCGGACGTCGTGATCTGCGGCGGCTCGCATGTCCCGTTCGACCGCATGGTGGGCGGCGTCCGCATCATCAACGTCGGCTCTGTGGGCGAGGCGCCGTGCTCGATGCGGGGCGACGTGCGGGACGTGGATCGCGTGCGCGTGGGCGCGCGCCCTTCGGGCGAGCTTGTGCGCAGCGGGGCCGTCTCCACCTTTGGCACGGGGCACGCCGACGCGACGTTCGTCGAGATCCGGGCGGGCGAGCTCTGGGTCGAGCAGGTCGTGGTGCCGCTCGGCAGAGCGGCGTGAAGGCGCCTGCGCGCGGCAAGGCACCCTGCGCGCGGCAAGGCACCCTGTGCGCGGCAAGGCACCCCTGCGCGCGGCAAGGCACCCTGTGCGCGGCAAGGCACCCCTGCGCGCGGCAAGGCACCCCTGCGCGTGGAGGCGCGCGCGGGCGGGAGAGGCGCGCGTGATGCGCGCAGACGCACGTTGCGCATCCTACCCGACACGGAACATCGCCTGCGCCATGCCCTCGCGCTTGAACCTGTTTCAAGGATTGAGGATCATCCTCAGGGAGCATGGGCAGCTACCACCCCGACGATGACTTCGAGGCCACGCGGGTGGCCAACGTTGGGGAACTCCAGAAGGAGCTCCCGGCGCGCTCGCCGAAGGACCGCGCCTACCTCATCGTGCTCGCCGGCTCGAACGTCGGCGAGATGTACCGGGTCGAGGGCGCCGAGATCGTGATCGGCCGGGCGTCCGGGGCGACCATCCGGCTGAACGACGACGGCATCTCGAGGCGCCACGCCCGCCTCCTCCAGAAGGACAGCCAGGTGCTGATCGAGGATCTCAACAGCTCCAACGGGACGCTGGTGAACGGCGAGCACGTGACGCGCGCCGCCCTGCAAGACGGCGACAAGATCCGCCTGGGTTCGACGACCGTCCTCAAGTTCACCTACCACGACTACCTGGACGAGTCGTTTCAGCAGCAGATGTACGATGCCGCGCTGCGCGACGCCCTCACGAAGGCCTTCAACAAGAAGTACTTCCTGGATCGGCTCGAGACCGAGGTCTCCTATGCGCGGCGGCACAGCGCGCACCTGTCGCTGCTCATGTTCGACGTCGATCATTTCAAGAAGATCAACGACACATTCGGGCACCTCGCCGGCGACTACGTCCTCGCGAGGATCGCCAAGATCGCGAGCAACACGGTCCGGACGGAGGACGTGTTCGCGCGCTACGGCGGTGAGGAGTTCGGCATCCTGTGCCGCGGCGTGGCGCTCGAGAACGCGGGCATCCTCGCCGAGCGGCTGCGGCTCCTCGTCGAGGGGTCGGTCTTCGAGCACGAGGGCGTCCGCGTGCCGACGACGATCAGCGTCGGCGTCGCGGCGCACCCCGACATCCCGGTGCAGAGCGGCCAGGAGCTCATCGCGGCGGCCGACGAGGCGCTCTACGAGGCGAAGCGCACCGGCCGCAACCGCGTGCTCCTGAAGTTCGGCCAGAAGACCTGAGCCCGGGGCTCGCGCGGGAGCACAGCGAGCATCGCGCGGAGCTCGACGATGGGCGGCGCGCGTCCACGGCGCGCTCACGACGCCTACCCGAGCAGGCCGCGCGGGCGCTGCTCGGGCGGCCGGTGCGCGCGCGCCCGCCGGGGCGCGCGCCTCACTCGATCTTGAGGAGCTCCTTCACCTTGGCGATGACCTGCGGCGCCTGGATGGGCTTCGTGATGTACGCGTTCGCGCCGAGCTGCAGCGCGCGCTGGCGATCCTCCTGAGACCCCTCGGTGGTGATGATGATGATGGGGGTGTCCTTGTGGACCGGATCCGTGCGCACGCGCTTGACGAGCTTGAGCCCGTCCATGATCGGCATGTTGATGTCGGTGATGATCACGTCGTACTTGGTCGAGGCGAGCTTGCGGAGACCGTCGACGCCATCATCCGCCTCGGTGACGCGGAGGTTCTTCACGCGCGCCAGCGCGAAGACCAAGAGCTGCCGCATCATGGGCGAGTCTTCAACGATCAGACACGAGTACTCGGCCATGATCAGTCCTCCAGGTCCAGGAATGCCTGGACGCCGGGCACCTTCCGGCCGGCGTCGGTGAAGAGCCGCGCGTTGATGAGGGCGGGGGCGGCCTGGGCCCCGAGGAGCTTGAAGAGCTCGGTGTCCACGTTCACGAACTCCGTCTTTTGCGGGAGCGTGCTGAAGATCGCGATGACACCCACGGTGCGCCCGTTGAAGTCGAGCGGGATCACTGCAGCGGGGTCCTCGAGGCTCCCCTTGGAGACGTCCTTGGTCTCGTCGAAGAAGATCTCCCCCTTCGAGAACGCCTGGCCGATCACGCCTTCGGTCACCGGCATGCGCGCGATCTCGTCCACGGCGGCCCCTTCGCTCGCGATCGAGACGAGCTCCTTACCATCAGGAGACGCCAGGTACACGGAGAAGGCGCCCGCCCCGAGGAACTGCGCGAGCAGCTCCTTCAGGTTGCGCAGGACGTGGCGCACGTTGCGTGCCGCGTGGAGCTGCGACAGCGCGACGTACAGGTTCGCGAGGTTCGCGAGCTCCCCCTCCGCCTCCGAGTAGCGGCTGTTGAAGCGGTCGGAGGCCGCCACCATCCGCACCGACTGCGTCACGAGGTCGCGCTTCTCCTGCTCGAGCTCCTCGATTTTGCGGAGCAGATCGCGGATGGCCGAGTCGCTCGCGAGGTGCGCGCGGAGCTTGCCGTTCTCCGACTCGAGCTCGGTGATCTTGTCGCGAAGGCGCTCGTTCTCGCGGAGGAGCTCCTCGGTCAGCTGCGCCCCCTTTCGGAAGAACTGCTGAATGAAGGCATCGCGCTCCTTCTTCAGGTCCTCGGGGGGACGATCGCTCTGACGCCCTTTTTTCTCCGTCATTTTATCCCGGGGTTCTCCAGAGCTTCGGACCGTATCATGCGGGGCTGACCGGACGGAAGCGTCGAGCGCGGGCCCCAGCCGCGCCCGGACTCCCCGCCGGAAGGGCCCGGAAGGGCGAGCGCCCGGCGCACCGCGGCCGTCACAGACGTCGGGCTGGGCCCGCTGGCCCTACCTCGGGGACGGGCTCCCCGCCTCCCCGGCCCACCTCCCCCCCTCTCCACTGCTTACGCCTTCTCCATCTGCTTCAGCAGCTTGGCCCACTGGCGCAGCTCTCGGCCGAGCAGCACCGGCGTCTTCCGGAGCGACGCGACGTCGCGCGCTCCGACGAGGAGCATGACCGCCCGGAGCTCCGTCTCGATGTTCTCGAGGTACCGCACCGCGGCGTCCCTCCCCCCCGAGACGAAGGCCTGCAGCACCGGCCGCGCGATCCCGGCCGCGTGCGCGCCAAGCGCAAGCGCGCGGGCGATGTCAAGGCCGCTCGTGATCCCCCCTGTCGCGATGACGGTCTTGAAGCGCGGACGGATGGTGCGGGCGATGAGCACCGAGGCCGCTGTCGGGACCCCCCACTCGCGCAGCGCCTCGCCGAGCGAGCGGGCGGCGCCGCCGGCGCGCGCCGTCTCCACCGCGACCCAGGACGTGCCGCCGGCGCCGGAGACGTCGAGGTTGCGGACGCCCGCCCGGACCAGCCGGTACGCCGTCCCAGGACCGATCCCGCAGCCGGTCTCCTTCGCGACGACCGGCACGCTGAGGCCGTTCGCCAGCCGGCTGATCGCCTCCAGCGCGCCGGCGAAGTCGCGATCGCCGCCTGGTTGCACCAGCTCCATCGCGGGGTTCAGGTGGACGCAGAGCGCGTCGGCGCCGACCTGGGCGACGAGCTCGGCGACCGCCTCGGTCGAGAGCGATCGCGCCTGCACGGCGCCGATGTTTCCGAGGAGCAGGGCGGTCGGCGCGGTCTCGCGGACCTCGTACGTGGCCGAGGCGTCGCCGTTCAGCATCGCCCGCTGGCTCCCCAGGCCGAAGCCGTACCCGCGCTCCTCGGCGATCTGCGACAGCTCCCGGTTGATCGTCTGCGCGCGCTCTGTCCCGCCGGTCATGGCCGCGATCAGGAGCGGCGCGCGGAGCCGCTTGCCGAGCAGCAGCACCGAGGTGTCGATGGCGTCGAGGGACAGCTCCGGCAGCGCGTCGTGGATCAGCTCGACCTGCTCCAGAAGCGTGGTCTTGGCCCGGAATCCGACGTCACCGGTCGCGCAGAGCTCGATGTGGTCGGCTTTCCTCTCGGAGATGTCCTTCGCCTCTTCCGTCATGGGGGCACAACTTTACGCGGTCGTTGACCGCCGTCGAAAAGGAAGTGCCATGGACGAAAAAACGCAACGAAAGGTCGAGGCCAGGTGCGCTCCAGGGGCTGGTAAGGAGCCGACGAGGTGCGGAACCCGTCGCCAGGCGCCCCTCGCCGATGAAGCTACTGCGCGACCGGCCCGCGCCCGTGGCATAAAGTAGCCTCATGGACCTCCCGGACGAACCCCAGATCCGCTGGATCCTTCGGACGACCGCCGCCCTCCTCCAGCACGGCGCAGAGCCGGTCCGCGGCCTGGTGCAGCCGACGGCCGAGTTCTTCCCCGATCCGTACGACGGCTCGCCGAAGACGGTGGCCGCCCTGATGGTGCGGGTGCAGGAGCACGCCGGGCTCCAGGATCTTCCGGTGGAGCTCGCGGTGGTCACCCCGGAGGGGCAGGCCAGCACCGTGAGCTGCTCGAGCGGCGCGTGCGGCGGGATGGCGCTGGACACGAAGCTCGAGCGGGTCGCCCGGCGCCCCGACGGCGGGTACCGGGTCGCCGTCTCCGCGGGCGAGCTCCGCAACCCCACGGTGCTCACGACGGCGTTCGTGCGCGCTGTGTCGTTCATGTTCCTGAGCGAGGCGGACGTCTTCGACGCGCTCGCGCCGCCGGACCGCGAGCCCGCCGTGGACCTCACCGCCGTGCTGCTCGGCTTCGGCGTCCTCACGACCAACGGCTCGTACCTGTACGCGAAGGGGTGCGGCGGCGTGCAGGTGCACTCCGCGACCAAGATGCCGGTCGACGAGCTCGCGCTCGCGCTCGCCGTCTACTGCCGGCTGCACGACGTGCCGGACCGGACCGCCGCGCGGCACCTCGACGTGACGCCGCGCGCCCACTTCGACGAGTCCGCCGTCTGGGCCAGCTCCAACATCGCGCTCGTCCGCATGCTGCGGGCCGCGCCGGACCGGATCGCCGCGGACGACTACGCGATCGGCGAGTCGAGGAGCTGGCTGGCCCGCGCGCTCGGCCTCGGCAAGCGCCGGCCGGCGCGGACGGCGGAGGACGAGCTGCGAGAGCTCGAGCGAGCGCTCGCTGCCGACGCGGCGAAGCCGCGATCCCTGGATGAGGGCAAGGCGAAGAAGCTTGCCGAGATCCGCGCTCTCGTCGACGAGAGCCTTGAGCGCTGAGAGAGCTGAGAGAACTGAATGAGCGTACGACTCTGGGACAAAGGGGGCGCGACCGACGCCCAAATGCTCCGTTACACCTCGCGCGACGACTGGCAGCTCGATCAGCGCCTGCTCGCCTACGACCTGCGGGCCACGATCGCGCACGTCCGCGGGCTCGCGCGCATCGGCGTGCTCAGCGAGGCGGAGCGCGACGCGCTCGTCCGCGAGCTCGAGGTGCTCGCGGCGCAGAACGAGGCCGGCGAGCTGCGGCTCACCGAGGACGACGAGGACGGTCACAGCGCGATCGAGGCAGCGCTGGTCGCCCGCATCGGCGACGCCGGCAAGAAGGTGCACACGGGCCGGAGCCGCAACGACCAGGTCCTCGTCGCGATGCGCCTCTACGAGCGCGACGCCCTGGACGAGCTCGCCGAGCAGGCGACGGCCGGCGCCCGCGCGTTGCTCGAGCTCGCCCGGCGCGAGGCGGATACGCCGATGCCCGGCTACACGCACCTGCAGCGGGCGGTTCCGTCGTCGGTCGGCTACTGGGCCGCGTCGTTCGTCGAGGGGCTCACCGACGCGGTCGACGTCGTGCGGGCGACGCGGGCGCTCGTCGATCGGTGCCCGCTCGGCGGCGCCGCCGGGTTCGGCGTGAACCTGCCGCTCGATCGCGTCGGCGTCGCGCGCGAGCTCGGGTTCGCCGGCGTCGCCGTGAACCCGCTGGCCTCCCAGACGTCGCGCGGCATCATCGAGGCGCAGATCCTCGCGGCCGCGTGGCAGGTGGTCGCGGTGATCCGCCGGCTCGCGTGGGATCTCAGCCTGTTCGCGATGAGCGAGCTCGCGTTCATCCGGCTCCCGGAGGCGTTCACCACCGGCTCCTCGATCATGCCGCAGAAGCGCAACCCCGACGTGGTCGAGCTCATGCGCGCGGCCTGCTCCGTCGTCCAGGGGGCGCTCGCCGAGGTGCAGTCGCTCGCGGCGCTCCCGTCCGGCTACCACCGCGATCTCCAGCTCACGAAGGGCCCCACGATGCGCGGCCTCGACGAGGCGCTCGCCACGTCGCGCCTCTTGCCGCGGCTCGTCGAGGGGCTCGCGTTCGACCGCGAGCGCATGGCCCGGGCGATCACGCCGGAGTGCTTCGCGACCGATCGCGCCGTCGAGCTGGCCGTGCAGGGCCTCCCGTTCCGCGAGGCGTACCGCAAGGTCGCGGCCGAGATCGCGGCGCTCCCCGCCGGCGACGCCGCGGCGAGCCTCCGCGCCCGCGTGTCGCTCGGCGCGCCGGGCAACCTCGCGCTGGACGACCTGGCCCGTCGGCTGGAGCGGCACGAGCGCTGACGCCGCGGCGCGGGCGCTGGCGCCGCGGGCCTGCCCTCTCGACCGAGGGGGCCCGCAGGGCGCTAGCGCTGCCGGCGGAGCTCGCGGACCGCGCCCGCCTCGGCCACCAGCACGTCGGTCGCCATGTCGAGGAACAGACCCGTGTCGACCACGCCGGGGATCTTGCGGATGCGCGCGTCGAGCGCCGCCGGCGCGTCGAGCGGGCCGAACGTGGTGTGAAGGATCCAGTTGTGGTTGTCGGTCTGGAACGGGTACCCGTCCGCGTTCTTGCGGATCTCCGGCTTGCCCCCGAGCGCGACCAGGTGACGCGCGGCCGACGAGCTCGCGAACGGCACCACCTCGATCGGGATGGGCACGCGCGACCCGAGCTTCTCGACGAGCTTCTCGGGGGTCACGAGGATGATGAAGCGCGCGGCCTCGTAGGCCACCACGCGCTCGCGGAGGAGCGCGCCGCCGAGGCCCTTGATGAGGCCGAGATCAGGCGCCACCTCGTCGGCGCCGTCGACAGCGACGTCGAGGCGCTCGACCTCCTCGAACGGCACGATCGGGATGTTCTCGCGCCGGGCGAGCGCCGCGGAGCGCTCCGACGTGGCGACGCCCCGGATCTGCAGCCCGCCGCGGACGCGCTCCCCGAGCCGCCGGATGAAGGCCTCGGCCGTGCGCCCGGTGCCGAGCCCGAGCAACATCCCGTTGTCGATGCGCGCGAGCGCAGCGAAGGCGACACGATCGAGATCAGCGGGGTCCAGCGCCGCGGTGCTCATGCGCAGCTCATCCGCCATCACGGCCGCTACCGCAACGGGATTTTTCGATCTGATCGAGCGGTCCCGGGCAAAGCGGCCGCAGCCGGCAGCCCTTGCATTCGGCGCCGGTCCAGATGGCGTCGAACGTCGCCTGCATCTCGTCGAGCAGGAGGTCGTCGTCGGTGAGCACGCCCGCCTCGAAGTTGCGCCGCCCGTCGCCCTTCGCCCCGAGCCCGGCGCCGGTGAGGTTCGCCGAGCCGAGGTACAGGAGCGCGCCGTCGACGGCGATCATCTTCAGGTGGACCCGCGGGCAGCGCCGCATCTCGATCGGCGGCCGGGGGCGGCGGCGGAGCTCGGCGCGGAAGGCGCGCGACGGGACGCCGGCGTGCAGCAGGCGCAGCTCGACCCCCCGGGCGGCGAGCGCGTCGAGCAGATCGAGGAACGACATGTACCGGCCGCGCGCCCGCGCCCGCGAGCCGACGGGCGCCTCGACGCGCAGCTCCTTCACGTTGGCGGTCGAGATCCACACGGAGACGCGCGCGTTCGCGACGGCGCCCATCACCAGCGTGTCGTAGTGCGCCCGGTCGCGCAGGAGGGTCAGATCGACCCGCCGCGCGAGCTGGGAGCGCGGCTTTGGGTCGTCGGTGGGACGCGCGCGCTGGCGCGGCGGCGGCCGCGGCCGCGCGCTCACACCGGGCGACCGGCGCTGGAAGGCGCCTGCTCGGGATCGAGGTGGGCGCCGAGCAGGGCGCGGACGTCCTCCGGCATCGGGACGGACGCGATCTTCACGAGATCGGTGGTCACCACGGTGTGGCGTAGCTCGGCCGACAGCACGCCGTCATGGGCGCGGAACATGCGGTACCTGAGCGTCGCGCTCCGCCGGCCGATGTGGACGACCGACGTCTCGATCCGGAGCGCCTCGCCGTAACGCGCCGGCGCCGCGTAGTCAGCCTCGACCCGCACCGCGGGCAGCCCGATTCGCCGCCCGAGGATGAGCCCGGCGTAGCCCCCCTCGAGCGGCGCGAAGAACCGCTCCATCGCCTCGTGCGCGTAGTTGAGGAATCGCGCGAAGAAGACGATGCCCGCTGCGTCGACGTCCTCGAACTTGATCGGGCGCTCGAGGGAGACCATTGCGGCCTAGGAGAGATCCTCGGCGAGCCTGTCCAGGGTCGCCCTCCCGAGCGGCGCCTTCACCGTGTAGCGCGGGTGCGCGACGACGAGCGACGCCGCCTTCCGCGCCTTGATCGCGGCCTGCGCTTCGGCCGGGAGGTCCACCTTGAGGTAGTGCACCGCCGTCGTGCGGTCCTCCATCGAGCCGTCGCGCTTGCCTGTCGCCCGCGCGGTCACCCCGTCGACCTCGAGCGACACGGTGTCCTCGAGCCCGACGAGATCGACAAGCATCTTGTCGCGCAGCGCCCGCTCGGGGATCTCGACGAAGAGCGTCAGGCTGAGCTGCCCCGGCGCCGGGATGAGATCGTTGTACGTCTCGATCTCGTGGAGGATGCCGCTCTCGCTCGTGATGCGCTCGGTGCGGAGCATCTCCTGGATCTGGAACAGCACCGAGTCCCGGTTCTCGAACACGGCGGTCAGGTGGTCGCCGATCCGCACCCGGCGTGGACGCTTCTCCTCGATGATGCGGCTGCGGAACCGCTCGCGGATCGCCTCGTATTCGCCGATCCCGAGCACCTCGTTGCGATCGATGGGACGCATGACGGCTCTCCTCCTTGACAGCGACGGTTACGACTTCGGCGCGATGGTCGAGATCGGCCCGAGCCCGTACGCGTGGGCGAGCGCCTCGACCGGGTGCAGCACCTTGGCGCCGTTCTCCTTCACCATCCTGAGGCCCGCGAGGGTGCAGTCGCTGACGATGACGTCCGCGTCCGCGACGCCGCGCACGAGCTTCGACGCGTACTTGCGGCCTGTCTCGTAGTGGGCCGCCTTCATCCCCCACGTGCCGTCCACGGCCGAGCACTGCTCGACGACGCGCACCTCGGTGTCGGGGACGACGCCGAGCACCCTGGCGCCGGGGAAGCCGATCTTCTGCGCGCGCAGGTGGCACGCGGCGTGGTACGCGATCGTGCCGAGGCCCTTCTTGAACTCGCGGTTCAGCTTCTTCTCGCGCCCGAGCAGGACGAGGAACTCCATCATGTCGAGCGTCGCGGCCGCGACCTCGCGCGCCTCCGTCGTCTGCAGGTACTCGGGCCACTCCTTCTTCATCGTGTAGCTGCACGTCGGGCCGATCACGATGATCTTCCGCCCCATGCGCACGTGCGGGTGCAGGAGCGCGACGTTCTGCTTCACCTTGGCCATGAAGGCGTCGAGATCGCCGCCGTCGAGGTTCGGCATCCCGCAGCACGTCAGCGCGCCGTCGGGGGCGTCCTCCGGCTCCTCTGCGGAGGGGCAGCCGGGCACGTGCACCGCGTAGCCGTTGTGCTCGAGCACGCGGACCGCCGCCTCGGGGACGCCGGGCGTGTTGAACTCGCCGTAGCAGGTCGCGAAGAGCACCACGGAACCCTGCTTGCCGGCGTCCGCCGCGGCGCTGTGCTCGGCGAACCAGGACGAGAACGGCTTGCGCGCCATCTCCGGCAGCGGGAACTCCGACGAGATCCCGGTCACCTTCTCCTGGACCTTGCGCAGCAGGCGGCTCGCCTGCACGAGGTTCGAGAGCGGCGCGACGGCGCCGGAGCCCAGCTCGCCGATGAGCTGCGGCTCGCCGAGGATCCTGTCCACCAGCGGGATGCCCTCCCGCTGGGCGCGCACCGCGCGCTCGCGCGCGAGCACGCGCGGGAAATCCAGGAGCTCGTACGCGTGCTCGTCCGCTGTGTACGGGCACTTGATGTAACAGATCTTGCACTGCCAGCACTCGTCGCCGATCGCCTTGAAGTCCTCGTAGGTGAGGGCCTCGGCCCCCTCGGCGACGCCGGACTCGATGTCCCTGTCGACGCGGGCGAAGAGCTCGGGGAACGAGCCGCAGTACCCGACGCACATGCGGCATTCGTGGCAGATCTGGAACGTCCGCCGCAGCTCTGCCTCGAGGTCGCGGGGGTCGAGATATCGCTCGTCGTTCGGCGATGTCGCCGGTGGACGGTCTGGTGCACGTCGGATGACGCTCACGGGTCGGTTCCTCTCAACATCACGTGGGGTTCGTTGGCGAACGGACGGCTCACCGCGCTGCCCGGCGCCTGACGGCGACGGCGCGTGCGCCCCGGATCAAGCCGCCGGCGGCTCGGCGCGATCCGGGACGCTCGCGCTATCTCCTCGGGCCAGATCAGAAATCGAGCGACTGCAGCGCCTTCTGGAAGCGCCCCGCGTGGGACTTCTCGGCCTTGGCGAGCGTCTCGAACCACTCGGCGATGTCCTCGAAGCCCTCCTCGCGGGCCTCCTTGGCGAACCCCGGGTACATCGTCTCGTACTCGTGGGTCTCGCCGGCGACGGCGGCCTTCAGGTTCTTCTCCGTGTTGCCGATCGGCAGGCCGGTCGCCGGGTCGCCCGCCTGCTTCAGGTAGTCGAGGTGGCCGTGCGCGTGGCCCGTCTCGCCGTCGGCCGTGTCCTTGAAGAGGCCCGCGACGTCGGGGCGACCTTCCACGTCGGCGACCTTTGCGAAGTACAGGTAGCGGCGGTTCGCCTGGGACTCCCCGGCGAACGCGTCCTTCAGGTTCTGGTGCGTCTTCGTGCCCGTGAGCTGCTTGTTGGCCATGATGTTCGCTCTCCTTGGTTGAACGACTGGGACGATGAATCCCTGATGCCCGCGCCTGTCAGCGCGCCGGCGCGGCGGTCCGGCTAGACATGTTCCGGGCGCCGCGCCCTGCGCGCCCCTGCACGGCGGAGTCGGTTGGTTGCGTCGGCGCGCCCGGCGTCTCGCGCCTTCGCCTGCGCGGCGGCGTCTCCCTGGCTGCCCTTCGCGCACGCAGCGCAGATTCCCCTGTAGATCCGCTCGACCGCGCGGACCTCGAAGCCCGGCGCGGCCGCGAGCTGCGCGGGGACGCTCTCTCCCGAGCGCTCGGTCGACGACGCGCCCGGCGCGCCTGTATCGCGCGGCTCGCACGGCACATCGCGGACGAGCCCGCAGCGATCGCAGACCGCGTGGTGGTGCGCCGCCATGTTCGGATCGAAGCGCGACGCGCCGGGCGACAGCGACAGCGCGACGCAGAGCCCCGCGGACGCGAGCGCGTCCAGCGTGTTGTAGACCGTCGCGAAGCTCATCGTCGGCAGCGCCGGCCGGAGCCGCTCGAACAGCTCTTGCGCCGTCGGATGGGTCGGATCGGCCGCGAGCTCGCGCACGATCGCCAGGCGCTGCGGCGTCAGCTTGAGCCCCGACGACCTCACGCACGCGAGCATCGACGCGACCCTGGCGTCCTCCGCCATCCCCTCGCCGCCGAGCCCGGCCGCACGCCCCCGGGGATGACGGGACGCAGAACCCTTCGCGGCAGGTGTTCGCGAGGCGGCCACGGCGACATAGATACTTAGAAAGTTTCTCAATTGCAAGTCCTGATAATCGAGCCTTGAGACCGGACGGACCGGCAAAACCAGGCCGATCGACCGGCGCCCCGGGCCGCGGCGCCCCGCTCCTTCCTGCGGGGATGACTCTTGCGAGGCTGGGGGGCCTCTGCCATAGTGCGCGCCCCGCGCTGCCGGCCCCCCGCCGGCTTGCATTTCCGCCCGCCACCTGGGCAAGTTTTTATCCGAGCAAGAGGACGTTTCGAGACATGCCGACAGACGCCATTCAGTGCAAACCGCTCGAGGTCGCCGTGGGCGACAAGGGCATCGAGCGCGCCATCAAACACCTCAAGAGGAAGATGGCTGCCGAGGGGATCCTCCGCGAGCTGAAGCGGCGTCGGCATTACATGAAGCCGTCCGTGAAGCGACGTAAGAAGGCCTCCGAGGCCGCGCGCCGCCGCCGGAAGCGGTCCAAGATGGACATGGTCGCCTAGGACGAACGTCCCTCTCCCGAGCGCGACAGCCAAGACGCAGAAGACGCGCGCGGACGCTGGATCAAGCGTCCGCGGCGTGCTCTGCGTCTTGTCATTTTGTTCGCGCCGTTCGAGCTGCTCGATCCGCCGCGCGGCGGCATGATGCGTCCGTGGCCGCGCGTCCGAGCGACGCGGGCGCGGCGCTCGCGATGCGCCCCGGCCTCCGAGGTTCCCGATGCGCGCCGTCGTGGTCACGACGTCCTATCCGATCAGCAACGACGATCCTTCGGGCCACTTCGTGCGGTCTTCCGCGCAGGAGCTCGCGCGGAGCGGGGCCGAGGTCCACGTGATCGCCGCCGGGGGCTCGGTCCTCGACGCGCCGTCGCGGGATGGCGAGCTGTTCGTCCATCGGGCGGGCGGCGGCGCGCTGTTCGGGTGGCCGGGCGTTGTGGCGCGCGCGCGCGAATCGCCGCTCCGGCTGCTCTCCGCGGGCCCGTTCGCGCTCTCGGTGCTCGCGCGGCTCCGCCAGATCGGGCCTGTCGATCGCGCGGTGGCGCACTGGATCGTCCCCTGCGCGTGGCCGCTCCTGCTCGCCTCGCCCGGCGCGCCGCTCGAGGTGCGCGCGCACGGCGCCGACGTGCGGCTGCTCCTCCGCGCGCCGCGCGCGGCGCGGTCGTCGATCGTCGGCGCGCTCCTCCGTCGCGGAGCGCGCTTCGTCTTCGCCGCGGGCGCGCTCCGCGACGCGCTCGCGGGCGCGCTCGCGTCGGAACAGGCGCGCGCGCTGCTCGGCGCCTCGCGCGTCGAGCCGCCCGCGTTCGACCTGCCGCCCGTCGCCGAGCGCGCGGACACGCTCCGGCGCGAGATCTTGCAGGGCCCGGCCGAACGCGTCGCCGTCGTGGCATGCCGGCTGATCCCGACGAAGCGGGTCGAGCTCGCGATCGAGGCCGCGCGCGCGGCGGGCCCCGGGTTGCGGCTCGTCGTTGTCGGCGACGGCCCGGAGCGCGCCGCGCTCGAGCGCCTCGCGGGGCGCGGCGGCCCCGCCGACGGCGTGAGCAGCGCGGGCGGCGCGGCGGTGCGCTTCACGGGCGCGCTGCCGCGGCGCGAGGCGCTCGCGTGGATCGGCGCGGCGGACGTGCTGCTGCACCCCTCGTCGCACGAGGCCGCCCCCACGGTGATCCGCGAGGCGCGCGCGCTCGGGGTGCCCGTCGTCGCTTGCGACGCGGGCGATGTGGTCGCGTGGGCCAGGGACGACGACGGGATCCTCGTCGCCGAGGGCACCGCGGAGAGCCTCGCGGCCGCGCTCCGCGCCATCCCGTCGCGCCGCTCGGATCGCGCGCCCGCGCCGTTGCCCTGAGGACGGCGCGTCCTCGCGGAGCGATCCGCGGCGCTCGCGTGCCCCGATCGACGCGGAACGCCCCGTCCGGAGCGGGTCTGCGATGCGCGACGCGAAACCCTTGCAATTGGCAGGGCTTCGACTACGGTGCGCCTCGCTCCGCACCGAAACGAGGCGGCGGAGTGGCTCGGGGCGTAGCGCAGCCTGGTTAGCGCACTTGACTGGGGGTCAAGGGGTCGGTGGTTCGAATCCACTCGCCCCGACTGGTCCGGCGGAGAGATTCTCCGGCGGACCTTTCGGCTTTGTAGGGCTTCCGTGGTCGTCGACAGTTGTCGCGCCGGGAAACGGCGCGGCGGCCGTGTCGTGGCATCACCGTGTTGCCCGCGCCGGACGCCGCGCGGCGCCCGGCCATCACCGCGTCATCCGGCGAGCGAGGGCGGTGCGACCGGCGTTGTGGGCCGATCCGGCTCGCCGGCGAGCTCGTCCTCGATGGCGATCATGGCGGCGAGCACCACGTGCTCGCTGTAAGGGAAGCCGACGACCTGCACCCCGACGGGCAGCCCCTCGCTCCTCGCATCGACCTCGGCGGCCCGCTTCTCCAGCCGGTCGCGCGGCCGCTCGCGGCGCGCCTCCTCGGCCCGCACGCGGGTCACGGGGACGACGCCGGCCGGGAACTGCGTGAGGTTCCAGAGCATCGCGGGGCTGCCCGCGAGCACGAAGTCGCGCGACGCGGTGTGCGGCAGCGCCGGCGTCGCGTACGGCGGGCAGAGCAGCACGTCGAGCGCCTCGGCGCGCATCGCCGACGCGATCGCGGCGCGCGCCTCGCGCAGGGCGTGCGTGGCGCGCCAGAACGCGGAGACGGACTTCGGCCCGGTGACCTCGAGCAGGCGCTGGAGCCGCCGCTCGCCCGCGAGCCCGGCGACGCGCGCGGCCGCGCGCCGCGCGAACGGCGGGAGCGTGGCCATCGTGCGGAGCGATCGGAGCGAGACGTCGAGCTCCGCCCCCTCGCCGCCCTCCGCGAGCGCAAGCGCCGTCGCGCCGCCGTCCGCCGAGAGCGCCGCGAAGTACCCGTAGACCGCGTCGACGATGCCAGGCGGCGTGAACGGCACGACGGTCGCGCCCCGCGCGCGCAGCGCCGACGCCGCCTTGAGGACGGCGCGGACGACGGCCGTCGATGAGGGGACCAGGCCGTCGTCGCCGTAGAACCCGACGCGCAGCCGGGCCACCTCGACGCTCGCGGGCTCGACGATCGGGAAGGGCGGCACGCGCACGTCGAGCTCGGCCATGGCCGCGGGCTCGAGCTCGGAGACGACGAGCGCGAGGTCGCGGGCGCTCCTGGCCATCGGCCCGACCTGCGCGCGGATCGCCTCCTGACCGAGCAGCGCCGAGTTGCTCCCCTGGTTGCTCCAGCGGTCGAGCGTGGGCTTCAGGCCGGCGATCCCGCAGCAATGCGCGGGGACGCGGATGCTGCCGCCGATGTCCGTGCCGATGCCGAGCGGCGACATCCCCGCCGCGATGGCCGCGGCCTCGCCGCCGGACGAGCCGCCCGGGCTATGGTCGAGGCTCCACGGGTTCGCGGTCTGGCCGAACAGGGGATTGCGTGACTCGTTGTACAGGAGGAGCTGCGAGACGTTCGTGCGCCCGAGGATCACGGCCCCCGCGCGGCGGAGCAGCGCGGTGACGGCCGCGTCGCCCTTCGCCCGATGGTCCCTGCGGGACGCGACGCCCAGCGTGGAGGCCATGCCGGCCATGTCGAGCGACTCCTTCACGGTGACCGGGAGCCCGTGGAGCGGCCCGCGGACGTCCCCGCGGCGGCGCTCATCGTCGAGGCCGCGGGCAGCCGCGAGCGCCTCGTCGTGCAGCACCTGGGTGAAGGCGTGGAGCCGCGGGTCGAGCGCGTCGATGCGCGCGAGGTGCGCCCGCGTCAGCTCCTCCGAGCTGATCGCGCGCGCGGCCAGGAGCGCGGAGAGCACCGTCGCGGAGAGCTGGGTCGGATCGGTGGAGGCGCTCACGATATCCGACGCGTATCACAGGTCCGCGCGCGCGAAGGATTGCTAGGCTCCGGGGCCGCGCTCCTCCGCGGAAGAGCACCGAAGCCATGCAGCCGCTGCCGATCGATCCGATCCTCCCCGATCTCTGCGCCACCCTGCGCGCGCGCCCGAGCGTTGTGCTCGAGGCGCCGCCCGGCGCGGGCAAGACGACGCGCGTACCCCGCGCCCTGCTCGACGCGGGCTTCGCCGAGCGCGGCGAGATCCTGGTGCTCGAGCCGCGGCGGCTCGCGGCGCGCCTGTCCGCGCGCCGCGTGGCGGAAGAGCTCGGCGGGCGCGTCGGCGAGACCGTGGGCTACACGATGCGCTTCGAGGAGGCCGCCGGCCCGGCCACGCGGATCCGGTTCGTGACCGAGGGCGTCCTGACGCGGCGGCTCCTGGTCGATCGCGAGCTCCGGGGCGTGAGCGCCGTGGTGCTCGACGAGTTCCACGAGCGGCACCTCGCGGGCGACGTCGCGCTCGCGCTGCTCCGGCGCCTGCAGCGCGGCGCGCGCCCCGATCTCCGCCTCGTCGTGATGTCCGCCACGCTCGACGCCGGGCCGATCGCGGCGTTCCTCGGCGGCCAGGCCGCGCAGCTCGCCGCGGCCGCCGGAGGTGGGCACGGCGAGCCGGCGAGCGAGGCCGCGCCGGCCCCGATCCTGCGCGCCGAGGGCCGGATGTTCGACGTCGCGATCGAGTACCTGCCGCCGGCCCGGGTGAGCGCGTCGACACACGCCGCCGGCGATCGCCGCGCGCCGGCGCACTGGGGCGACCGGACGCTCGAGAGCCTCGTCGCCTCGTCGGTGCGGCAGCTCATCGAGGACGGGCTCGACGGCGACGTGCTTGTGTTCCTGCCGGGCTCCGCGGAGATCCGGCGGTCGATGGAGGCGTGCGCGGCCCTCGCGAAGAGCGAGGACCTGCTGCTCCTGCCGCTCCACGGATCGCTGTCGCCGGCGGAGCAGGACCGCGCCGTGCGCCCCGCCGACCGGCGCAAGGTCATCCTCTCGACCAACGTGGCGGAGACCTCCGTCACCATCGACGGCGTCGTGGCGGTCGTCGACAGCGGCCTCGCGCGCGTGGCCGCGCACGCGCCCTGGTCGGGCTTGCCGACGCTCCGCGTCGCGCCGATCGCCCGCGCCGCCGCGGCGCAGCGCGCGGGGCGCGCCGGGCGCACGCGACCCGGCCGCTGCCTCCGGCTCTACACGCGCGGAGATCTCACCGCGCGGCCGGAGCACGAGGCGCCCGAGATCCGCCGGCTCGACCTCGCGGACACGGCGCTCGAGCTCTGCGCCGCGGGCGTCACGGACCTCGAGGGCTTCGGGTGGCTGGAGGCGCCACCCGCCGCTGCGCTCGCCGCGGCCGAGGCGCTGCTCGTGCGGCTCGGCGCGCTCGACGAGGGGCGGCGCGTGACGCCGACGGGGCGACGGATGCTGCGCTTCCCGGCGCACCCGCGGCAGGCGCGGATGATCGTCGAGGCCGAGCGGCGCGGCATCGCCGAGGACGGGTGCACCCTCGCGGCGCTCGTCGCGGAGCGCGACCTCGGCGCGCCCGCGGGCCCGCGGGACGGCCACGGGCGGAGGCGCGACGCGCGGCACAGCTCCGATCTGCTCGCCGCGCTGCAGACGTTCGACGAGGCGGACCGCGCGCGCTTCGCGGCGGACCGGCTGCGGTGGCTCGGCATCGACCCGGCGCGCGCGCTCGCGGTGGAGCGGACGCGCAAGCAGCTCTCGCGGCTCGCCGACCACCGGAGCGCGGCGGCTCCGGAGACGGCGGAGGCGCGCGAGATCGCGCAGCGCATCGCGATCCTCGCCGGCTACCCCGATCGGGTGGGGCGCCTCCGCCGCCCGGCCAACGCCTCGGGGCGGAGCGGGCGAGAGGTCGTGCTCGCCGCCGGCGGGACGGCCGCGCTCTCCGAGGCGAGCGTGATCGAGGACGTCGACCTCGTTGTCGCCGTCGACATCGAGGAGCGCAGCGAGGGGCGCTCGGCGCGCGCGATCGTCCGGGCGGCGAGCGCGATCGAGGCCGACTGGCTGCTCGACCTCTTCACGGACGCGATCCGCGACACGACGGAGGCGACGTGGAACGCCGCCGCGGAGCGCGTCGAGGTCGTGCGCCGGCTCTCGTACGACGCCCTCGTCCTCGACGAGGCGCGGCCGACCACGGGCGCGGGCGGTCCGCTGTCGGAGGCGGCGGCGCGCGAGCTCGCCGCGCAGGCGAGGGCGAAGGGGTGGCGGGCGTTCGTGAAGGGCGACGCGCTCGAGAGCTGGCTCCTGCGGGTCGCGTTCGTTCGCGCGCACTGCCCGGACGCCAGGCTGCCGGACGTCGGCGAGGACGCGGTGCTCTCCGCGCTCGATGCGCTCTGCGCCGGGCGGAAGAGCTTCGCCGAGCTCCGCGACGCGGACCTGGCGGGCGCCGTGCATCGCTCGCTGAGCCCCGCGCAGGCGCGCGCGCTCGCCGAGCTCGCCCCCGAGTCGATCGCCCTGCCCGGCGGCCGGCGGGCGCGCCTCGAGTACTCGGCGGACGCGCCGCCGTCGCTCGCGTCCCGGCTGCAGGACTTCTTCGGCATGGCGGAGGGGCCGCGCGTCGCCGGCGGGCGGGTGCCCGTGGTGCTGCACCTGTGCGCGCCGAACCAGCGCCCCGTGCAGGTCACGACCGACCTGTCCGGGTTCTGGGCGCGCCATTACCCGGCGATCGCCAAGGAGCTCCGCCGCCGCTACCCGAAGCACGCGTGGCCGGACGATCCCGCCCGCGCCGCGCCGCCCACGCGCGGGGCGCCCCGCAGGGGCTGAGTCAGCGCACGAGCGCCGCGCTCCTCGCCGTCTCGGCGGCCGTGCGGAGGAGCATGCGCACGATCCCCTCGCCGAGCGGCAGCGTGAACGCGACGTCGCTCTCGCGCTGCGCGACCTGCATCGGAGGGACGGAGCCGTAGCCGAAGCCCCACGACGAGAGCAGGGTCGCGATCCGCGCGATCTGCTCGAGGTTGCGGAGCGCGACGGCGCCGTTCGCGGCGCTCTGCGGGTCCGTGTACGTGAGCGCGCCGGCGAAGTTGACGCCAGGCGGCTGGAAATTGCCGATGACGCGAACGTACTGGAGGCCCGAGAGGAACGGGAGCTGCCCCGCCGCGGACGCGACAGCGGGCTGGCTCGTGAGATCGCCGGCCACGGCGAACGACGCGTTCTTCGTGTTCAGGAGCTCGACCATCCACGACGGCACGGAGCGCTGCAGCTTGCTGAAGCGGAGCCGGTCGAGGGCCCGGCGCATGCCGGTCTCGTTGCCCGTGAGGATCGTGTGCGGCGTGAGCACGACGAAGCCGACGTTGCCGGCCGTGAAGAGGTCGTTGTCGGCGTAGCGCGTCTTCACGAGCGGCGCGCCGATGACGGTCACGGTCCGGGCATCGGCGGCGCGGCGGATCGCGTCGACGTCGAAGTTGCCCTGCATGACCGCGCAGAAGTCGGCGCCCTGCATCGCGTACAGGCCGCCGTAGACCTTCACGACGTCGCGCGAGGGGACGAAGTTCGACTCCGGACCGAGCGGGAGCAGGCTCGCGACGATCTGGTTGACCTCCGCCCCCAGGCCGGAGGCGAACAGCGCCGCCGCGTCGAGATAGCCGAGCATCACCGCGCCGCTCGGCAGGACAGCCAGCGGGTCGCGATCGATCGCGGTCGCGTCGATCTTCTCTCCGCCCACCAGCGCGAGGCTGTCGTCCGCGCCGCCGCAGCCGACGAGCATCGACGTACCAGCGAGCGCCGCGATCACCATCGCGCCCGCCGCGCGGCGCAGGGCGACAGCGCCCCGGGAATGAAGCAGCATCCGCACCATCTCGCTCGTCATCCAGCGCGCTCGTGCGGCGGGTCGGGGCGCTCCAGGGGGAAGGAGCCGATGATCTTCAGCATCTTGGTCTCGCGCTTCACGCCCTCGAGCGCGGCGACGAGCGCGCGATCGGTCGTGTGGCCGCTGACCTCGACGTAGAAGACGTAGTCCCAGCCCTCGCCGGGCACAGGGCGGGAGTGGACGCGCCGGAGGTTGCAGCTCCGCTCCTTGAAGTGCTGGAGGATGTCGTGGAGCGCGCCGGGCCGGTCGTGGACGCTGAAGAGGATCGCCGTGACGTCGTGGCCCGAGCGCGGCGCGGGGAGCCGCGAGAGCACCGCGTAGCGGATCCGGAGCTCCCCCTCGTCGCCGACGTTCTCGCGGGCGACGCGGAGCTCCTGCCCGCCGGTGAAGCCGCGGGGGACGATGGCGGCGCTGCCCTCGTTCTCGGCCGCGAGATCCCAGGCGACCTGCGGGCACCGCACGTCGAGCACCAGGGCGCGCGGGTGCTGGAGCTCGAGGTAGTTCACGCAGGCCACGTGGTCCTGCGGCGAGCAGTAGACCCGCTCGACGTCGGCGTGGTTGCCGCTCCGGTTCACGAGGTCGAGCGCCTGCGCGAGCTGGCGCTCGCCGACCACCTTGAGATCGGCGCCGCCGATCCCCTGGATCGTCGGGAAGATCGGCCCTTCCTTGAACGACTCGTACGGGACCACGGCGAAGTCCGCGCGCGAGCGCGCGACCTCCTCGATGGCCGCGACGGCGCTGTCCGCGCGGACGAACTCGCCGCCGACCCCGAAGTGATCGTGCGCCGCGGTCCAGCCGTAGTCGCCCTCGGCGCCCAGGTACGCGACCCGGGGAGCGACCTCGTAGGCGCGCGAGGCCGCGTCGATGGCGACGAAGATCGGCCGGACGGCGCGGAGCGGGAACGGCGGCGTCACGGCGCGCTCGAGCGCCTGCATGTGGGCGGCGTCGGCCGTGGGGGCGAACCGGGCCGTGCCCGTCCTCAGCTTGGCCAGCTCGTGCGCGATGCGCGCGCGGCGCTCGACGCTTCGCAGGATTTCTTGATCCAGCTCCGTGAGCTGCCGGCGGAGCTCCTCAAGTCGCTTTCTCTCATCCATCCCGGCCACCCTAGCACCGCCCCCGGCACAGGTGGACACGCAGCACTCCCGGCGCGAACGCAGGCCTCTCCCCGCACGGCGCCGCGCCGCGCAGGGATGGCTACACCCGCCGTCGCCGATCGCCTCCGTGGCGTCAGGCCGCCGCGGAGGCGGACGACCCGCCGGAGTCGCTCTTGGTGCTGCTCGTCGACGAGGAGCCGCTCGAGGACGAGGAGCCGCTCGAGCCGGCGTCGGAGCTCGTCCCCTCCGAACCGGAGGAGCTGCCCGTCCCGCCGTCCGACTTCGCAGGCGGCTTGTTCGAGCCGGAGGCGTAGAGGTCGGAGTACCAGCCGCCGCCCTTGAGGATGAAGCCCGTTCCGCGGGAGATCTGCCGCCGGGCCGTCGCGCTATGGCACGTCGGGCACTCCGTCAGCGGGGCCTCCTTGATGGACTGCTCGGCCTCCCATTCATGCGCGCAGGATGTGCAGGCGTATTCGTAAGTGGGCATGGCGTTTCTACTCCTCGAAACAACGCGAGGGATATGGCCACGTTAGCCACCTGTCAAGACGGCTGCCAGGAGCGCGCGTTGGGCCACGGACATCGCTCGTTCTCGATCGCGGCGCGCCACCGCGCCGCCGCGCTACGCAAGACCTGGTCCTCGATGCTCGCGTGAGGAGACGGGCTTCCAGTCTTGCCGCGCGACGCCAGCGCACGTAAACCCAGGGGTGCCAGTCGTGACGGTACGTGGCGTGCTGTGACGATACGTTTAAGCTCGCCTGGCCGGTCCCGGGGACGTCATGCGCATTCGGAAGCTCGAGATCAGCGGGTTCAAGTCGTTCGTCGACCGGACGGTGGTCCATTTCGACACGGACGTGGTGGGCATCGTCGGTCCGAACGGCTGCGGCAAGTCGAACATCGTCGACGCGATCCGGTGGGCCATCGGCGAGCAGAGCGCGAAGCACCTCCGCGGTAAGTCGATGTCGGACGTCATCTTCAACGGCTCCGACACCCGCGCCCAGCACGGGATGGCCGAGGTGACGCTCACCTTCGACAACAGCGAGCCCACGGCGGCGTCGCAGCTCCCGCTCGAGTACCGGGACTACGCGGAGATCGCGGTGACGCGGCGGCTCTTCCGCGACGGGACGAGCGAGTACCTCATCAACAAGACCCAGGTCCGGCTCAAGGACGTGACCGACCTGTTCCTCGGCACCGGCGTCGGCACGAAGGCCTACTCGATCGTCGAGCAGGGCAAGATCGGGCTCATCGTCTCGGCGCGGCCGGAGGACCGGCGGATGCTCATCGAGGAGGCCGCCGGCATCACGAAGTACAAGGCCAGGAAGAAGCAGGCCGAGCAGAAGATGGACCAGACGCGGCAGAACCTGCTCCGCGTGGGGGACATCGTCTCCGAGATCCAGCGGAACCTCGCGTCCCTGAAGCGCCAGGCGGCGAAGGCCGAGCGGTACGTGAACTACCGCAAGGAGCTGGAGGACCTCGTGCTCCACGAGGCGTCGCACAAGCTCCTCGAGATCACGGTGCTCACGCAGCGCGAGTCGATCGGCAGGGCCGAGCACGCCGAGCGCGCGCAGGTGGCCCAGACGGCGCTCGCCGCGCGCGAGGCCGAGATCGAGGTCACCCGGCTCGAGGCCCTCGCCTGCGAGGAGCGGGCCGAGAAGGCGCAGAACGAGGCGTTCGCTGCCGACAACCAGGTGCGCACCCACGAGGCGGAGATCGCGCGGGCGCGCGACCGCCTGCGGCACCTGGAAGAGCGGCTCGTCACCGCGGCCAAGGAGCAGGGCGAGCTCGAGAAGACGGTCGACGAGCTCACGACCGAGAAGGCGCAGCTCGAGGCGCAGCTCGCCGGCGTCGAGGAAGAGGAGGCGCGGGAGAGCGAGCTCGCGCTCGAGCAGCACGAGCGGCTCGAGGAGCTGCGCCACGGCGAGCGCACGGCCGAGCACGAGGTGGCGGCGCTGAGGCGGCGGGCCGGCGAGGCCACCGCGGCGGTCGCGGCCGCCGAGGCGTCGCTCGCCGGGTTCGACCGGCGCATGACCGAGATGAGCCAGCGGCGGGCGAAGCTGGAGGACGAGGTCGGGCGGCTCATGTACGAGTCCGAGGAGCTCGAGCGGCGGCGCTCATCGCTGACGCGGAACGTGGCGGAGCTCGCGGACGGCAAGCGGATCTCCGCGGAGGAGCGGTCGCGGCTCGACGCCGAGATGAAGGCGCTGCGGGAGCAGGCGGTCACGAGCGACCGCACCGTGGAGCACGCGAAGAACGAGCTCGGGCAGCGGCGCAACCGGCTCCGCGCGCTCGAGGAGCTGCACGCACGGCTGGAGGGCGTGGGCGCCGGGGTGAAGAACCTCCTCAAGACGAAGGACCCGGCGCTGCTCGGGCTCGTGGCCGACAGGATCGAGGCGCCGGCCGATCTGACCGCGGCGTTCGCGGGGCTGCTCGGGGATCGGCTGCAGTGCGCGGTGGTGAGCGACGCCGAGCGCGGGATCGCGCTGCTCGCGGATCTGTCGAAGAACAACCGCGGGCGGGCCAGCGTGATCGCGGCGCGGCCGGCGTTCGTGGCCGGCGCGGCGCGGCGGCCGCCGCGCGGCGAGGGCGTGCTCGGGCCGCTCGTCGACCGGCTCGTGTTCGCGCCGGAGGACGAGGCGCTGGCGCGGGCGCTCGTGGGGGACGCGGTGGTCGTCGAGTCGGCCGCGGTCGCGGCGCGGCTCGCGGCGGAGGGCGCGGGGTGCACGCTCGTGGCGCTCGACGGCACCGTCGTCCGCGAGGACGGCGTGGTGAGCGGCGGCTCGGGCGACGCTGTCGCGGCGGGCATGATCGAGCAGAAGCGCGAGATGCGCGCGCTGCACGAGTTCGTCGCGGCCAAGTCGGAGGAGGTGACGGCGCTGCTCGACGCGCAGCAGAAGCTCCGCCTGCGGATCACCGAGGTGGGGACGGCGCTGGAGCGGGCGCGCAGCGAGGCGCACGAGGGGGAGCTCGCGCTCGTGACGGCCGAGAAGGACCTGCGCCGCGCGGAGGAGCAGCTCGCCGCGGCGCAGAAGCGCGAGGGCGTGGTGCGCTCCGAGCTCGAGGACCTCGCCGACAACCTCGACGCCGGCGGGAGCGAGCAGCAGGCGGCGCGCGACAAGCTCGCGGCCGGGCGCGCGGCGCGCGAGGCGGCGGCGGCGGGCCTCGAGCACGCCGAGCAGGTAGCGGCCGAGTGGCGCGAGCGGGTGCTCGGGCAGCAGTCGGTCGTGACCGAGCGCAAGGTGAAGCTCGCGCGCGTGCGCGAGCGCGCGGCGGCGGCGCGGGGCACGGTCGAGCGGCTCGCGCGGTCGTGCAACGAGCTCCGCGGCCGCATCGCCCGGCTCGATCAGGAGCGGACGGAGAGCGCGGTCGGCGCCGGGAAGGCCGCGGCCACGATCGTGATCGCGCGCGAGGCGCTCGTCCGCGCCGTCGCCGACGCGCACGCGGCGCAGGCCACGCTGACCGAGGCGCGGCGCGCGCTGGACGAGGCGCGGCAGGCGCACGCGGGGCGCGAGGCCGATCTGCGCGGGCTGCGCCAGGAGCTCGGCGAGGTGACGGAGCAGCTCCGCAAGCACGAGCTCGCGCTGGAGCGGCTGCGGGTCGAGCACAACCACCTCATCGAGGGGGTGCGCGAGCGCTTCCGCGGGCTGGAGCTCGCCCGCGTCGTCGGCGACTACCACAAGCGGCCGCCGGTCGACGCCTCGCACCGCGCGCGCATCCAGGAGCTGACGGAGCTGCTCGACCGCATGGGCCCCGTCAACCTGGACGCCGTGCGCGAGCACGCCGAGGCCGAGGAGCGGTACACGTACTACTCGAGCCAGAAGGCCGATCTCGAGAAGGCGCTCGACGACCTCGAGAAGGCGATCGCCCAGATGAACCGCGAGTCGAAGCGGCTCTTCAAGACGACGTACGACGGCATCAACGCGCGCTTCAAGACGCTCTTCCCGAAGATGTTCCGCGGCGGTCAGGCGGAGCTCAGGCTGACCAACCCCGACGACATGCTGGAGACGGGGATCGAGATCCTGGCGCAGCCGCCGGGCAAGAAGCTCGGGAACATCGAGCTCATGAGCGGCGGCGAGAAGGCCCTCACCGCCGTGTCGCTCATCTTCGCGATCTTCCAGTTCAAGCCGTCGCCGTTCTGCATCCTCGACGAGGTCGACGCGCCGCTCGATGAGGCGAACGTGGCCCGCTACAACGAGGCGATCCGGAGCATGACGAGCCACTCGCAGTTCATCCTGATCACGCACATCAAGCGCACGATGCAGTCGGTCGACGTGCTCTACGGCGTGACGATGCAGGAGCCCGGCGTCTCGAAGCTCGTGAGCGTGCGGATCAACGAGACGGCGAAGCGCCCGGAGCGCGAGGCGGCGCCGGCCGCGGCGGTGGCGTGAGCGCCGGATCGGGCGCGGAGCGGGCGGCCAGGCGGCGTCTGTCCCGCGGCGCCTCGGGGTTGCGGCACCTCCGCTGGGCCCGCGAGGTGCTGGCCACGCTCGAGGCGCACGTCGAGCACAACCCGTCGCTCGCCGACGCCTATCGCGAGGCGCTCCGGGGCGAGGCGGGCGCGCTCGCGGCGTCCGTGCAGGCGCTCAGCGGGGCGGTGAAGCCGTACCGGGATTTCCTCGAGCGGACGCGGGTGCGCTACCGCGGGCGCGTGCGCGTCGCGGAGCACCTGGTCCGGGAGGCCGACGCGGACGGCGCAGGCGGCGCGGCCGAGGCGGCGCGCGAACGCCTCGGGGAGGCGCTGACGGCGCTCGCCGGGATGGAGGAGACGCAGCGCCGGCCGCTCAAGGAGGCCGTGTCGGCGGAGATCGACCGGCTCCGCGAGGCGATGGCGCAGATGGACGCGCGCCTCGAGGAGCGGGTCTCCGCGGCGCTCGTCGAGAGCCTGTACCCGCCGCTCACGGACGGCGCGTCGAGGGTCGCCGACGACGGCGATCCGGACGACGACGCGACGGCGAGCCCGCGCTAGCCGCGCGACGGACGAGCGGCTCGGGAGGGCCGGCGGCGCGGCGAGGCGCGGGGGAACGGATCACCTGCCTCCACGCCGGGGTGGAGATGCGGTAAAGAGGCTGCGAACCCACGTTGAGAGGACGTCCGATGGGCTGCGCGGAATCGGCCGCTATCCTGCTCCTCCGCGGGCGCGCCGCGGCGAGCGAGCGACTCGAGGCGCTCATCCGACGCCATGTGCCGGACGTGGGCGTCACCTCGGACCCGGAGCGCGCGCTCGAGCAGTGCCTGCGCGAGCCGCCGCCGGTGCTCGCCGTCGACTGGATCGACCCGGCCGGCGCCGCGACGCTCTGCGGCCGCGTGCGGGCGCAGCCCGGCGGCGAGGCGGTGATCGTCCTCGCGCTCACCGAGCGCGACGCGGACGTCGACGGTATCCTGGCGGCGGGCGCGAGCGACGTCCTGCTCGTGGGCGGCGAGGGCGACGGCGCC
>NZ_JEMA01000839.1 GCF_001589285.1 Sorangium cellulosum | reverse complement strand
GGCGGCGGCGCGCAGCCCGGCCGCTCGGCCGTGATGCGGCGGATCGAGCGCGAGATCGCGGTGCTCGCCCCGCTGTCGGTGCCGGTGCTCGTCACGGGCGAGACGGGCGTGGGCAAGGAGCTCGTCGCCCGCGCGCTGCACGAGCGGTCGCCCCGGGCGGGCCGGGCGCTCGTGATCGTCAACTGCGCGGCGATCCCGGCGCAGCTCGTCGAGTCGGAGCTCNCTGCGCGGCGATCCCGGCGCAGCTCGTCGAGTCGGAGCTCTTCGGCCACCGGAAGGGCGCCTTCACCGGCGCGACGGCGGCGCGCGCCGGCAGGTTCGAGGCGGCCCACGGCGGGACGATCTTCCTCGACGAGATCGGCGAGCTGCCGCTGGCAGCGCAGGCGCAGCTCCTGCGCGCGCTGCAGGAGGGGGAGATCCAGCCCGTGGGCGAGGACCGGGCCCGCCGCGTCGAGGTGCGGGTCGTCGCGGCCACGAACCGCGATCTGCGGCGGGAGGTCGCCGAGGGGCGCTTCCGCGCCGATCTGTTCCACCGGCTCTGGGTCTACCCGATCTGCGTGCCCCCCCTGCGCGAGCGGCGCGAGGACATCCCGGCGCTCTGCGAGCGCTTCGCCGCGGAGATCGCGGCCGAGCTCGGGGCCGCGCGGGTGGACTTCACCGAGCCGGCCCTGCGCGCGCTCACCCAGGCCGCCTGGCCGGGCAACGTCCGCGAGCTCAAGAACGCGGTGGAGCGCGCCGCGCTGCGCCGGACGGTGGCCGAGGGCGCCGGCGCCGCCGGCAGGGCGCTCGTCCTCCGCCGCGAGGACTTCGACGCCGGCGACGCGGACGCGCACGGCGCGCCGCGGATCGAGCTCCCCGAAGAGCGGCTGTGGCTCGCGGGCGCGCCGCCGCCGGAGGCGCCCGTGGAGCCGCTTGTCGAGGCGCTGGAGCGCGCGCGGCGCGAGGCGTTCGCGCGCGCCTTCCGGGCGGCCGACGGCAACGCCGCGATGGCCGGCCGGCTGCTCGGGGTGAGCCGATCGTTCGCCTACAAGGAGGCGGTGCGGATCGGGCTCATCCCTCCGCCCGAGCCGCGCCGGCGCTGAGCCGCCCGGGAGAGCCCCCGCCCCTTCAGGGGGCGGCGGCGCTCAGCGCCCCGGCTCCTGGGCGCCGATGCCTTCCAGCGGCACCCGCGCGAGCGCCGTGTAGCGCGCGCCCTTCGGGGTGAGCTCGCTGTGGTAGACGATGATCTCGTCGACCCGGGTCTCGCCGAAGTCGACGTCGCCGATCGCCTGGGCGCACGCCTCGAGCGCCGGATCGCCGCGCGGGTCGCGCGAGCGGGCGAGGGTGAGGTGCGGCTCGAACGGCCGGTCCTCCGGCACGTAGCCCGTCGACATCGAGAGCGTCTGCTCGAGGTCGCGGTGGATCGAGGTGAGGGCGCGGACATCGCCGCCCACGCCGAGCCAGAGCACGCGCGGCCGGCGCCGCGCGCCGAACGCGCCGCCCTTCTCGATGCGCAGCGTGAGCGGCCTGTGGAAGGCGGCGACGCTCCCGGCCGCCGCGATGACGAGGGGCAGGCGCTCCTCTCCTATCTCGCCCATGAAGGCGAGCGTGACATGCAGCCCCGCAGGCTCCACCCACTTGGCGGACGGAGCCCGGGGCGAGAGCTCCCGAAGGAGATCTCCAGCCTTGGCGAGGAGCTCGGCTCCCGGATCGACAGCGACGAAGACGCGCACAGCTCACCTACGCCCGACTACCACCCACAGACTTCATTCTTGTTCTGCTCCTTGAGCCATCTCCGGAGCGGCTCGAAGTACTCGAGCATCGCGCCCGGATCGGCCTCGCTCTCGCCGGTCATCGCCTGCATCGCCTCCTGCCAGGGGCGGCTCGCGCCGAGCGACAGCATGGCGCGCAGCTTCTCCCCCGCGGCCTTGCTGCCGTGGATCGAGCACGTGTGGAGCGGCCCCGTGTGCCCGGCCGCCTTGCACAGCGCGCGGTGAAACTGGAATTGATAGATGCTCGCGAGGAAGTAGCGCGTGTACGGGACGTTCGCCGGGACGTGGAACTTCGCCCCCGGGTCGAAGTCGGCCTCGCTGCGGGGCACCGGCGGCGCGACGCCCTGGTACCTCAGCCGCAGCGCCCACCACGCCTGGTTGTAGTCGGCCGGCCTCGTCTTGCCCGCGAAGACGTCCCACCGCCACTGGTCGATGAGCTTTCCGAACGGGAGGAACGCGATCTTGTCGAGCGCCTTCTTGAAGAGGAAATTGATGAGCCCCTTCTCGTCCTCGGGCACCCTGTCGACGAGCCCCAGCGTCTTCAGGTAGGCCGGCGTCACGGAGAGGGCCAGCGTGTCCCCGATCCCCTCGTGGAAACCGTCGTTGGCGCCGGACTGGAACAGGACCGGGAGCTTGTAATACTGATGATAATAGTAGATGTGCCCGAGCTCGTGGTGGATCGTGATGAGATCCTCCTCGGTCGGCTCGACGCACATCTTGATGCGGAGATCGTCCCGATCGCCCACGTCCCAGGCGCTCGCGTGGCAGACGACCTCGCGATCGACCGGCTTCTTGAGCAGCGACCGCTCCCAGAACGTCGCGGGCAGCGGATCGAACCCGAGCGAGGTGAAGAACCGCTCGCCGAGGGAGACCATCTGCTTCTCGTCGAGCTTCTTCGCCTTGATCTTCCGCGTCACGTCGAGCGACGGCTGGCCCTTGTACGGCTCCATGAGCGCGTAGATGTTCGACCAGTCCTGCGCCCACATGTTGCCGAGCACGTGGGCCGGGATCGGGGCCTTGTCGCCGATCCTTTCCTTTCCGTGGATCGCGCGCAGCCTGGCGCGCACGTGGCAGTGCAGCTCGTCGTAGAGCGGCTTCAGCTTGCCCCAGAGCCGGTCGGTCTCGGCCTCGAACGCCTCGGGAGACATGTCGTATCCGGCGCGCCAGAGCGCGCCGACGTCCGGGAAGCCGATCTCCGCAGCCCCCTTGTTGCCGAGGGCGACGTAGCGCTCGAACTTCGGCCG
Source organism: Sorangium cellulosum (assembly GCF_001589285.1). Lineage (GTDB taxonomy): Bacteria > Myxococcota_A > Polyangia > Polyangiales > Polyangiaceae > Sorangium > Sorangium cellulosum_G. The sequence continues at coordinate 132 of NZ_JEMA01000839.1, read as the reverse complement.
GAGCGGCGGCGCGATCGCGTGCCAGCCGGCCCACGCCTCGAGCAGCTCGTCCCATCGACGGCTGGTCCTGAGGACCTTGGAGAGATCGTTGAGCGCGAGGCACTTCGGCGCCGCCGCGCCCGCGGCCGCAGC
>NZ_JEMA01000838.1:4231-8320 GCF_001589285.1 Sorangium cellulosum | reverse complement strand
GGCCGACGGTCGCCCCGTGGTCTCGCCGGTGCAGCGGCCCGACGAGCGCGACGTGCCGCAGCGCGCCTGCTCCTTCACGCTGCCCGTCTGCGTGCACGCGCCCGCGGACGTCCCGGGGGCCGCCGTCCTGGAGGGCCTCGCTCACCTGGAGGCCGCGACGCGCGCTTACGACGCCCTCGGCCTGCCGCGCCCGCTCCCCGACGGGCAGCGGGGTGGAGGCCCCTCGTACGACCTCTACCTGGAGCGCGGCCCGCGCCGCGGGCCCCTCCGCGTCGGGCACGACATGCGGGCGCTCGGGGATCGGTTCGACGCCGCGAGCGCGTTCGCCGTCGCCGCGNTCGGTTCGACGCCGCGAGCGCGTTCGCCGTCGCCGCGGCGCCGGCGGCGCACGGGCGAGGCGGGTGCGCGAGCGCCTCCGACGCGGCCTACGCGCTCGGGCACGCCGTCGCCGCGCGCCTCGACGCCGGGGCGGAGGAGGGCGCGCTCGCGATGACAGCGAGCTACCTCGCCGCCGTCGCGGCGCCCTGCCCGGCCGAGGAGCTCGCCGCCGTCGACGCCTTCCAGCGCGCGCCCGAGCGGGCGCTCACCGGCGCCGCGCTCGGCGCGCTCGACGGCGCCCTGCTCTTCCCGTGGTACCTCGACGACGCCCACGGCACCGGGACGCCGGCGCAGATCGCTGTGTCGCTGCTCGCGATCGCGGCGCAATCCACGCCCGCGGGCGCCGCGCGCTTCCGCGCCGAGCCCGACGTCTTCGACGCGCTCCGGGCGTCGCTCCGGTCCCGCGGCAAGGATCTCGACGACCTGCTCCTCGATTTCGCTGTCGCGCGGGCGTTCCTCGGCAGCCGCAGCGACGGCGCCCACCTCTCGGACGCCGCGCGCTTCGGCGACTTCGGCCGGGTGCGCTTCGAGTGGTCGCTGCCCTACGCGACGCTCCCGCGGCGGGTCGCGCCCCTGCGGCCGATCGAGCCGACAGGCGCCACCTACCTCTGGCTCGATCTGTCGGCGGAGAGCGCGGCCGGAGCGCCCGATCTCGAGACGGCCGAGATCACCTTCGTGGCCGACTGGGAGCTGCCGGCGCTGTTCCGCTGGGCGATCGTGAAGGTCGACAGGCAGGGCGCCGAGGCCGGCCGCGTCGAGGTGGCCGGCATCTTCGGGAGCAGCCGCGCGCAGCGCACCGTGGTGGGGCTCGGGGGCCTGTCGGGGTTGCTCATCGTGGGCGTCAACGCGGGGAGCATGATCCGGAGCCGCCCGTTCGATCCGGACGACGCGCCGTTCATGCCGCACGCGTACGCTGTCTGGCTCTCCAGGTAGCGCGGCGCGCTGGCCGGCGCGTCACGCCCGCGCCTCGTGCCCTCTCGGCGACAGGTGATGCGCGAACCACTCGCCGGCGAGCCGGGCGACCGCCGCGAGCGCGCCCGGCTCCTCGAACAGGTGCGTCGCGGAGGGCACGACGGCGAGGCGGCGCGGGCCGGCGAGGCGGTCGAGGGCCTCGTGGTTCAGCTCGAGCACCGCCGTGTCCGCGCTGCCCACGATGAGCAGCGTCGGCGCCCGCACCCGGGGCAGCGCCGCGCCCGCGAGGTCGGGCCTGCCGCCGCGCGACACGACGGCGCCGACGACGCGGGGCCTCGCCGCCGCGGCCATGAGCGCGGCCGCCGCGCCGGTGCTGGCGCCGAAGTAGCCGACGCCGAGGTGACGGAGCTCGGGGCGCGCGAGCGCCCAGTCCGTCGCCCCGACCAGCCGCCGGGCGAGCAGCTCGACGTCGAAGCGGAGGGGAGCGCTCCGGCGATCCTCCGCCTCCTCGTCCTCGGTGAGCAGGTCGAACAGCAGCGTGGCCAGCCCCCACCGCCAGAGCGCCTCCGCGACGGAGCGGTTGCGAGGGCTCCTGCGGCTGCTGCCGCTGCCGTGGGCGAAGATCACGAGGCCGACCGCCCTCTCCGGGATCGCGAGGTCGCCGGGCAGCGCGGCCGTGCCCGCCTGGACGCAGAGGGGGCGCTCCGATCCTTCCGGCGGACGCGGCAGCTCGCGCCGCGCCTCGGCGAGCAGCAGGGCGACCTCGTCGTCCGACGTCTGCGAGAAGTCCTCGTAGTAGGCGCCGATCGCCTGGAGGCTCGGGTCCTCCTCGACGCAGGCGACGCCGTCGACCTCGCGGCAGAGCGACGACAGGCTCGACGGCGCGGCCACGGGCGTCGCGAGGACGAGCCGCCTCGGCGAGCGCTTGCGCAGGTCGCGCAGCGCGGCCCGCACCGTGCCGCCCGTCGCGATGCCGTCGTCCACGACGATCACCGTCCGCCCCTCGACGGGGGGCATCGGCCTGTCGCCCCGGAACCGGCGCACCCGGCGCTCCACCTCGGCGGCCTGCTGCGCCGCGATCTCGGCGAGCTCCGCCTCGGTGATCCCGAGCAGCGCGACGAGGTGCCTGTCGATGTACACCTCGCCGCCCTCGGCGATCGCGCCGACCCCGAGCTCCGGCTGCCCGGGCGCGCCGAGCTTGCGCACGATCCACACATCGAGCGGCGCGCCCAGCGCACGCGCCACCTCGTAGGCCACCTCGACCCCGCCTCGCGGCAGGCCGAGCACGATCGGCGCCTCGCCCCGATACCCCGAAAGGAGCTGCGCGAGCCTGCGCCCGGCGTCCCTGCGATCCTGGAACAGTTTGGCTCGACCCATGCGCCGCCTCCCCTCCCCTCCGCCCTCTCCGGCCCTTCAAGAGCGGTGCCGCGCGCGCAGCGCGGGTGCGCGGCGGGTGCGCGGCGGCGGGTGGCGCGAGGGCGGCCGGCGCGGGCTCACCCGCGCGGCGCGGCGCGGCGGCGCGTCAGCCGAACAGGCTCCACTCGTCCTCGATGAGCGAGAGGGCGTTGATCAGCTCGACCGCGATCTCGCGCTCCAGCCACTCGTCGATGCGCTGGCCGGCCGCGATCGCGCTGTAGCTCGCGCGCGGGATGCGCTTCGCGAGGTGCATCAGACACGCGCCGGTGCGCTCGAGGCGGGCGACCCAGTCGGTGTCGCGGTAGGCGTACCTGGCCTGGTGGATCAGCGAGTCGCTGAGCGCGGAGATCCTGTCGCGGATGACGTCGGCGGGCTCGGCGCGGGACCCGATCGCCTCGCGCACCTCGCCGATGGTGCGCAGCACGAGGCCGACAGGCGCGCCGGGGTGGAACGAGGCGCGCTGGGGCGAGAACGTGAGGTCGTCGAGCGCGAGGAAATACCAGGCCTGCGGCGAGGACACGCGGTAGAGGTACGCCGCGCCGCACGCCTCGGCCGCCGCCATCGCGCTCTGCCAGGCGCCCGCCTCATCGATGCTGTCCTGCTCCGCGGGGATCCCGTCGACGCGCTCGATCCCCGCGCCGCTGACGAGCGGATCGGCCCACGCCATGACAAGCACCGAGGTGGCGCGCGACCAGCTGCACAGGAGGCGCGCCCTCGCCTCGGCGGACACGCGGCCGCTCGGCGCGAGCCAGACGAAGCGCCCCTCCTTGAGGTCGGCGCGGTACTCGTGCTGCGAGGCGCCGTGATCGGCGAGCTGCTGGAAGAGCTCCTCGCCCCGCGCCGCCCAGCGCTGGGCGCGGGCCTCCTCGGCGCTGTCGGACGGCGTGTCGTCCCAGTCGAGCTCCGGCGGCCGAGGTGGCCCGAGCTCCGCGTCGTCCGCCTCGCTCTTCGCCTTGGCGCGCCGCGCTCGCCGCTTCGGCGGCGCCGCGCGGACCTGCTCGTCGGCGCGCGCCCTGGCCGCGCGGATCTTCGGCGCGGCAGGCCTTTCCTTCGCAACGCGCTTGTTCGACGCGGCCGGCTGTTCCGCCGCTGCGCGCTTCCCAGGCGCCGCCGGCCGCTCCTTCGCGCCGCGCTTCCCAGGCGGCGCCGCTCGTTCCTTGGCGGCGCGTTTGCCCGGCGCCGCCGGCCGTTCCTTGGCGGCGCGCTTGTTCGGCGCGGCCGGTCGCGCCGCCACAGCGCGCTTGTTCGGCGCGGCCGGTCGCGCCGCTGCAGCGCGCTTGCGCGGCGCCGGCGTTCGCTTCGTCGCGGCGCGCTCCGCCAGCGCGGCCGCTGCCTTCGCCCTCCTCGGCCGAGCCCCCGAGCTGGCGGGCGGCCGCTCCTGCC
>NZ_JEMA01000838.1:0-4214 GCF_001589285.1 Sorangium cellulosum | reverse complement strand
GCGGGCGGCCGCTCCTGCCGGTCGCGCAGCGCCACCGGCGCGCCCGCGTCAGCGCCTCCGCGCTCGCCCGCCTTGGCGTGAGGCTGCGCGCGCGCGCGCCCGCTCGATGCCATGACGGTGCGCCTGGGTTCGGCCGATGTCCCCCGACCGCGCGGTTTGGGCATTGGGACAGGGTATCACGAGGTCGACGGACAACACCGGTGGAGACGCGCGGGGAAACACGGCTGGCGCGCGGGCGTCGGGAGGCCTGGCGCGCCTGACCCGAGCGCCCTGCGTTTCCCCGGTCTCGCGCGACTCACTTCGCTTCGACGAGGGCGCGGCGCACGACCTTCTTGAATTTGGCGAGCGGCTGAGCTCCGCTGACAAGGTAACCGTTGATCACGAAGCCCGGAGTCCCGGTGATACCGGCGCTCTTCGCGACCTGCATGTCGGCCTCGACGGCGGCGCGGTGCGTGCGCTCGTCGAGGGCCCTGGTGAAGCGCGCCGCGTTGAGCCCGAGGCTCGCCGCGTGCTGCTCCAGCGCCGCCCGGTCGAGGTTCGAGGCGGCGTTGTCCTTGAAGAGCCGGTCGTGCATCTTCCAGAAGCCGGCCGGCCCTTGCTGCGCCATCGCCTCCATGGCCGCCTCGGCGGCGAGCTGCGCCTCGGGGTGGAAGGGCAGCGGCAGGTGGCGAAAGACCACACGGACCTTGCCCGGGAAGGCCTTGAGGAGCTCGTCCATCGTGGCCGCGCCGCGCGCGCAGTAAGGACACTGGAAGTCGGAGAACATCTGGATGACCACCTTGCCGGCGGCCGCGCCCTTGCCGGGGTGCTCCCTGGACGGGGGCGGCACGGACACCCGGGGCGGGGGCTCCGGCGGGACCGCCTGCTTCTGGACGGCCTCGTAGACGCCCGCGCGCGGCGTCCCCTCCACGACCATGGCCTCCGCCTTCGCGATCTCCTCGTCGATGATCGCCTGGAACTTCTCGATCGGCTGCGCGCCGATGAGCCTGCGTCCATTGATGAAGAAGTGAGGCGTCCCGCTCGCGCCGAGATCGTCCGCGAGCTCCACGTCGGCCTCGATCTTGGCCGCGTGCTTGCGCGAGGCGATGGCGCGCTTCGCCGCCGCGACGTTCAACTGGAGGTCCGCGGCGACGGCCTCGAGAGAGGCGTCGTCGAGGGCGGCCTCGCCGGCGAGGAGACGGTCGTTCGCCTGCCAGAAGGCGGCGTCCCCCTTCTGGGCCCGGGCCTCGCGCGCGAGCTCTGCGGCGGGCTCGGCCCGCGGGTGAAACGGGAGCGGGTTGTCCTTCCAGACGACGCGCAGCTTGTCGCCGTATTGCGCTGCGAGCTTCTCGATCGTCGGCGTGACCCGCCTGCAGAACGGACACTGGTAGTCGCTGAACATCACCATCGTGACCAGCGCCGTGTCCTTGCCGCGCACGGGCGAGTCGCCGACCGGCACGAGGTGCACGACCGAGCTGACGTCCTCCTCCTCGTCCTCGGGCTCCTCGGCGGGAGCCGCGAAGTTCTTCGCAGCGAGCGCCGCGTACACCTGCTCCGGCCGCGTCCCCGCGGCGCGGAGCTCCCGCGCCGCCGCGAGCTGCGCGTCGATGATCTCGGCGAACCGCTCGGCCGGCTGCGCGCCGACGACGAGGACGCCGTTGACGAACGACGCGGGCGTGCCGTTCACGCCGAGCCGCGCGGCGAGCGCCATGTCCGCCTCGACCTTCCGCGCCGCGCCGCTCTGCTGCACGAGCTGCTGGATCTGCCCGGGGGTCACCCCGGCGCGCCGGAGCGCCGCCGCCTCGATCTCCGGCGAGAGCCGCTCGTCGGCCGCGAAGATGGCGTCATGAAACGCCCAGAAGCCGCCGGGGCCGGCGTGGGCGAACACCGCCATGGCTGCTTCCGCTGTCGGCCGAGCCTGCCTGTGAAAGGCGAGCGGGAAGTTCTTCCACACGACCCGGAGCTGCTCCGGGCCATACCGCTGCTCGAGCTGCCTCAGCGTGCCGCCCAGGTGCTTGCAGAAGGGACACTCGAAGTCGGAGAACACGACGATCGTCACGGGCGCAAGCCGGCTGCCGCGCGCGGGATCGGCGCGGGTCACCGGCACGGGACCAGGGTCGCCCTCCGCGACCATGAGCTCGTCGCCCGGCGCTTTCGGCCCCGGCGGCGCGCCGCCGGCCTCCGCCGGCTGCGGCGTGCCTGGAGGGGAAGGCGGCAGGGCGGAGCTGCACGAGAGGGCAAAGAGCAGCGAGAGCCAGGCGACGGCGGCGATGGCGCGGCGGAGCATCGCGCGAGTGTACTCTCGTTCCGCGCTCGCGCCGTCGCCGCGCCGGCCTCGCTGCGCGCGCCTTCACGTCCCGAGCAGCGCCGGAGAAGCGCGCGCCGGGCGCGATTGACGCCCTCGTCGCCTTCGGCCATGAGGGGCCCCGGCGCGCCCGCTCGGCCGCGCCAGGAGAGCGCACCGGAACCATGGAGAAGGTCTACAGCGCCGCCCGCATCCAGCCGGAGGAGCACAGGGACGTCCTCGTGCAGCTCTGGAGAGAGAACCTCGCCCACGGCGAGGTATCCCAGGAGTTCGCGGAGCGCCGGATGCGCTGGTTCCAGGAGCAGAACCCGGCCGGCCCCCCTCGGACCTGGATGGGTTTTCACGGCCCCGAGCGCGAGATCATCGGCAGCGGCTCGTTCTACCCGCGCGACCTCTATGTCAGCGGGCGCAAGCTGAAGGCCGGCATCCTCGGCGACTTCGGCGTGACCCGGGCGCACCGCATCGCCGGCGCCGCGATGACCATCCAGCGCGAGCTCGCGAGGGGCTGCCGCGACGCCGGGGTCGACTTCCTGTACGGCTTCCCCAACAAGGCCTCATTCCCGATCTTCCAGCGCGCCGGTTACAAGAAGATCGCCGACTCCATCATCTGGGTCCGGCCCCTCATGGCCGCGTACAAGCTGCATGAGCTCGCGGCCTCGTCGGCCGGCGAGCAGCGCAGCACGGTGGGCGCCGTGGTGCAGCGGGTCGCCGAGCGGGCCGCCTCGGCGGTCCCTCACCCTCGCTGGCGCGCGCTCTGGGAGGCGTCGGAGCCGGCCGCCCCGCCCGCCCCGCTCACGCAGGCGCTGTCGACGGCCGCCGAGCGGTTCGTCCAGCGGGCGACGGTGAAACCGGACAACGCCCTGGTCCGGGCCGCGGGGCGCGCGATCGACGCCTCGATGGCGGTCAAGGACACCGCGGTGCTGCTCGCGAAGGGGCGCCGGGTGCGCACCGAGCTCGTGGACGCCGCCGATCACCGCTTCGACGAGCTGTGGTCGCGCGCGAGGCCCTCGCCGATCGTCGGCGAGCGGAGCGCCCAGTTCCTGAACTGGCGCTACGCGCAGATCGGCGCCGCCCGCTACCGCTTCTTCTGCATGCTCGACAGGCACGACGGGCGGCTGCTCGGCTACGCCGTCTACTCGGTGCGGAACAACAAGGTCGAGCTGACCGACATGTTCTGCGAGGACGACGGCCCCCTGCTCGACGCCCTGCTCCTCGAGTTCTGCCAGGCGATGCGGCGCGAGGGGCACGTCTCCGTGGGCATGCTCCTGGTGACCCCTCCCGCCTTCAACGCGCGCCTCCGCGCGCTCGGCTTCTTCTCCCGCCCGCACCCCCCGAGCGTCGGCTCGCGGTGGCTTGTCGTACACCTCGACCCGAGCTTCCCGGAAGAGCTGCGGCGCGTGCTGCTCGACCCGAACAGCTGGTTCATGACCGACGGCGAGCTCGACGTCTGATCGCCGGGGCGCCCCGCCCCACGGCGGACCCCACCGATCCGCTGGACCCCCTGCTTCCGCCGATTACCCTTGCCTCCATGGATAACGAGGCGCCCGCCCTGTCCATCGCGCGGCTGCGCTCCATCTGGGATGCGGAGGTGGGCCCCTCCGCGCGGCGCGCCCTCACCGCGGCGGCCTTCGCGGGGCTGTTCGGCGCGGCGCACGTCGCGCGCGTCGGCTCTCCCCTCGCCCGCGCGCTCGCCGGGGCCGGCCTCGCCCTGCTGCTCGCGGCGATCGTCGCGCGGGCGATCGTCGCGCGGCGACGGCGCGGCGACGCCCGGCGCACGGTGCGCGAGATCATCGGCCGCACGGACGAGGCGCTCGGCGCCGCCACCCTGAGGGCGCTCGCGCTCGTGGATCGCGCCGCCGTCGACGATCGCGTCGGCTCGCCGGAGCTCGCGGGCCTGCACCTCAGGCGGCTGCTCGGCCGCGCCTCGCAC
>NZ_JEMA01000837.1 GCF_001589285.1 Sorangium cellulosum | reverse complement strand
CGCAGCGCCGACGGTGACGCCGGCGCCCAGCGCGCGCGTCGCGGCCGCGCCCACGGCGAGCGCGCCTCCCGCAGCGCGCCCGAGCAAGGCGGCGACCCCGGCGCCGAAGCCGGTCGCGAGCGCCAGGACGTCAACGCCGCCCAAGACAACCCAGAGCTCCCTCTTCGGTCGTTATTGAGCCCGGCGGCCGCCGCGCGCTCGCCGCGGCTCGTCCCCATCTCGGCGCCTCGCCTGCCGAGAGTGCCAGCGATCGACGCCGAGGGAGCTAAGGAGAAGCGATGAGAATCAAGCGCGCTGCACGGTGGTGGGCGGCGTCGGCCTTCATGGCCAGCGGCTGTACGGCGCTCCTGGGGCTCGACAAAGACTATCATCCGGTGGAGAGCGGCGACGCCGGCCCCGGCGGCGGAAACACCGGCCCAGGCGGCGGAGACACCGGCCCAGGCGGCGACGACAGCGCGGGCCCAGGAGGCGGCGGCCATGGCGGCAGCGGCGAGTGCGCGCCCAGCGACGCGCGGTGCGCGGACAACCGGGTGCAGCGGTGCAGCGATCACGGGCAGTGGGGCGCACCGGAGGCGTGCCCTGCAGGAGCGCCCGTGTGCCACGGGGGTACGTGCACGGCGCCGCCGAGCTGCGACGGGCTGCCCTCCACGTGCGGGCCAGGGAGCGCCGAGAGCTGCTGCGCGACTTCGATGATCCCCGCGGGGAGCTTCAATCGCAGCAACAATCCGGAGTTTCCGGCCACGGTGAGCGGCTTCTTGCTGGATCGCTTCGAGGTGACGGTGGGGAGGTTCCGGAAGTTCGTGGTGGCGTATCCCGGGAGCCAGCCAGTCGCCGACGCCGGAGCGCACCCGGGCATCCAGGGCAGCGGGTGGGATCCCGCCTGGAGCAGCGAGCTGCCCGCGGACGCGGCGGCGCTGAGGGCCGCGGTGACGTGCGCTCCGGACAACCCGGACATGGCCACGTGGACCGATGCTCCCGGCGCGCACGATCACCTGCCGATGAACTGCGTGAGCTGGTACGTCGCCGCCGCCNTGAACTGCGTGAGCTGGTACGTCGCCGCCGCCTTCTGCGCGTGGGACGGGGGCCGGCTGCCGACGGAAGCCGAGTGGAACCACGCGGCAGCCGGAGGGAGCGAGCAGCGGCAGTATCCGTGGTCGAGCCCGCCGGAGTCGACGGAGATCGACGCGAGCTACGCGTCGTACGATTGCAGGGAGAGCGCGGCGCCGGGCTGCACCTTCCAGAGCGATTTCTCGGACATCGTGCCTGTCGGGTCCCGCTCGCCGAGGGGCGACGGGCGGTGGGCGCAGGCCGATCTCGGCGGGAGCATGCGGGAGTGGGTGCTGGACGGGTTCGGCGACTACCCGGCCCCGTGCGTCGATTGCGCGAACGTGGCCGACACCGCGGAGCGGGTGGTCCGCGGCGGGAGCTCGTTCGGCAAATCGAGCTTCTTGCTGTCGTCCGAGCGCGTCAACGTCGCGCCCTCGACCGTCTACTACAGCATCGGCATCCGGTGCGCGCGGACGCCGTGACGGGCCGCGCTCAGGCGAAGAAGTCGAACGACGTGCCCGCGCCCTCGCTGCGCGCGGCGGCGTAGACGACGCGGGCGAGCGCGACGTCCTGGATCGCGAGCCCGGTCGAGTCGAACACCGTGATGGCCGCGTCGCCGCGCCCGGCGAGCTTGCCCGCGACGATCTCGCCGATCGTGCCCTGGATGTGCTCGCGGTGCAGGGCGCCCGCGTGCAGCGGCACGTTGACCTCGCCGCTCTCGGTCGCCTGCGCCCAGTCGTCGATGATCACGCGCGCGTCCCGGAGGATCTCCGGATCGAGCTCCTGTTTGCCGGGCGCGTCGGCGCCCATCGCGTTGATGTGCGCCCCCGGCCGAACCCACGCGCGCTGCACGACCGGCGCGCGCGCCGGCGTCGTGGTGCAGAGGATGTCGCAGCCCGAGGCCTCTTCCGCCGAGACGGCGCGCCCGCCCGCCTCGGCCGCGAACCGCTCGCTCGCCTCGCGCGACACGTCCGCGGTGAGCACCTCCAGCCGATCGCCGTAAACGGCGCGGTGGGCGTCGAGGAGGAAGCGCGCCTGCACGCCGCAGCCGATGAAGCCGAGGGTCCGGGGGTTCGGCCGCGCGAGGTGCTTCGACGCGATCGCCGCCGCCGCGCCGGTCCGCACCGCCGTGAGGCGGGTCGCGTCCATCACCGCGAGGGGCGTCGCCGTGGCCGGGTCGCTGAGGAGATAAAGCCCCCTGACGCACGGCAGGCCGAAGCGCGCGGGGTTCTTCGGGTGGGAATTGACCCACTTCACCCCGGCCGCTCCATCGACGTAGGCCGGCATCGCACGGAGATCGCCGTCGTGGGCCGGGAGCCCCAGGTACACCTTCGGCGGCATCGCGGCCTCGCCTCGGCCGTGCGCCGCGAACGCCGCCTCCACGGCGGTGATGGCCGCCTCCATGGAGAGAAGGGAGGCCACATCGGACTGGGAGAGGAGCAGCGTTTTCTCGGGCGTCATCGCGCGCGAACGTACGCCAGCCTGCCGCCGAACGCACGCGCTCGGCTGCGGATGGGGGCGCTGGCACGCTCGGCGCGCCGTCTCTTCGCGAGGGTCACGGCGCAGCTCGGCGCACACGCCGCGTCCGGGAGCGCGGACGAGATTGCGGACGACACGACAGAGGGGTTGGCAGGCGATGCTGTTGCGCCGAAGATGGCATGACGCTGCGGCGTGGGGTGCGGTTCACCTCGCGTCCCGACAATCTGTTTCTGGTGGAGCGGGTGGATGAACATACGACTCGTGGCAGGTCTCTTTGTGCTCGCGCTCTCGACGACCGCCGGGTGTGGCGACGATGACGGTGAAGGTGGCAGTGGCGGCTCCGGTGGTGCCGGTGGTGCCGGTGGCATCGACGTGACAGGCAGCGGCACCGGCTCGGACGCGACCAGCACCGGCAGCAGCGGTGGCGCCGAGCCCACCGGAACTGGCGGCGCCGAGCCCACCGGAACAGGCGGCGCCGAGCCCACCGGAACCGGCGGCGCCACCGGAACAGGCGGCGCCGAGCCCACCGGCTCTGGCGGCGCTGAGCCCACCGGAACCGGCGGCGCCACCGGCTCTGGCGGCGCCGAGCCCACCGGCGCCACCGGCGGCGCCACCGGCTCTGGCGGCGCCGAGCCCACCGGCACGAGCAGCGCCACCGGCACCGGCGGCGCTGAACCCACCGGCACCGGCGGCGCCGAGCCCACCGGCGGCACCGGCGGCGCTGAGCCCACCGGCGGCACCGGCGGAGGTCCCTCCACCATCTACGGCGCCGCGTGCGCCGACCACGACGCCTGCGCCGGCGAGTACTGCATCACGGAGACCGAATGGGGATGGCCGTCCGGCTCCTGCGCGAGCCCGTGCGATCCCGCCGTGGGCGCGTGCTCCGACGGCGGCGTCTGCGTCGATTTCGGCGAGGGCGTGAACCTGTGCATCCTCGGGTGCAGCGGACCGGACGCGTGCCGCGATGGCTACAGATGCAGCGAGGTTGTCGACGGAATCACGGCGTGCACCCCGGCGTGCACCGACCACGCGCAGTGCACGGAGCTCGGCATGTGCGACCCGTTCGACAGCACCTGCAAGCAGGGCGAGACGGCGTGCGCCGACGGCGTGGACGACGAGGGCGACGGCCTGACCGACTGCGCGGACCACGACTGCAACGCGACCTGCGGCCCGATCGCCGACGCAGCCTGCGCGGACGCCGCGGCCGTGACGACGACGACGACAATCGCAGGCGACACGTCGACCGGCACGAGCGTGTTCCAGGCAAGCTGCACGGGCGGCGGGCCGGAGCAGCTCCACCTGTTCAGGCCGCCCGCGGGCCAGTCCGGCACGCTCCTCGTCGTGCTCCAGTCGGAGAGCGATCACGGGCTCTATGCCCGCACGGTGTGCACGAACAGCTTCGCCGAGATCGACTGCAATGACGATTATGCCGCCACGGGCACCCATCTCGAGGAGGAGGAGCTCGAGCTCGTCGTGCACAGGGACGAGGCGATCCCGATCTTCGTCGACGCCTACTCCCTGGACGACGCAGGGCCGTACACGCTCGACTTCGTGTTCTCTCCGGCCATCTGCGGCGACGGGATCATCAGTCAGCCCGAGGAGTGCGACGACCGCAACACCACGAGCGGCGACGGCTGCTCGGCCGAGTGCACCCTGGAGCTCGACGACGCCTGCGCCGACGCGCTCCCGGCCGTCCTCGGCGACAACCAGGGCGACACGTCGACCGGCACGAGGCTGTTCAACGGCACCTGCTTCACGCGCGGGATGCCGGAGAAGATCCACACGTACACGCCGCCGAGCGACGGCACGCTGACGCTGGCGCTGTCCTCCGCGACAGACCTCGGGCTCTACGTGCGGGCGAGCTGCGCGGACGAGGACTCCCAGATCCGGTGCGAGGACAGCAAGGCCGGCGGCACCGCCCCCGAGACGATCGCGCTCGCCGTCGACGGCGGCGCGCCCCTGTTCATCTTCGTGGACACGTACAGCGCGGCGGACGCCGGGCGGTACACGCTCCACCTCGCGTTCACGCCCGCCCGCTGAGCCCCGGCGCCGCGCCCCGGGCGCGCCCGGGGCGCCCTCGTGGCGGGGCGGATGCGCTACGCTGCGCGCGTGCTCGCCACCGCTCGTCCAGCCCGGTCGTCTCTCCGCAAGCTCCTGCTCGTCGCCGCGGCGCTCGCCATGTGCGCCTGTCGGCCAGCGCCCGCGCGCTCCACGGGGGCCGCGCCGGCCCCCTCC
>NZ_JEMA01000836.1 GCF_001589285.1 Sorangium cellulosum | reverse complement strand
GGGCGAGCTCTCGCCGCCGCCGCGCGGGCCGGTGGCGCTCGTGCTGCTCGCGGCGACAGGGATCCTGCTGGTCATGCACGCGGGCCGGCTCGCCGGGCGGTTCCTCCTGCGGTACCGCCGGCCCGCCGCGATCGAGGTCGGGCCGCGGGGCGTGACCGTCCGGAGCCGGACCGAGCTGCTCGGCCGGGCGCTGCGGGAGAAGGAGACGTACATCCCGGTCGAGGCGCTGCTCCGGGCGACGCGCGAGGTGCGCTACCCGCGGCTCGGCCTCTACGCGGGGCTCGTCGCGCTCGGGCTGGGGACGTACCTCGGCATGTCGCTGCTCGTCGACGGCGCGCGGGCGGGCTCCCCGGAGCTGCTCGGCATGGGCGCGCTCGTCTTCGCCTTCGGCGCGGCGCTCGACTTCGGGCTGTCGCACCTGGAGACGGCGACCCGCGGCCGCTGCCGCGTGGTGCTCGTCCCGCGGAAAGGCCCGGCCGTCGCGCTCGCGGGCGTCGAGCGCGCGGCCGCGGACCTCGCGCTGGGCAGGCTGCCGCGCGCCTGAAACTTGGCCGGAGCGCGCCGCCTCCGCTAGCCGAGGGGGGCGAGGTGATGGCGATGCGCTCGAAGACCGAGGCGATGGCGGGGCTCAGGCGGATGCTGCACGACATGCTGATCGCGCGGGAGGGCGGGGAGAGCGCTCCCCGCCTGGCGCGCGCGCAGGGGACCGTGGACGGCGCGATGCGCGCGCTGCTCGACAGCGGGCAGGCGAGCCTTCAGGAGCTCCTCGAGCTCGTGGCCGCCGAGCGCGCGCGCGTCAGGGGCCCGGCGACCGCGGAGATCGGCGCGGCCTCCCTGAGCACCTGATCGCGCCGCCGCGCGGCTCACTGCTGCGGGCAGCTCTTCATCGCGCCGAAGTCCCAGCACGCGCCGCTCACGCCGGGCGCGCCGTTGCTTGCGGTGGGGTCGCCCACGCTGCCGAGGCCGACGAGGCCGCCGAGGCCGGCCGTGCCTTCCACGACGCTCAGCGCCGGCGCCTGGCTCGGCGTGACCGCGTAGGCGATGCCCACCGCGTGGCCGCCTCGACCGCCGCCGCCGGGGCCGCCGTCGCCGCCCACCCCGCCCATGCCGCCGGGGCAGCCCGGCTTGGAGCCCACCTTGCCAGAGGCCATACCGCCGGCGGCGCCCATGCCCCCGTTGCCACCTGGCTTGCCGTCGCCGCCCATGCCCCCGATGCCCGCATTGCCCACGGTGACGGTCACGTCGATCAGCACCAGCCTGGTCCCGAGGCTGAGGATCCCGATGCTCGACCCGCCGGCCTTGCCGCCGGTCCCTGCTTTCCCGCCGCAGCCGCCGGCCCCGCCGCCGCCGCCGCTGGCGCCCACGCCCTCGACGGTGTTGGGGCCGGCTGGGCAGAAGAGCCCTGCCTTCGTGCCGCCGCCGCCGCCGCCGCCCTGACCTCGCGTCCCGCTCGCGCCGGGCTTGCCCTCGCCGCCGATGGGGCCCGCCAGCGTCAGCCCTGTCTCGGTGCCGCCTTCGCCGGGGGAGCCCGGGGTGCCGTCCGCGCCGTCCTCGCCGCGCGCGCAGTTGGCCTGCGCGGTCGCCTGTCCAGCGCCGCCGAGGCCGGTCCCGCCGGGGTTCTCTGCCGGAAGCGGCGTGCCGTCCTGGCCCTTCTGCCCGTTGCCTTCATCCACGTCGAGGTTGCCGCCGAGGCCGCCGACGCCGCCGCTCGACACAGCGCCGTCCTCGCACTCCGTGGTGCCCGGCTCGCCGCCGAAGACCGCCGCCGGGCCGACGCATGCGTTCGAGACGCTCGCCGGAGCGCTCGCCCCGTCCTGCGCGCCTTCCGGCGTCTCGCCCACCGCGCCGCCCATCGCGTTGCCCGCGACCACGGCGACGCTGGAGAGCTCCGCGTCGATGTCGTCGGCCGCCACGCCGATCGACGACCCGCCCGCCACCGTCGCGTCGGCCGCGACGATCTTGAAGCTCCGCAGCTTCGCGCCGCTCGCGCCCTTCGTCAGCGTGAGCGCCGCCTTGTTCGCGTCGCCCGCGATCGTGCTCGGCGCCTCCGCGCTCCACGTCCAGTCCGCGTTGCAGTCGAAGCCGCCGATCACCTCGGCCGCCACGCCGACCGTCACGCTGCCCTCGAACGCTCCGATCGAGCACGCCAGCACCCGCTTGCCGTTCGCGTTCTCGATCGCGTCGGCGAGCGACGCGTACGGCCTCGCCATCGTCCCGTCGCCTCCGGCCGCCGCGCCCGCGCGCGCGAACACAGCGCACTGGTCCCGCACCGCGCTCGGATCCTGGGTCGGATCCACGTCGCAGGTGGGGTCGGGCGGATTGTCGTTGCCTCCGGTCCCGTCGGCGGGGCAGTACCTAGCGTCGTCCTCGCACCGCTCGGAGTAAGACAGCGGCCAGCATCCGGCGAGGTGCAGCGCCGCGACGGCCGACGCGGCGGGGACCACGCACGAGGTGAAGAGGATGCCGATCTTCCGTCGCTGCGGGGCGCGCCGCGCCTGCGCGCCGCCCTCGTTCAGCGCCCCGCTGGAGCCGGGAGGGGATGCGTTGCCCGCCGCCTTGCTGCTCGTTCGTCCCGTCGATTTCATGGTCCCAAGCCTTTCCTGTGACGCTTCGCTCCACCTGCAGACCGCTGCAGAAACCGCGCGCGCCCGGCGCGCCGCCCGAGCATAGTCAGCCGATCGATCGCCCGATCAAGGGCGATCCGCAGGCCGTACGGTTCGGGCGGGGCTCCGCGCGCGGCGTCCCGCGCCGCAGGCGCGCCTGTCCGGCGCTCAGGGGGCGACGAGCGCCACGTCGCCCTTGGTGGTCTGCCCGCCGACGCGCCACCAGTTCGCGATGAGCAGCCGCCCGTTCACCTCGACGATCCGCGAGAAGGCGCCCGCGAACCCCTGCTGCTCGATCGCCTGCACGAACCAGCTGTGGCCGTCGCCGCTCTTCGTCCCGATCGCGAGCCGCAGCGTGCCGCTCGTCGCGTCCTGGTAGCTGATGCGCACCTCTCCGGACGGCGTCACGAACACGTTCGCGTCGTCGCCGACGAGGTGCTGCCCGTCCGCGAAGGGGACCCCCTCGATCCCGAGCCCATCGTCCGCCACCTCGGCCGCCTCGACGTCGGTGCCGCCCTTGACCCGCGCGTACCGCAGCCCCTCCGAGCGGCCATCGGCGTACGCGAGGTGCCAGTCCCCCGCGCGGTCGATGAACAGCGAGGTCCCCATGCCCACGTCGCCCGTGTCGGTCGCCCCGTCCGGCGTGGCCCCGTCCACGATCTGGGTCCGCCATTCCCCCATCTCCCTCGACGCGATCACCACGTTGCCGTGGATGCGATCGTAGAACGCGAGCCCGATCCCGCCCGCGGCGTCGGGCGCCATGGCGATGTAGTCACCGATCGCCTCGGGGTACGTGTCCGTCCGGCTCCCGTCGGAGACCACGGCGCACACAGGCGAGCCTCCCTCGTCGATGCACGCCTGCCCCGAGGCGCACGCCGGCTCGCAGTCGCCGCCCGCGAGGGGCTTCTCGCAGCGCCCGGTGGTCCGGATGCACTTCATCCCCCCGCCGCAGAGGAACTCGCGGCACGGCGTCGCCTCGTCCGTCGCGACGTCCTCGAACCGCCACGCGCCCTCCTGCGGCGTGGCGCTCTCTCCGGTCGCGAGCCGCACGCTCGACGTGACAGCGCCGTCCTCGCCCGGCTCCATGGCCAGGTAGGCGATGACGGGCAGCCCCTTCACGAAGAGGAGCTTCGCGTAGCGACCGATGTCGCTGTTCGACGCCTGCTGCACCGAGCTCGTGACCCACGCGTCGCCCTGCTTCTGCGCGAACTTGAGCCCGCGGTTCGTGCGGTCGTAGTACGCGACGGCCGGCTCGCCGTCCGGGCCGACCGCGATGGAGGTCCAGAGGCCGACGTCCTCGCCGGGGTCGACCTGGCCCCCGCGGAACCCGTTCACGTCGAACCGGGTCGGGTCGACCTCGGGCTCCGTGGGCACCCCGTCGATCGCCTCCCACGCGACCGCCTCGCCGTCCCACGTACCGACGACGAGGTCGCCCCACTGGAAGGCGTTGTGCCAGTCGGCCTCCGCGTAGCCCGCGACCCAGACCGTGCGCTTGTCGGGCGCCACAGCGACCGACGTGTAGGCCCCGATCAGGCCGTGCTGCAGCGTCATGCAGTCGGGCGCGACGCACTCCTGCTGCTGCACGGCCGGCTCGTCGCTGCACGAGCAGCCGGCGTGCGAGCCGAGGAGCGCTGTCACGGCGACGCCGGCCAGCGCGCCCCGCGCGGCATGCGCGTACCGCGCGCGTCGTCCGGCGAC
>NZ_JEMA01000835.1 GCF_001589285.1 Sorangium cellulosum | reverse complement strand
GGGGAGCCGCGGCGGGCGAGGAGGGCGGCGGCGCGGCAGACGGGGCGAGCGGGCGGGGGGCGGCTGGCGCGCCGGCCGCCGGGGCGCCGAGCGTCACCGTGATCGCGCGGTTCTTCTCGCCCTCGCGGATCAGCACGCGCTCCTCGACGGCAGGGCCCGTCGCGGGCTCGAACCGGAAGGTGCGCGGGCCCGGGTCGACCGGCAGCGCCTTGCCGTCGAGCGTCGCGGCGAGGAGGCGCCCGTCGACGAGCACGCGCACGTCGAGCCGCTCCCGGCCGTCCGCGTCCCTCGCGGCGATGACCACGGAGGGCAGGCTCTGCTCCACCTCGGCGAGCCACGGCCCGCAGTCGGCGACCGCGGCGGCCGGGCACGTCGGCTGCGAGCAGGTGATGAGCGCCTCCCGGGCCTCCAGGAGCCTGCCATCGCGGCGGAGGCCCTGCGCGCGCTCGTAGGCGGCAGCGCACGCCCGCTTGCTTGGCGCGGCGTGGGCGCCGGCGCCGGAGAGCGCGAGCGCGGCGCCGAGGGAGAGNCCGGAGAGCGCGAGCGCGGCGCCGAGGGAGAGCGCGAGCGCCGTCCGGGGGCGGGCGCGCGCGGGGGCGCTCGCCGATCTCTTTGTACCTGCGTGCATTTACATGCACTCCGGCTTGAGCCGTCGGATGCCAGCCTTGTCCACTGTGTAGGGCGGGGAGCAGCGCTGGGCGTCGCCGCGGGTCGCGCGCGGGGCAGGCGCGGGAGCGCGCGCGCTG
>NZ_JEMA01000834.1 GCF_001589285.1 Sorangium cellulosum | reverse complement strand
CGTGGGCCGACATCGGCCGCGCGCTCACGGCCGGCAGCCTCGCCGCGCTCGACGTCGCGAGCGCGCGCACCACCGCGCTCGCCGCGTGGAGCCGCGAGATCGGCGTCGTCTCGCTGCTCATCGCCGCCGCCGGGCTCGGGCTCGCGCTCCTGCGGCCGCGGGCGCGGTGGCTCGTCGCGCCCTTCCTCGCGCTGCTCGCGCTCGACACCCTCCTGCCCGCGCGGGCCGCCGGCGTGCTCTCCGCGGATCCGCTCACCCCCCTGCGCTCGCTCGCGGTCGCGGCGATCGCCGTCGGGTCGGCGCTCGGCGCGCACGCCGCGGTGCGGGCGCTGCTCGACACGCGCGTGCCGTTCTCGCGGAGCGGCGCGGTGCTGCTCGTCGTCTTCCAGCTCACGCTCGTCGCGCTGACGAGCGAGGAGGCCGGCTTCGCCGCCGACCGGAGCGAGCAGACAGCCGCCGAGGTCTGGACGGACCAGGCCTACGGCAGCCTCGACCCGAAATCCGCGATCCTCGTGCGGTCCCCGGCGATCGCGTGGCGGGTCTGGGCGGCGCGGATCACGCGCGGCGAGCGGCCTGACGTCCTCGTGATCCCGATCCCGCTGCTCGACCGCGGCCAGGTCGCGGCGACCCTGCTCGCCGAGGAGCGCAAGCTCATGCCGCTCCTGCGCGATTTCGCGCTCGCGGGCGAGCCCAGCGAGTTCGCGCTCTCCACGCTGGCCGACGTCCGGCCCCTCTACGTGGAGCTCGACCCGCGCTGGTCGAAGCGGCTCCTCGGCCACCTGAACGTCGCCGGGATCTGGCTCGAGTACGCGCCGCAGCCGCTCGGCGCCTCGGACCGCAAGCTGGCGACGGCGCAGTCGATCACGCCGATCCGGCGCGTGCTGGAGTCGCTGTCGGTCGCCGCGGTGCCGGACACGTCGACGGCGGCGGTCCTCGCGTCGACGATGCGGGGCCAGTCGAACATCGTCAGCCTCCTCGGCGAGCGCGTCGTGGCGCAGTCGTTCGTGGACCGCCTGGGCGAGCTCGCCGCCCAGGATCCGTTCGTCTCCGGCGGCCCGAGCCGCCGCGCCGTCGCCGGCATCCGTCAGGCGTTCATCGCGCGGCGACCCGTCCGGCGCCGCTGAGATCCGCGCCCTCCGCCGGCCCGATCGCGGTCACGGCGAGGCGTGGAGCCCGATCTCGCCCGCCGCGAGCGCCCGGAGGTCGGCCGAGCGCAGCGCCTTGACCCGCCGCTCGAAGTCGCGGCTGTCGTCCTCGGTGAGCTTCGCCCCGCCGAAGCGGGCGCGCAGGTAGACCTGCGTGAGCGTCAGGATCTCGCGCGCCAGCGGGTGCGCCGCGAGCTCCAGCGCCTCGGCGTGGCGCAGCGGCGGCGTGCTGGGCGGGCGCGGCACGCCCTGCGCGAGCATGGCGGACTCCAGGCTCTCGTACAGCGCCGTCGCCAGGATCGCGCTCGGCGTCCGCCCGCCGTCCGCGCGGCCCTCCTCGCGCCCGCGGCGCGTGCGGCGGAAGCGCCAGTAGAGCAGGCCGCCGCCCAGCGCGAGCGCGACGGCGGCCACCGCGAGGAGCCGCGGGCGCGACAGCGCGAGGTCGCCGCTCGGTCCGGACCGCCGGTAGCGCGACGTGAGCGTCTGGAGCAGGCTCACCTGCTGGTTCAGGTCGTAGCCGACGATGTGCCTGTCCCAGCGCTGGCTCGTCGCCTCGATGAAGTCGCGGAGGTACGCCCAGACGCCGACGAGCTCGCTCTTCGGCGCCGCGTCGGCCGGCGGCGTCGGGTCGAACGTCATCCACCCCTCGCCGTCGAGGTAGACCTCGACCCACGAGTGGGCGTCGCCCTGGCGCACCGCATAGAACCGGCCGAAGCGGTTGTACGTGCCGCCGACGAAGCCGGTGACGTTGCGCGTCGGGATGTCCACCGCGCGCAGTAGGATCGCCATCGCCGTCGAGTAGAACTCGCAGTGCCCGCGCTTCGACTCGAACAGGAAGTGATCGAGTGGGTGCGGGTCCGCCCCCGAGGGCGACGCGAGGTCGTACCGGTACTCCGTGCGCAGGCGCTCCTGGATGGCCCGCGCCTTGTCGGCCGGGCGATCCACGCCGATCGTCCACACCCGCGCGAGATCGACGACGCGCGACGGCAGCTCCCTCGGCAGGTCCAGGTAGCGCCGCCGATCGGCCGCCGAGAGCCGCTGGAACGTCGGCGACCGCTTCCGCGACAGGAAGACGTCGTAGACCAGCCCGCGGTCGTCCAGCGGCTGGTACCTGAACTCCCCCTCCGGCCCGCGGTGGGCCAGCGTGTTCGCGTCCATCCCGAGCTGCCCGCGGTGCTTGAACCGCAGCCCCGTCGCGTTCGGCGGGAGGAAGATCACCGGCGGATCGATCGGCTCCAGGTCGATCCGCATCACCGGGTCGACCGCCGGGTCCGGGTACCGCTCGATCGGCACGAGCCCCGCGTCGCTCTCGGTCGGGCGCTTGAAGCTCTCGCTCTGGCTCCAGGTGCGGCCGTCGTACGCGTCGAGCGCCGTCCCGCGCAGGTGCATGGTGAGGCGCGGGGGCGGCGGCTCGGGCAGATCGGGGATCTCGACCCGCATCGCCAGCTTCGGGTCGCTGCGCAGCACGCCGACGGCGCCGAGGTCGACCTTGCCCGAGAAGCCGATCATCCGCCCCGTGTGGCCGCGGTTCAGCAGCAGCAGCGAGAGGCCGACGCGCGGGAAGATGACGAACAGGGCCGCGGTGAAGACGAAGATCGGGATCGACAGCAGGCAGGTGACGGCCAGGAACGAGCGCCCGACGACGCGCCGCGAGCGCAGGATGCGCGGCACGTCGACAGGCAGCCCCGTCCGGTCGCGCGCCCCCTGCCGGTAGTTGCCCTCGACCTCGCGCCGCAGGTGGCTGAGCACGAGCGCGCCCGGCGCGACGACGAGCACGCCGAGGAAGCACAGGCCGTAGCCGAGCCCGCCGCCGAGCACCGTCCCGGCGATGAGGTGCAGCAGCGCGAGCACGATGACCTGCTGGTCGTGCGCCGCGCCCTTGCGCGTCGCGAGCCGGATGATCTGCAGCGCGGCGGCGAACTCGACGAGCACGTCGAGCACGCTCGCGTCGGTGAAGACGATGCGCACCACCTGGACGGCGATGACGGCCAGGAGGACGCCCGTGTCGAGGTAGCGCAGCGCCGGGTGCCGCTGCCACGACTCGCGCACGCCGACAGCGAGCGCGAGCGCGAGGCCGATGAGGATGGCCCAGCTCACGTACCGGTTGAACTGCCCGCTCGCGACGAGCGCGATCACGCCGAGCGCCGCGAGCGCGTCGGTCATGATCCGATGCACCACCCCGAACCTCATGATGCGGTCCTCGGCGCGCTGGTGCGGCGCTCGCCGCTGGTCGGGCCCGGGCTCGACGCCTGGCGCACGGACGCGCGGGCGGCGCGCTCGGCCTTCACCTCCGCCGTGCGGGCCTCGTCCACCGCCTCGAGCAGCGCGAGGAACCTGAGGATCGCGTCGGAGCCGATGTTGCGGTCGCCGCGCACCCGCTCGCCCAGCGTCGTCGCGACGACCACCGCGTCGCCGCGCTTGATGTGGGCGACGGCGCGCGAGGCCGCCTCGCGGATCCTGCGCTCGAAGTGCTGCGCGAACCCGTCGCCCTCGCCGGCGGGGCGCACCGCGTCGACGACGATCTGCACGTCGGGCCGCGTCTCGCGGGTCCGCTCGCGCAGCACCATCTGGTCGCGCATCGTGCTCTTCCTCCAGTAGATGTCGCGCGGATCGTCCCCCTCGCGCATGGGCCGCAGCCCGAAGGTCTCGTCGCCGCCCCCGCGCCCGCTGAGGCTCGCGCCGCCCTCGCGCCGCCCGGCGTCCTCGACGGGGAGCCGGACCGGGTCGACCGCGGGGTAGATGATGAGATCGCCCTCGGCCTCGACCTCGCGCGACTTCTCGAACAGCCCGAAGGGGAAGCGGGTCGCGATGCGGAACCCGGTGTGCCGGTCGCGGCCGCGCTTCGCCGGCGTCCGCCGGTAGGCGGCCACCTGCGCGCTCGACGGGCTGATCTTCAGGAAGAAGCAGCGCTTGTCGGCCGGCTGGCCCGCGCGCAGGTCCTCGACCTCGATCGCGTACGACGGCACGCGCTTCTTGTGGTTGTAGACCTCGATCTCGACGAGGTGCGCCCGGCCCACCTGGGCGCGGGCCGGGAGCCGCCGGGTCACGGTGAGGTGCCGCAGCGACATGTCGCTCATCACGCCGGAGACGACGATCAGCGACAGCAGCATCCCGAGCAGCAGGTAGAGGAGGTTGTTGCCCGTGTTGATCGCCGCGAAGCCGACGCCCAGCGTGATGCCGAGGTAGTACTTCCCCTCCCGGGTGAACTTGAGCTTCCGGGGCGGCCTCAGGGCGAGGAGGAACCTCGCCCACGACGGCGTCTTGTCGCCGCGCGCGGGCAGGAGCGGGCGCTGCTCGATCGGGGGTCGCTCGCGCCGCGGTGGGCTCGGCCGGACGGCGCTGCGCGACGCGACGTCAGCGCGCTCGGCCCCGCGGGAGCTGCCGCTGAGAGATCCCCGCTCCCTGTCCTCTGCGCTCATCGCCTGCCGCTCAGAGCGGGACCGGCACCCGCGCCACGAGGTCGCGCACGGCCGCCTCGCACTCGTCGCGGGTCGGCATGTAGCCCTCCGCGTGGGCCGAGAGCCGGACGCGGTGCGCCAGCACGGCGACAGCGAGGTCGTGGATGTCGTCCGCGATACAGTACGAGCGCCCATGGAGCACCGCGCGCCCCCGGGCCGCGCGCGCCAGGTTCATGCCGGCGCGCGGCGACGCGCCCAGCGAGAGGGTCGGGCTCGATCGCGTGGCAGCGAGCACCGCCTGCAGGTACGTCGCGAGCGACGAATCGAGCTCGACGCGGTCGACCTCGCGCTGGAGCGCGACGAGCTGGGCGGGATCGATGATCTGCGGCACGTTCCGCGCGCGATCCGGCTCCCCGCCCTGGAGGAGCAGGCGCATTTCCACCTGCGGCGGCGGGTACCCGATCCGGATCCGGACCATGAACCGGTCGAGCTGCGACTCCGGCAGCGGAAATGTGCCGGCGAAATCCTGGGGGTTCTGGGTCGCGAGCACGAAGAACGGCTCCGGCAGCGGCGTCGCCGTCCCCTCGATGGACACCTGCCCCTCGTTCATCGCCTCGAGCAGCGCCGACTGCGTCCGCGGGCTCGCCCGGTTGATCTCGTCGGCGAGCAGGACGTTCGCGAAGATCGGCCCCTGGCGGAAGACGAACTGCCCGATCCGCTGGTCGAACACGCTCACCCCGAGGACGTCGCTCGGCAGCAGATCGCTGGTGAACTGAACGCGACGGAGCTCGCCCCCCACGGCCTTCGCCAGCGCCCGGGCCAGCGTCGTCTTGCCGACGCCCGGCACGTCCTCGATGAGGACGTGCCCCCGGGCGAGCAGCGCGATGAGCGCCAGCTCGACCGCCTCCGGCTTGCCTTCGAGGGCCTGCTCCACGGCAGAGCGAAGCTTCAAAAGCAGGGGCGAAGCTTCACGCGCGACCGAGAGCGCTGATGTCATCACGGGCGATGGTAGCACGAGGTTACGGCCAACCTGCGGGGATGCGCATTTTGCGTTCCACGAGCCGGGCCGGCCAGTGCGAACGCGGATTCGCGACCTCGACCCCGGACTTCATGGCGCCCTCCGGCGCGGCGTACGCTGCGTCACCTTCTCTGCGGGCTCGTCGTCCGTTGTCGCGCCGTCCCGCCGTCCGCTCTCGGGCGCCCCCGCGCCCGGCGCTTTTGCCTGCCGCGGAATGGCCGGGGACGGTGCTCCCGGGTATGCTCCGCCCGCCGTGACCGCCTCGGGTCCCCTCTTTCGCCACAGCGCCGCAGGCTTTCCCTCTTCCGAGGAGGCGCCCGGCGCCGATGCTCGCCCGGATGCAGCCGCGCAGGACGTGCCCGCGCCTGCCGAGCAGGCCGGCCCGCTCGCCTCGCTGAGCTCCGCCCCTGCCGGCAAACCTACATCGTCGCCTCCGCGGAGCGTCGGCGTGCCGAGCTCCCGACCGCCGGAGAGCGGGCCCCCCTCGGGCAGCCTGATCGCGCAGCCGCCCCTCCTGCCCGACTCCCCGAAGGGGACGCTGCTCTGGCGCGTGCGCGGGATGATCCGCGCGATGCGCCCCCACCAGTGGGTGAAGAACCTCTTCGTCCTCGCCCCGGTGGTGTTCGCCAAGCACCTGACCCACCCCTCGATCATCATGAGCGCGGTCGGGGCGTTCGCGATCTTCTGCCTGCTCGCCGGCGCCGTCTACGTCCTGAACGACATCGTCGACGCGGAGGCCGACAGGGTCCACCCGGTCAAGCGCTACCGGCCGATCGCGTCCGGTCGCGTGCCGATCCCGGTCGCCAAGGCGATGGCGGTCGGCCTGGCGGTCATCGCGCTCGGCGCCAGCCTGCTCGGCCCGCCCCTCTTCGCCGTCGTCGCCGCCAGCTACTACGTCCTCAACGTCGCCTACTCCTTCCGGCTCAAGAAGATCGCGTACCTCGACGTCGGCTGCATCGCTGTCTTCTTCGTGCTGCGCGTGCTCGCCGGCGGCTTCGCCACGCGGACGCCGCTCTCCGGCTTCATGATCGCCTGCACCGCCCTGCTCGCGCTCTTCCTCGGCTTCGGCAAGCGGCGCCACGAGCTCGCCTCGGTGAACGCCTCGAAGCAGCGCGCGGCGCTGGACGCCTACACGCCGGGCGCCCTCACGGCGGCGCTCGCCGTCACCGGCGTCGCCACCATCGCCACGTACCTGGCGTACACGCTCGATCACGACACGCAGCGGTTCTTCCAGAACCCCTACCTCTGGCTCACCACGATCCACCCCCTCTTCGGGGTGATCCGGTTCCTCCAGCTCGTGGCGGGCAGCGCCAAGGCCGAGAGCCCCACCCAGGAGATCCTCCGGGACACCCCCTTCGTGCTGAACCTCGTCATGTGGTCCGCCGAGGTGCTGGTGATCGTGTATCGGCTGAGGCCGTCCTGATGCCCGGCGCCGGCCCGGAGCTCGCCCGGCCGGGGGCAGCGCCTGGCGGCGACAAGCCCACCTCGAAGAGCGACGCGCTGACGGATCTGGCGCTGACGATGCCGATCTTCGTCCTCTACCACCTCGGCGTCGCCTTCCTCCCCATCCGCAACGCGGCGGATCCGGTCACCGCCGAGCTCCGGGCGCTCGCCAAGCACAGCCTCCCGATGTACGCGGGCCTCACGGTCGCCGTCGGCGCCGTGTTCGTGCTCGTCCTCTCCGTCCTCGGCCGGGGCCACGCCCTCCAGACGCGGCGCTTCGCGCTCCTCGCCACCGAGGGCGCGCTCTACGCCATCCTGATGCGCTTCGCCGGCTCCTATGTGGTCGGCTCCCTCCGGCTCGGCCCGCCCGTGGCGTCCAACGACATCTTCACCGGCGTCGTGATGTCGCTCGGCGCGGGCTTCTACGAGGAGATCGCCTTCCGCGCCGGCCTCTACGGCCTCGGCGCGCTCGCGATCAAGCTCGTCTTCGGCCGGGGAGCCCAGGGGGTGGTGCTGCTTGTCGGGTGGGCGATCGTGTCCGCCGCCGTCTTCTCGGGCTGGCACTACGTCGGGTCGCTGGGCGACCCCTGGAACCTCCCCTCCTTCGTGTTCCGGATGGTGTGCGGGCTCGTGCTCACGGGGATCTACGTCTTCCGCGGCTTCGCGCCGGCGGTCTGGACCCACGCGCTCTACGACGTCTGGGTCCTCGTCCTCCGCTGACGTCGCGGAGCGCGCCCGCGCCCTCCCGCTCCCTCCCGGTCAAGGACGCCCCGGAGCTCGAGCGGCGCCGCCCGGAGCTCGAGGCGGTCGCCCGGGCCCGCGGCCTGCTTGGCTGAAGCGCTCCGGGCGCCTCCGTGCGCGCCCGTTTGGCGCTATGCTTCGCGCCTCGACGCATGCCGCTACCTCCCTTCCCGAAGCTCGCGCTCAAGCTGGTCCAGACGATCCCCTCGCTGGACAGTCCTGGTTTCCTCAACGTGCGGCGCCAGGTGTTCCGCGTCGAGTTCCCCGACGGCACGCTGAGCGACCCGTTCACCTACGACAGCGTCGATCGCTCGCGCCTCGACGCCGTGGTGATCGCGCCGCACTACCGCGGCGCGGACGGCCGCCGCCACGTCTTCCTCCGCTCGGCGCTCCGGCCGCCGGCCGCGACGCGCGCGCCCGAGGTGTGCCCCTTCCCGGAGGCGCCGACGCTCGGCGCGCTGTGGGAGCTGCCCGCCGGGCTCGTCGAGCTCGACGAGCGGAGCCCCGAGGGCCTCAAGCGCTCCGCCGCGCGCGAGCTGCTCGAGGAGGTCGGCTTCGACATGAACCCGTCGGAGCTCGAGCCGCTCGGCCCCCCGACGTTCCCGTCGCCGGGCATGGTCGGCGAGCGGCACTTCTACTTCCACGTCGAGGTCGACCCCGCGCGCCAGGGGACGCCGACCGAGGACGGATCCCCGCTCGAGCGGCTCGCCGTGATCGCGGCCATCCCGCTCGACGAGGCGATCGAGCTCACCCGGCGCGGCGTGATCGAGGACGGGAAGACGGAGGTGGCGCTCCGGCGCCTCGCGGAGCTCTGATGCCGGAACAACCGCTCGCGCCCGCGCAGCGGCGGCCGCCCCGCGTGGCGCTCGTCGTGAAGCGCTCTGCCTGGAGGATTTACCGCGAGGAGCGGAAGGACCCGCGCATCACGCGGCTCATCGAGACCGGCGACGCCGCCATCGCGCGGCTCAAGGCGTCGCACGAGGCGCACGAGCAGACCGTGCGCGCTGTCACGGCGGCGCTCGACGATCTCGGCGTGCAGGTCGACGTCACCGCCGGCACCTCGGATTTCTTCGACACGGCCGAGCTCGATCTCGTGATCACGGTCGGCGGCGACGGGACGCTCCTCAGCGCGTCTCACAACGTCGGCGACGTCCCCATCCTCGGCATCAACAGCGCGCCCGGCCACTCGGTCGGCTTCTTCTGCGGCGCGACGGGCGGCGACGCGGCCGACGCGATCGCGAAGGCGCTGCGCGGCTCGCTCCGCCGCACCGTGCTCACGCGCATGCAGGTCACGGTGAACGACAAGATCGCCTCCGCGCGCGTCCTGAACGACGCGCTCTTCTGCCACATCTCGCCCGCGGCCACGTCGCGTTACATCATCCGCTTCGGCCGCGCCGAGGAGGAGCAGAAGTCGAGCGGCTTCTGGATCGGCCCCGCGGCCGGCTCCACGGCCGCGCAGCGCTCCGCCGGCGGGCGCGTCCTGCCCCTCACCTCGAAGCGCCTCCAGCTCGTGGTGCGCGAGCCCTACACCCCGCACGGCGAGGAGTACCGCTTCCGCCACGCGCTGATCCCGCCGGGCTCCTCGCTCGTCGTGCGGAGCAAGACGCACGACGCGAAGCTCTTCTTCGACGGGCCGATCCACGCGGTGAGCGTCGGCTTCGGCGACGTGATGGAGTTCACGCAGGCGCCTCAATCGCTGACGATCCTGGGCCTCTCCGCCAAGCGGAAGTGGGGCGCGGGCTCGGCGGTCCGCCGCCGCTAGACACCTCAGCGCGGCGCGCGCGCGACGACGCTCGCCCGCCGCGCGCGCGTCGAGGCGAGGCGAGGCGCATCGCGCGCGGGCCTCGATCCGCGCGGCCTTCGCGGCGCCCTCGCGCGCGGGGCGGCCGCGATGGAGGGCCGTCGGCCGAGGAGGCTCGACCCGAGGAGGACCCCGCGCGGCCGGGATCGCCTTCAACGGAAGGGGATCGGGTGATTTCCTACCCCGAGCTCCCGGCGTAGGGCCCGCCCTCGACGCGGGCGCGTGAGGCCTGAAGAAGGGTCGATTTCGGCCGTTTTACAGGGGTTTTGGCGGCTCGCGGAGGGGCCCCCGGGCCGTCGCTCCGGCGGAGCGGCGCGCCACCCGGGGCGTGAAACCCCTTCTTTTGTCGCTCCGATCGACGATTCGACACTGGATCTGTGGCGGCCGTTGTGTTTCCTTTGGCGCGCAAGAGGGCACAAACCTCAGGAGGAATGAACATGGCGGGAAAGAAATCGGACGGGAAGAAGAGCACGTCGCTCAGCAAGAGCGCGCTGATCAACGCGGTCGTCGAGGCCAACGAGAACGAGGTGTCGCGCAAGCAGGTGAAGGCGATCCTCGAGGCGCTGACCGACATCGCGTACAAGGAGCTCAAGAAGAACGGCATCTTCACGATGCCCGGGTTCGCGAAGTTCCGCGTCGTCAAGAAGCCGGCCACCAAGGCGCGCGAGGGGATCAACCCGTTCACCAAGCAGCCGATGACGTTCGCGGCCAAGCCGGCCAGCAAGTCGGTCCGCGCTCGCCCCATCAAGGCGATCAAGGACTCGCTCTCCTGAGCCCGTCCGGCGCGCCGGAGGGCTCCTGGGCGCGGCGAAGGCCCGCGGCGGCCCCCTCTCCCGGGCGGATTCACCCCTGGGGAGCGAGCATGGCTGGCCCCGCGCAGCCCCTGCGGTAGCATGGTGCGGCTGCTTTGCCGCACATGACGCTCGCCGTCCGACTCCTCCGCGCGCTGTTTGCTTTCTCGGTCATCCTGACGAGCTACCTGATCCAGCTAGGGCTCGGGCGGGTGTTCGCGAGGCGCCTCGGGAGCGGCGCCGCCGCGCAGGAGCTGCCCGGCTGGCTCGTCGAGCGCCGCGCCCGCGTCGATCAGAAGAACGCCCGGCGCCTGCTGCGCGCGATGCTCAAGCTGCGGGGCGTCTTCATCAAGCTCGGCCAGGTGCTGTCGATCATGGGCGGCTTCCTGCCGAAGGCCTACGGCAAGGAGCTCGAGCAGCTCCAGGACCAGGTGCCGCCCCACCCCTTCAGCGATCTCGAGGCCGCGCTGCGCGCGAGCTTCGGCCGCTCGGCGAGCGAGCTGTTCGCCTCGATCGAGCGCGCGCCGCTCGCGGCCGCGTCGCTCGGGCAGGTGCACGTCGCGCGCCTCCGCGACGGCCGCAAGGTCGCCGTGAAGTTCCTCTACCCGGGCATCCGCGGGATGATCGCCGTCGACCTGCGCGTCCTGCGCCTCGCGATCCTCGTCTACAAGCGGTTCGTCCCGGTCGGGCACATCGAGCGGGTGCACGAGTCGCTTGTCGACCTGCTCCGCCGCGAGACCGACTACCTGCACGAGGCCGCGTGCATGGAGCGGATGGCGCAGAACTTCGAGGGCGACGCGGGCGTCGCGTTCCCCGAGGTCGTCCACGAGCTCACGACGCGCGACGTGCTCACGATGACCTTCATGGAAGGCATCAAGATCACCCGCCTCGACGCGCTGAGGAGCGCGGGCATCGAGCCCTCGGACGTGGCGCTCCGGCTCGTGCAGGCGTTCTACAAGATGCTCTTCGCCGATCGCTTCTTCCACGCCGATCCGCACCCGGGGAACTTCCTCGTCGCCGCGCGGAGCGCGGAGGAGGGCGGCGGCTTTCGCCTCGTGGTCCTCGATTTCGGCGCGATCTGCGAGGCCCGGGACGAGCTCATCGACGGGCTGCTCGACATCCTGAAGGGCACCTTCGCGGAGGACGACGCGGCGGTCGTGCGCGGCTTCCGGCGGATGGGCTTCGTCGCGCCCGGGGGCAACGACGCGCTCCTCGAGCGGACGGTGAAGGCCTATTTCGCGAAGCTGCTCAAGATCCGGGATCGCACGCCGGCGGCGCTGATGCGCGCCCGCCCCGAGCAGCTCGAGAAGCTGGCCGACCCCGAGCTGGAGCGCGGCGAGCTCCAGGAGCTGATGCGCTCCTTCGAGTACCCCGAGGACTGGTTCTACGTGGAGCGCGCCTGCGTGCTGCTGTTCTGGCTCGCAGCCCAGATCGATCCCAACCTCGACACGATGGCTGCCGGCTTTCCCTACCTGATGCCGCTGATGGCGGAGCGCGAGGCCAGGGCGGGATCCGGCGGATCGAGCCCGTCGTCTGGCCGCTCGCCCGAGCGCTAGCGCCATGTCGCGGCGAGCATCGTTGTTTCCAGGAGGTTTCGTCCCAGGAGGTTTCGTCGAGCGGCCCGGCCCAAGGGGCCCTGGCTCGTCGCGCTGCGGCGCTACCGCGAGGGGAGGGGAGCGAAGCGCGGGCCGGGGCGGCTCAGCCCGAGTCGGGCGAGCAAGGGCGCATAGCTCGCGTCGCGATCTGCCATGATCTCCGCCAGCTTGGCCTTGACCTCGGCGATCCCGGCCCCTTGAAGGCGCCGGTAATTGTCCTCGGCAGGATCGGCGACGGGCTCGACGCCCGCCCCGGCCAGGACAGTCCCCGAATGGTTCAACCCTTCTGGAATCGTTTGAATGAACGGGTCCGGCGCGTGCCGGAGGAGACCGACGAGCCGGTGAGAGCTCGCCTCGTCGCCGGCCATCTCGGGGTGGAACGCGGCCAGGACCGGCGCGGGGCTGCGGACCCGCCGGAGCCGCTCGCCCAGGCGCGACGCGAACCGCTCGAACTGGGGCGACGGAGCCTGGATGCACGGGAAAACCAGGTGCACGACGGCGGACTCCGCCTCCTCCACGGCCGCCAGCGCCGTCTCCAGGACGGGCTCCCGGTCGAGCAGGACGTAGAAGCGTCCGAAACCGGTTGCAGCGTCGCGCATGAACGGGCAGAGGCGATATCGAGCGACGACCTCGTCTGCGTAACGCCCGTGGACCCGGCGCACCTCGGCCGCCAGCCGAAGCGCCTCCAGGTGGTGGGACAGCTCTCCCCGCACGACCGGCTCGCTCAAACGCATCACCTCAATTTCTTGGGGAAGCAATCTTCCCTCAGCTCGTGATAGCTTACGCCGCGCTGCGGCGGAAGGAGGAGGCGTGCAGGAGACCGCGAAGTTAACGCTGAACAAGAACGGTGCGGAGCAGACGATCGAGCTGCCGGTGATCACGGGCACCGAAGGGGAGAAGGCGATCGATGTCGCATCCCTACGCTCGAAGACCGGGTACGTGTGCATTGACCCGGCGTTCGTCAACACGGCCTCGACCACGAGCTCCATCACGTTCCTCGATGGGGAGAAGGGCATCCTCCGCTACCGCGGCATCCCGATCGAGCAGCTCGGCGAGAAGTCGACCTTCGTGGAGACCTCGTACCTCTTGATCTACGGCAAGCTGCCGAACAAGAGCGAGCTGTCCCGGTTCTCCACGCTGCTCACCCGGCACTCGCTCATCCACGAGGACATGAAGCGCTTCTTCGACGGCTACCCGTCGACGGCGCACCCGATGGCGATCCTGTCCGCGATGGTGCTCTCGCTGTCGAGCTACTACCCCGAGGCGATCGACGTGAAGAACACCGATCTCCTCGACATCACCATCGCGCGGCTGCTCTCGAAGGTGCGCACGATCGCCGCGTTCTCGTACAAGAAGTCGATCGGCCAGCCGTTCGTCTACCCGCACAACTCGCTCTCGTACTGCGCGAACTTCCTGAACATGATGTTCTCGGTCCCGGCGGAGCCGTACGAGATCGACGAGGACATCGTGAAGGTCCTCAACCTGCTCCTGATCCTGCACGCCGATCACGAGCAGAACTGCTCGACCTCCACGGTGCGCCTCGTCGGCAGCTCGAAGGCGAACCTCTTCGCCTCGGTGGCCGCGGGCATCTGCGCGCTGTGGGGCCCGCTACACGGCGGCGCGAACCAGGAGGTCGTGACGATGCTTGAGGCGATCCGCGCCGACGGCGGCGACGTCTCGAAGTTCATCAAGCTCGCGAAGGACAAGAGCTCGGGCTTCCGCCTGATGGGCTTCGGTCACCGCGTCTACAAGAACTACGACCCGCGCGCGGTGCTCATCAAGGCGGCCGCCGACAAGATCCTGTCGAAGCTCGGCATCAAGGATCCGCTCCTCGACATCGCGCAGCGGCTCGAGGAGACCGCGCTGAAGGATCCGTACTTCGTCGAGCGGAAGCTCTACCCGAACGTCGACTTCTACAGCGGCATCATCTACCGCGCGCTCGGCTTCCCCACGAACATGTTCACCGTCATGTTCGCGCTCGGTCGTCTCCCCGGCTGGATCGCCCACTGGAAGGAGATGAACGACGACCCGAACGGCAAGATCGGCCGCCCGCGCCAGATCTACACCGGCGAGAACGCGATCGCCTACACGCCTCTCGACGACCGCGCCTGACAGCGACGGGGCCCGCGCGGCCCCGTCGGCAGCCCCACCAGCACCGCTGCGCGCCTTCAACGGCGCGCCTTACCGGCGCCCCGCGGCCCGTCGGCAGCTCACGTACGCCGTCGCGCGCCGCTCGGTCGCCGTGCTCGAGCGCGGCGGCGCCGTTGAACGTCAGCAGTTCACGAGCAGCAGGACGACGACAAGCGCCGCGATGACGCCCGTGGCCAGCGAGGCGCCGCCGACGAGCAGCACCAGCTTGCCCGTCGACAGCTGCGCGCGCGTCGCGCCGGGCGCGGAGGGCGCCGCCAGGCTGTCGTCGAGCGTGCGCTCCGGCCGGCCCATCGACGCGCCGGAGACAGCGGGCGGCTCCGTCACCGTCGGCTGCGGGCGGGCGCTCGGCGACACAGCGGCCGGCGGCGGCTGCATCGACGGTTGCATCGGCGGCGCTGGCTGCGACAGCGGCTGGCCAGCGCGGATCCTCCCGTCGAGGACGGCCTGCGCATAGGGCGGCAGGGTGCCTGCGCGCACAGCGCGGACGTCCGCCCGCATCGTCTCGGCGTCCGGGTAGCGGTGGAACTTGATGAAGGCGAGCGAGCGATCGACAACGGCCGCGACGGCCGGCGGGATCCCGGGCGCGACCGAGGCGAGCGGCGGCGCCGGCTCGGTCGCGGCGGCGATGACCTCCATGGCCTCCGTGACGTCGCCGTGCACCTGCCGGCCCGAGAGCAGCCGGAACATCGTCGCGCCGAGCCCGAACAGATCGGTGCGCCCGTCGATGTCGTGGATGAGCCCCGTGGCCTGCTCCGGCGCCATGTATGTCGCCGTGCCCATGATCATGCCGGTCTTTGTCGCTGTCTTCTCGGGCAGGCCCGTGAGCCCGTCCACGACGCGCGCGATGCCGAAGTCGAGCATGCGCACGCGCCCGTCGTTGCCGAGGTGGATGTTCTCGGGCTTGAGATCGCGGTGCACGACGCCGCGCGCGTGCGCGATCGCGAGCGTCTCGAGCACCTGATCCGCGAGCGCGAGCACCTCGCCCGGCGGCATCGTCCCGGTGCGCGCCATCCGATCGAAGAGCGTCTCGCCCTGGAGCGCCTCCATCGTCAGGTACGCGAAGCCCTCGGGCGACTCGCCGGAGCCGAGCACGCGGACAACGCCGGGCACCGCGTCCGCCCCGCCGAGCGTGTTGCCGATGAACCCCTCGCGCAGGAAGCGCTTCCGCACCTCGGCGATCGCGTTGAGCTCCGGGTGCAGCACCTTCAGCGCGACATGCGATCCGTCCGCGGCGCGCCCGAGCAGCACGCTCCCCATGCCGCCGGTGCCGAGCACGCGCTCGATCCGCCAGATTCCAGCGAACGTCCTGCCGACCCAGTGCTCCGCGTCGTCGTCGTACACGCCAGGCGCCCTCGTTCGAGCCGCCGCCATCCGGAGGGAGAGAGAAGCGCGGCGGCGGAGCAACTGGTAGGCCGCACCGCGGCAGGCGCGCAAGCTAATTGATGGCGGTCGTCCCGAAACGGGCGTCGTCGTCGAGCCGCTCGGCCGCCGCCTTGAGCCCGGCGGCGACGCCGCGGAACGCTTCCGAGGGCATGCGCAATGTCACGCCGGGGCCGAGGAGCGTCACGTGAACGGTACCGCACGCGCACCGGGTGACGCGCGTCGCGTCATTCGCCGCAATCTCCGTGTGTGGACCGCATTTCTTGGTCGCCGCCATCGTTGAACCTCTCCCACATCCTAGCAGTATCTGCCCCCGTTCGGCCAAGGCGCCTCGGTCGCGACGGAACGCTGCCGTCTTCCTGACATGGTGGTCTCGAAATTGCAAAACCGTGTATATCTCCATCATCGCTGCTGCATTGCCTGGAGGGACTCATGGCTGCTCGATGGCTGATGTTCGGTGGGCTTCCCCTTGCGCTGGGCCTTGTCGGTTGCATTGACGAGCGCCCGGACCCGGTACCAGACCCCGAGGTCGACCCGTCGCTGCTCGCCCGACCGCCGGAGGGCGAGGGGTTCCAGATAGAGACGGAGGACATCGAGGTGCCGCCGGGGATCGAGCAGCAGGACTGCTACTTCTTCAAGGTCAGCGACCTCGCCGCGAGGAACGGGATGAACCCGGACGCGCCCGTGAACCTCCACCGCGTGCAGATCGCCCAGCGCGACGGCTCGCACCACATGAACATCTTCCGCGTGCGGACGATCAAGGGGCTGGGGCCCGAAGGCGGGCTCATCCAGAAGAACCAGAACGGCGTGGGCGAGTGCTTCAAGAGCCCCAACTGGGCCGACTGGCCGCTCATCGCGAACTCGCAGCAGGACGGCCAGCTCGACTGGACGTTCCCCGACGGGGTCGCGAACGTCCTCCAGCCCGACGAGTGGCTCATGCTGCAGACGCACTACGTGAATGCGTCGTCGCAGAAGACCCCCGAGGCCGTCGGCCGCGTCCGGGTGAACTTCTGGTCGCTGCCGGCAGAGGAGGTGACGGCCGAGATGGGCACGGTCTTCGCGACCAAGCAGTCCATCCGTGTCTGCCAGTCGAACCCGCGGCCCACGTTCGAGGGGTCGTGTCAGATCAACAGCCCCTCTCCCGTGAAGATCATCGGCGCCAACGGCCATTTCCACAGCCGGGGCACGAAGTTCGACATGTACACGTGGGACGGCACCTCGATCGGCACGCCCGCGGAGTCGGAGCGCTTCTACACATCGACGGCGTGGGACGACCCGCCGATGCTCATCTCGCCGCAGCTCGACCTGGAGCTCCCGAAGAACGGCGGCGTCTGGTACGGCTGCACCTACGAGTGGCAGCCGCCGGATCCGGCGGTGGGCTGCAGCGGCCTCGACGAATACGACGCGACGAAGAACCTGACGCCCGAGGAGCAGCTCGATTGCTGCTACACGTTCGGCCCGATCGTCGAGAAGAACGAGCACTGCAACATCTTCGTCTACTACTATCCGAAGCAGGACGACGTGTTCTGCAACTGAGCCTCCCGCGCAGGCGCGCGCGGCGCCGGTCGCCCGGCGGGCGCCGCGACAGGAGCTCCCCAGCCCGGTCTTCTATCCCATGCGCACCTGCTTGCACCCGGCTGCTCCGATCGGGGCGATTGCCTCCATTGCCCCGATGACGCCGATCGCCTCGATTGCCCGGATTGCAGCGATGGCGCTCGGCGCGATCGTCCTCGCCGGCTGCCCCGACGATCCCGGGACGCCGCCCGGCGAGGGGCCGCCCGCGTGGCGCGTGCTGCTCGACGAGGGCGACCTCGACCGGGCGGTGCTGTCGATCTGGGGGACGGGCCCCGACGACGTGTTCGCCGTGGGGGGGCCGCTCGGCAATACGGGCCTCGAGTCGCTCGCGCTGCATCACGACGGGGCGACGTGGCGCGAGCTCCCGGCCGGCGGGGAGGAGACCTTCTGGTGGGTGGCGGGCTCGGGGCCGAACGACGTGTGGATGGTCGGCGAGCGCGGCCGCGCCGCGCACTGGGACGGAAATGTCTTCACCAGACACGAGACCGGGACGGTGGCTACCCTGTGGGGCGTCGTCGCGTTCGCACCCGACGACGCCTGGGCGGTCGGCGGCACGCCCGGCGCCGGCGAGGACGCGGAGAAGGATATCGTCCTTCACTGGGACGGCAGCGCCTGGTCCAGAGAGGACCTGCCCCAGGAGACGGGGCGCGCGCTCTACAAGGTGTGGGGCGAGTCCTCCGACGACCTCTATGCCGTCGGTGAGTTCGGCGTGATCTGGCACCGCGCGGGCTCGACCTGGGAGCTGCAATCCGATCCGCCGATCGCGCAGGGAACCCTCTTCACGGTCGCCGGCTGCAGCCGTGAAGAGGTGTACGCGGTCGGCGGGAGAGACGTGCTCCGCTCGGACGGCGAGGCGTGGGGCCGGATCGACGTGGAGCTGACCAACGACGTCAACGGCGTCGCCTGCGGACGGCCGGGCGAGGTCGCGATCGTCGGCTATGGTGGCCTCAAGCAGCGCCTCGTCGACGGGGCCTGGATCGACGAGTTCACGGAAGAGCCGTACGCCGACCTCCACGCCGTCTGGGCCGACGGGGAGGGGGCCTTCTGGGCGGTCGGCGGCGACTTCCTCAGCCAGCCGACCCCGGGCAGGGCGCGAAAAGGCGTGGTAGCGCGGTACGGAAAAGGGCAGATCGCCGACACTGTGAGCCGCTGATCACCGCGCGGGATATTGCCGTACGTGTGTTACCTGGCCGGACATGCGCGCAGTGTGGCATGTCGCATCATCGGGCCGTGAACACGGCTACACGCCGTGACGAAGCGGGAACGGCCGCAGAGACTTTTTTTTCGCAAAATGCTTCAAAGGGTGGCGCTGGTCGTCCGATTGCAACAGCCGCAGCGACCCCACGCGGACCCCGCGCACCTAAACCCAGGAGAATTCGAATGCGACGGACCATTGCTCAGCTTTTTGTGAGTGCGTTTACTTTTGCTGTTCCCGTTCTCGTTGCTTCTTCCGCATCAGCCCAGGGCAATCCCTGTGGATCCCTCCAGGCGGCGGCGGCCGGACGGTGCGAGATCCGCACCTCGGGTGGCTGCGAGGGGTACTGTGAGCCGGTCCAGTTCACGGCGGAGTGCGACGCGCGGTGCACTGGCACCGCGTCGGCGTCGTGTACCGGGAGCTGCGAAGCGGATTGCCAGGCGGATTGCGAGGTCGACCCAGGCAGCCTGAGCTGCGAAGGGAGCTGCTCGGCGAGCTGCAAGGCGAGCTGCAGCGCCGACTGCTCGGCCCAGGCCAACGGCGGCGGGGCGCAGGCGGATTGCGAGGCGGCGTGCTCGGCGGACTGCGACGCCGAGTGCGACGTGAGCTGCCAGGGGACCCCGCCGAGCGCCTCGTGCGACGCGAAGTGCGAGGCGAGCTGCGAGGGGCAGTGCAACGTCGAGGCGAACATCGATTGCAACGCCGACTGCACCGCCGATCTCCGGGGCGGGTGCGAGGTGCAGTGCTCGACGCCGGATGGCGCGCTGTTCTGCGACGGGCAGTACGTCGATATCGCCGGGAGCATGGAGGAGTGCAAGAACTGGCTGCTCTCGCAGAACATCGAGGTCGAGGCCCACGCCGAGGCCGAGGCGAGCGTCTCCTGCGCCGCCGCGCCGGGGTCGACCGCGCCGTTCACGGGCACCGGGCTCGCGGCGCTCGTCGCCGGCGTGGGCGTGGCCGCCGCGCGCCGCCGCAAGCGGTCCTGAGCCGCGGCCGGCGCGCCTGACGGCGCGCGCCGGCGCTTCGTGAACGATCCCCGGGCCGGGTCGCCTTGCGCGGCCCGGCCTTGTGTTTTCCGGCACCGTGGCGGCGCGGCCTGGCTCTGGGCGGCGCCGTAGTAGATTCGCGACCACCTTGATGACCCTGCATCGTCGTTCGAGCCCGCGCTGGGCGCTCGCCCTCGCGCTGCTCGCCGGCTGCGAGGCGCGCAC
>NZ_JEMA01000833.1 GCF_001589285.1 Sorangium cellulosum | reverse complement strand
CCGCGCTCGACCCGCTCGACGCGCGCGCGGCCTCCGGGGGCGTCGTCCTGCTCGTGGAGGACCGCACCGAGCAGCGCGCGCTCGAGGCGCAGCTCGCCCACCGCGACCGCCTCGCCCAGCTCGGCCGCCTCGCCGCGGGCGTGGCCCACGAGGTCGGCAACCCGCTCACCGGCATCGCCTGCCTCGCGCAGAACCTCCGGGCCGAGGCCGAGAACGACGAGCTCCGCGCGCGCGCGAGCCTCATCCTCGGCGAGGCGGCGCGCATCGAGGCGATCCTGCGATCGCTGCTCGACCACGCCCGGACCGGCGCGGTGCAGTCGCCCGGCGAGATCCGGCGCGCGCGGGTCGGGCGCGTCGCGCTCGCCGAGGTTGTCGCCGAGGCCGAGCGGCTGATCCGGCTCGACCGCGCGGCGCCGCGCGTCCACGTGGAGCAGGCCTGCCCGGAGTCGCTCGTCGTCATCGGCGACAGGCGCGAGCTCGTCCAGGTCTTCGTCAACCTGCTCGCGAACGCCCGCGACGCCTCCGCGCCCGGCGCGACAATCGCGGCGCGGGGGCGGATCGAGGCGGGCGAGATCGTTGTGGAGGTCGAGGACCACGGCAGCGGCATCCCCGAGGAGCTCCTCGGCGAGGTGCTCGAGCCGTTCGTGACGACGAAGCGCGACCCGAGCGGCACCGGGCTCGGCCTGCCGCTCTCGCGCTCGATCGTCCAGGATCACGGCGGGACGCTCGCGCTGCGGAGCGCTGTGGGGCAGGGGACGACGGTCGTCGTGCGGCTCCCGCTCGCGGGCGCGGCCGGGGCGCGGCGCGCGCCGGAGGCGGACGCGTGAGCCGGATCCTGCTGGTGGAGGACGAGGTCGTCATCCGGGCGGAGCTCCGGCGGCTGCTCGCCCGCCACGGCCAC
>NZ_JEMA01000832.1 GCF_001589285.1 Sorangium cellulosum | reverse complement strand
CCGAGGCCGTCGGGCCGGCGCTCGACCAGGTGGCCGCCTGGTACCTCGTGGGCCTCGTGCTCGCCGCCGTCCTCGAGGCGACGATCGAGCCGGCCGCCGCGCGCGCGATCGGCGCGCCGGCCGACGTCGTGGTGAGCGCGCTCGCCGCCGTGGTCGTCCACGTGTGCGCGCAGGGCGCGACGGCGCTCGCCGCGGTGATGATCCACAAGGGGCTCTCGATCGGCGCGGCGCTCGCGTTCCTCCTGGCGGGGCCCGCGACCAACGTCGCGGTGCTCGCCGTGCTGAAGCGCTCGCTGGGCGGGCGCGCCACCGCCGTGCTCGCGATCGCCAGCGTCGCTCTCGCCGTCGTGGTCGGCCTCGCCGCGAACGCGCTCGTCCCCGGCGCGTCGGTCCCGGAGCTCCACGCGCTCGCGGCGCACGAGCACGGGGCCGTCGAGTGGGTCTGCGCGGCGGCGCTCGGCGCGCTCCTGCTCGCGAGCTTCACGCGGCTCGGGCCGCGCGCGTGGTTCGGCCACATGGGCGGCCATGGCGACGCCCCCGCGCCGGCGGAGGCGGCGCCGCACACGCCTTCGTGCGCCGCGCACGCGCGCCCGCTCGACGCGCCGGCCGATCACGTCGACAGCACCCCCGTCCCGCACGCCAGCGCGCCGCGCGCCTGACGCAGAGGTCCCCCGGAGCCTCGTCCCGGCAGGCGCCGCGCGCCCTGCGGCGGCCGTCGCTCAGCGGATCCAGTACCTGCCGACCAGCACGAGGACCATCGCCCAGAACACCACCGCGAGGCCCGCCGCGACGAGCATGGCCGGCGGCAGCCGCCTCCCGTGCTGCACGAGGCGGCCGAGCGTTCCGACCGACCCGCCGCGCAGCCCGACGCTCTCCGGCGCGAGGCGGAGCTTGTCGCCGAGGCCCACGTCCGAGGCGCGCCGCCCCTTCTGCCCCCGGAATCGCGCCGCGCGCAGCTCGCGCAGCACGGCCTCGAGCTCCTTCGCGAGCGCGCCCGCCGAGGCGATCCGGGCGTCGCGCTCGCGCTCGAGGCAGGCGTCGACGATGTGGCAGAGGCGCGGCGGCAGCCCCGGCCGGCGCGAGGCGATCGGATCGCAGTCCTTGCTCAGGATGCGCACCATCAGCGCGTTGTAGTTCGACGCCTGGTGCGGGAGCGTCCCGGTCAGCGCCTCGTACATGACGATGCCGAGCGACCAGAGGTCGGCGCGGCCGTCGAGATCATCGCGCCCCGCGGCCTGCTCCGGCGACATGTACGCCGGCGATCCGACGACGCAGCCCGTGTGGGTCAGCGCGAAGTTGTGCTCCTTCTCGAGCACCTTGCTGATCCCGAAGTCGAGGATCTTCCCCACGAGCTCGCCCAGGTGGTTGCGATGCACGTAGATGTTGGCGGGCTTCAGGTCGCGGTGGATGATCCCCTGCTGATGGGCCATGTCGAGCGCCCGCGCGAGGCCGATGAAGAGCTCGACGAGCGTCTCCGGCTCGATGGTGCCCTCGCGCCGCAGCCACTCGTCGAGCCCCTCGCCGACGAGCAGCTCGAACACGAGGAACGGCGAGCCGTCCTCGGCCTGACCGAGATCGAGGATCTCGACGATGCTGGGGCTGCGCACGCGCCCGCTCGCCTTCGCCTCGTTGAAGAAGCGCTGGAGCGCGACGGCGTCCTCGGCCACCTCGGGGCGCATCACCTTGAGCGCCACGTCGCGATCGATGAGCTCGTTCTTCGCGGCCCACACCGACCCGCTGGCGCCTCGGCCCAGGATCTTCACGAGCCGGTAGCGAGACTGGATGAGATCGCCGGGGTTCACTGCTGCGCCGAGGTGTCTCTGGGGGAGCGGGGGAGAGGATGCCTTACCCCCGCTCCACGTCTGCGACGGGGCGGAGGATACCCCGGCGCACCGGCGAGCGGTATCGCGCGGCGTCATCTCCAGCAGGAAGCAAAAGTTCGCGAGCGGGGGAAGCGACATCGCGCCTCCCCTCCTCCGCGCCGCTGGAGCCAGCGCGCGCGAAGCGCTCGAGTTCGCGGCGCGCCGGCGCCTCCCGGCGCCACGCGCGCTTCACGCGCTCGAGGGTGAGGGGTGAAGGAGACGGGGCGCAAGGGTCACAGCGCAATTTTCTCGTGCGCTGGACCCCGCGCCGCTCGGGTGGGGTCGCTCAGACGTCGTAGTAGAGGAAGAACTCGTGCGGGACCGGGCGGAGCCGGATCGCGTCGACCTCGCGCTCGCGCTTGTAGTCGATCCAGGTCTTGAGGATGTCGCGGGTGAAGACGTCGCCGCGGAGCAGGAACTCGTGGTCGCGCTCGAGGGAGGTGAGCGCATCGTCGAGCGAGCCCGGCATGTGCGGCACTTCCTTCAGCTCCTCGGGCGAGAGCGCGTAGATGTCCTTGTCGAGCGGGTCGCCCGGGTCGATCCGGTTCTGGACGCCGTCGAGGCCGGCCATCATCATGGCGGCGAAGGCGAGGTACGGATTGCAGGTCGCGTCCGGGAAGCGGACCTCGATGCGGCGCCCCTTCGGGCTGTTGCCGGGGGCCAGCGGGATGCGGATCGACGCCGAGCGGTTGCGGCTCGAGTACGCGAGGTTCACGGGCGCCTCGTAGCCCGGGACGAGCCGGCGGTAGCTGTTCGTCGTCGGGTTGGTGAGCGCGGCGAGCGCCTTCGCGTGCTTCAGGATGCCGCCGATGTACCAGAGGCCCGTGTCCGAGAGGCCCGCGTAGCCGTCGCCGGCGAAGAGCGGCTTGCCCTCCTTCCAGAGCGACTGGTGGCAGTGCATGCCGCTGCCGTTGTCGCCGAAGACCGGCTTCGGCATGAACGTCACCGACTTGCCGTGCTTGCGGCCGACGTTCTTGATGACGTACTTGAACCACATCAGGTTGTCGGCCATCGACGTCAGCGTCGAGAACTTGATGCCGATCTCACACTGGCCCGCCGACGCGACCTCGTGGTGGCCGACCTCGACCGCGATGCCGGTCTCGATGAGCGTCGACATCATGTCCGCGCGCAGGTCGCCGAGCGTGTCGGTCGGCGCGACGGGGAAGTACCCCTCCTTCTGCCGGATCTTGTGCCCGAGGTTCACGCCGGCCTTGCCGGAGTTCCAGGACGCCTCCTCGCTGTCGATCTCGTAGAAGGCGCCGCGCGGCGAGCTCTCGTAGCGGACCGAGTCGAAGACGAAGAACTCGGCCTCGGGCCCGAAGTAGGTCGTGTCCGCGATGCCGCTCGCGCGCAGGTGGTTCTCGGCCTTCTGCGCGATGTAGCGCGGGTCGCGGCCGTAGGGCTGGCCGGTCACCGGGTCGCTGATCTTGCAGACCATGCTGAGCGTCTTCTGGGCGTGGAAGGGATCGAGCTTCGCCGTCGACGCGTCGGGCGTCATCAGCATGTCGCTCGCGTTGATCGGCTGCCATCCGCGCACCGACGAGCCGTCGAAGCCGATCCCCTCCTCGAAGATGTCCTCGTTCAGGCGGGACACCGGGATCGTCGTGTGCTGCCAGATGCCGGGCAGGTCGATGAACTTGAGATCGACAAATTTAACGTCGTTTTCCTTCGCAAACGCGACGACATCTTTCGGCTTCATGATTCTTCTTCTACCTCGCTGACTCGCTGCTCTCGCTGGATGTGATTCGAAGACGCGCGGGCTCGTGCTCGCTGCTGCTCTCTGACTTCTGTTTGCTCGGCTCTCGAGCCTGTGACCCGCCGTGAATGCCCTGTGACGCTCTGCCCGCGGCTCGCCTAGATGGCGTCCTCGCCGCGCTCACCCGTGCGGATCCGCACGGCCTCCTCGACGGGGACGACGAAGATCTTGCCGTCGCCGATCCGGCCCGTCTTGGCGCTCTTCTCGATGGCGTCGATCACGTCGCTGACCATGCTGTCCGGCACGACGATGTCGACCTTCACCTTCGGGACGAAGTCGACGACATACGCCGACCCCCGATAGACTTCCTTCTTGCCGCCGGTCCGACCGAAGCCCTTTACCTCGGTCACCGTCATGCCCTGAATCCCGACCTCGGCGAGGGCGTCCTTGACCTCGTCGAGCTTGAACGGCTTGATGATCGCCTCGACCTTTTTCATTGCGCATGCCTGTGGTGACCGGGTAACCGTCGGGGTAAAAAACCCGCACGCTCACCCGAAAAGCCCCGCCGGAGCAGAGCCAGTAAAGGGTGGACGCCTCCGCCGGCGGCCTCCCGTCGATGTGCCGGGCACCGCCCGGCTCCGATCCGTGACGGGGTCCGCCCGGTCCACCGGGCATTGCCCCGCCGCTGTCAATGACTCAGGGACCCGTCCGACAGAGCCGGATCGGCGACCCCTCGCCCCGGGCGCTGGCGCAGCGTCCGGAGGTCCACGCTGATGTACCCAAGCTCATGTTTCCGGAATGTTTCGCGCACTGGGCGTGCGTGAGAAAAGTGGTTCCGGCATCTGAAAAGCGGAGCCAGCTTACTTTTTTCGGGACGCCGGACGGGGGGGTGGAGCCCCC
Organism: Sorangium cellulosum; assembly: GCF_001589285.1. Lineage (GTDB taxonomy): Bacteria > Myxococcota_A > Polyangia > Polyangiales > Polyangiaceae > Sorangium > Sorangium cellulosum_G. The sequence continues at coordinate 69,450 of NZ_JEMA01000832.1, read as the reverse complement.
GCTCCCCGGACGTGCCGGGGGTGGGGCTCGCTTTGACCACCCCCACCTACCCCACGGGCCCCGGTGGATGGGCCCGTTCTGCCGGTTCTTCCTCGTACGGAAGAGCCTGTTTCCCGGCTCCTCGAGGGGGTCGCGCCGCCCTGGCTGACGACCACGGCGCGCTTGCCTTGTCCTGGTGACGCGGCTCGAATAGTCTGCGCTGGCGAATCCAGTCGCGGGACAGCCCTGCCTGATGGCTTTGCCGAACAAAGCGAAGATCCCGGTAGGCACGGTCCTCGCCGGAAAATACCGCATCACACGCGAGATCGGGCGCGGCGGCATGGCTGCCGTGTACGAGGCCGAGCACATCGACATCGGCAAGCGGGTGGCGATCAAGGTGCTCGCCCAGGAGCTGACGACCTCGGCGGTCGTGGTCGAGCGCTTCCTCCGCGAGGCCCGGGCCGCAGCGTCGATCCGCAGCCCGTTCATCTGCGACGTCTACGACTCCGGCAAGCTCGACGACGGGCGGCCCTTCCTGGTGCTCGAGCTCCTCGAAGGCGAGTCGCTGTACGAGCGCATGACCGTGGTCAGGTACCTCGACCCCGAGACCACCGTCGCGGTGATGTCGCAGGTCTGCCGGGGGCTCACCAAGGCGCACGCGGCCTCGATCGTCCACCGCGACCTCAAGCCGGAGAACATCTTCCTCACGAAGGACGAGGAGGGCCGGCTCTGCGCGAAGATCCTCGATTTCGGCCTCGCGAAGTTCTACGCGCCGGTCGACGGGGGCGACGCGCAGGCGCGCCTCACGCGCGAGGGCGCGGTCTTCGGGACGCCGGCGTACATGAGCCCGGAGCAGGTGCGCGGCCAGGGCGCTGTCGATCACCGCGCGGATCTCTGGGCGCTCGGCTGCATCACCTACGAGTGCCTCACCGGCCGCACCGTCTGGCAGACCGAGCAGGGCGTCGCGATGACGTTCGCGCAGATCGCGAACGCGCCGCTGCCGCAGCCCGCGGCGCTCCGTCCGGACCTGCCGCCGAGCTTCACCGCGTGGTTCGAGAAGGCGCTCGACCGCGCGATCGACAGGCGCTTCCAGACCGCGAAGGAGTTCGCCGACGAGCTGTCGGTCGCGCTCGGCGTCGCGCAGCCGCGCGGCGCGGAGCCGTCGCAGGCGGGGTTCCTGCCCACGAACAGCGAGCCGCCGGCCGACGTGACGTTCGACCCACCGGGCGTCGTCCGTGTGACCCCCAACGAGGCGCGGCGGACCGTGCCCTCGGGCCCGGCGGAGCGCGGGGGAGATCCACTCGGCGCGCTCGATCTCTCCGGCGCGCCGGGCGCGGCGATGGCCGGGCGCATGAGCCAGGGCGTGGGGCAGCAGATCACGTTCTCCGGCGGCTCGGGCGACGCGTCGCTCCCCGACGGGCTCTCGCAGCGATCGCCGCCGAGGCGCGGCGGCGCCGGCCGCGCGCTCGTCCTCTTCGGCGTGCTCGCGCTCGCCGCGGGCGGCGCGTACGCCGGCTACCGCCAGTTCCTCAAGCCGACGGCCCTGCCGCCGGTCTCGTCGAGCTCCGCGGCGCCGTCGTCGCCCAGCGCGCCGTCGTCCTCCGCGGTCCCCAACGTGCCGGCGCGCGCCGAGGCCCCGGTCGAGCAGCCCGGCCTGCCCTGGCCGCCGCTCGTCGCGCAGGCGCAGGAGTCGATCGCCGCGGGCGATCTCAAGGCCGCGCTCAGGCAGCTGAAGGACGCCCAGGAGAAGGGCAACCACCCCGTGCCGCGGACGCTGATCGAGCACGTGCAGGTCGCCCTGAAGGACGCGAGCGGCAAGGCACCTTGCCAGCTCACCGGCCTCGTCAGGCCGCGCACGCACGATCTCGTGCGCGAGGGCGGCCGCGCCATCGGGGCCAGCCGGCCCTCGATCGCGCTCGGGCCGCGCGGCGCGGTGGTCACCTGGACCGACTCGCACGAGGGCACCGAGCACGCCTACACGGCGGCGCTGGACAGCGCGATGCGCCCGTCGTCGCCGGCGCTCGACGTGACGCCCGAGGGCCGCGCCATCGGCCGCCCCGAGCTCACCTCCGCCGGCGAGCGGCTGGTGCTCACGTACTGGGACGGCAAGGGGCCGGAGGCCGGCGTGCAGGTGCGCTGGCTCGACGGCGACGGCCGGATCGACGGCCCCGCGATGATGGTCGCCCGCTTCCCCCGCGGCGGGAACTCGTGGCCCTCGCTCGCGCGCGCCGCCGAGGGGTTCGTGATCGCGTGGTCGGACGACGGCGACAACGCCTCCTCCGAGGACCTCTTCCTGCGCCGCCTCTCGCCGAACCTCGATCCGGTCGGCGAGGTCATCCGGCTGACGGACGTCACCCCGACGGGCCCCTCGAAGCCGCGCGTCCGCTTCCCGTCCGTCGCGGTGATGAGCGACGTGATGCACCTCGCCTTCCGCTTCGATCGCGAGCCGATGCGCATCATCCAGTACATGCGCCTCCCGCTCACGAGCCTCGACAAGGGGCTCCCGCCGGCCAGCCCCGGCAAGCGCGCCGACCGCGCGCTCGGCGAGCTGTCGCTCGTGAACAGCGACCGTGCGCGCAGCGACAGCCCGTCGCTCGCGTGCGGCGCGGGGAGCTGCTTCGTCGTCTGGCACGGCGAGCCGCCGATCGGGGGCGCCTCCGCCGCCTACATCGATCCCGCGAAGGGCCAGCCGCTCTGGCGCAAGCGGTTCTCGAAGACCGGCGGTCGCCCGGCGGTGGCGATCGCGCCGACCGGCCAGGCTCAGCTCGTCTGGTTCGAGCAGGGCCGCCTCCTCACCGCGTCGATGAACCGCGACGGCATCGGCCCACCCACGAAATTCGCCCGCGTCAGCGGCGACCAGCCGGCGCCCTCGATCAGCCCCGGCGCGAGGCCCGGAGAATGGTATGTCGCCTGGCTTGACTACGAGGCGGGTCATCTCGAGCCGTACGCCGCTCGCATCCAGTGCCGGTGACCCCATGCTCATCCTCCCACCTCGAAGCGAGGTCCGCGCCCGTCCGATCGAGACCGAGCGGCTGATCCTCGTGCCGATCGACCCGTCCGACGGCCCCGAGCTCTGGCTCGCGGTCAGCGGCTCGCGCGCGATCCTCCAGCGCTGGCTGCCGTGGGTGCAGTTCCACACCGACCCGGCCGCGAGCGTCCGCTTCGCCGAGGCGTGCGCCGCCGACTGGGATCACGGCAGGGCGCTGCGCTTCGTCATCCGCGAGCGCGCGCATCGCTCGCTCGCCGGCGTGGTCGGGCTCGAGGCGTGCGTGCACCTGCACCGCTCCTGCGAGCTCGGGTACTGGCTGCGCAAGGAGGCGACCGGACGCGGGCTCATGACCGAGGCGGCGACGGCGGCGCTCGGGTTCGCGTTCAACCACATGGGCGCACACCGGGTCCGGGTCGCGGCCGCGACGGACAACCACGCTTCGCTCGCTGTCATCGGCCGGCTCGGCTTCCGCTTCGAGGGCATCGCCCGGCAGGCCGAGTGGTGCGACGGCCGCTGGCTCGATCACTCCGTCTTCGCGCTCCTGGCGACCGATCCCAGGTGAGCGGCGCCCGTCCCGGGCGTTGGATGCCGCGCGGGGCGCGGGATGCCCCACGTGCGCCGGGCGAAGCGCGCTAGCATCGCACCCTTCGCCGTGGCCCGTCGTCGCCTCATCCGCTGGCCCCGCGGCACGATGCCGCTGGTGCCGCTCGCGCCCGCGATCGTGATCGCCGTGGGGATCGCCACGGCGGTGGCGATCGCGGTGATCGGCATCCGCCAGCTCGCGAGCATGAGCGATCAGGCCGCGAGCCTGCGCGCGGAGGTGCTGTCCGCGACGCTCGTGGCGCGGCTCCGCGGCACGCCGGAGGGCGAGCGGGCGGAGTTCCTGGGGCTGGCCGCGCGGCGGGCGACGTCGGAGATCCTGCTCGTCGAGCAGAGCGGTCAGGTGCTTGTCAACGAGAGCTTCGGCGCGCCGGCCAAGGCCGACATCTTCCAGATGCTCACCCAGGGCAAGGGCGAGACGACGACCTCGCTCGGCCGCGTGCGGTTCGCGGCGCGCCCGCTGCACCCGCCGCTCTCCAACCTGTCGGTGATCACGTTCGTCTCGGCGCCGAGCCCGCCGCCCCACTCGATCGCCCTCGGCAACGCCGTCGCGGCGCTCACGACGCTGCTGCTCGGCGTCGCGGTCGCGGTCGCGCTCTCCTTCACCAAGGCGGCGCGCGACGACGTCGACTACCTGCGCGAGCGCATCACCGCGATGGCGCGCGGCCATGGCCCGGGTGCGTCGAACGCGGACGTGATCCCGGTCCAGCCCGTGCCGATCAGGTCGCTCGACCAGGTCGGCCTGCTGACGGCGGCGTTCAACCTGCTGATCACCCGCTTCGCCGCGGCGGAGCGCACCTACCGGGCGGATCTCCAGCAGGCGTCCGCGATGGACCGCGAGCGCTCGGCGTTCCTCGCGGGGCTGAGCCACGAGCTGCGCACGCCCCTCAACGCCATCCTCGGTTTCGCGCACGTCCTCGAGAGCGAGGTCGACGGGCCGCTCAGCCAGGACGCGCGCGAGGCGCTCTCCGTCATCCGGCAGAGCGGCGAGCACCTGCGCACGCTCATCGACGACATCCTCGATCTCTCGGCGCTCGAGACGGGCAAGCTGCAGCTCTCCCGCCGCGCCGTGAACCTGCGCGCCCTCGTCGATCAGGTGATGCGGGAGGCGTCCGCGGCGGCCCGCGACAAGCCCGTCCAGCTCCGCGTCACCGGCGACCACGGCCTGCTCGCGCACGCCGACCCGCGCAGGGTGCGGCAAATCCTGACGAACCTCGTCTCGAACGCCGTCAAGTTCACGGCGCGCGGCTCGGTGACGGTCCACATCGCGGGGCGCGGCCGCTACGCGGCCATCGTCGTCCAGGACACGGGCCCCGGCATCCCGCCGGAGGAGACGTCGGCCGTGTTCGAGGAGTACCGGCAGACGGGCGACGTGCGCTCGCGCCGGGCGGGGACGGGGCTCGGGCTCTCGATCGCGCGGCGCCTCGTGCTGATGCACGGCGGGACGATCCAGCTCGAGAGCGAGCTCGGGCGGGGCTCGACCTTCACGATCACGCTGCCGATCTGGCTGGATCCCAACCGCGCGCCCTCGCTGGCCCAGCCCGCGCCCGACGCGTCGCCGCCGCCGGGCGAGGCCGGCGGCGGCCGTCCAGGGGGGAGGATCGCGTGACCGAGGAGCGCATCAGGAACGACGCGATCCACTTCGCGCGGCGCGTGCTCGTCCGTCAGGCGCTCGTCGGCGTCGCCGCCTTCGGGGCGATCGCGGCGCTCGCGCCGAAGCTGCTCATCCTGGAGCAGGGCGTCGCGACGAGCGTGCTCTCGGTCGGCGCCAAGATCGCCCTCGCCGCGATCGGCGCGACCACCTTGCTGACCCTGCTCCGGCTGCGCACCCACCGGAACCTGCTGCGCTCGCTCATGATCGGCGCGCGCGACATCGATCACGAGGAGCTCGAGCGCTTCGCCGAGCTGCCGCCGTCGCTGGCGGTGCGCTTCGTGCTGGCGAGCTCGACGATCTCGAGCCTCATGATGATCCCGGGGATCAGGCCGGAGAAGCTCGACGACGGCCGCGCGGTCAGCCTGCTCATCCTCGCGATCACGATCCTCAGCGCCTCCGCGATCCCGCACTACGTGCTGACGCGCGCCACGACGTTCAGCCTCTTCGAGATCAGCCCGGCCGAGGCGATCGGCGCCCTGCTGGAGACGGCCGAGCTGTACCAGACGCCGCGCCGGCGGGTCACCTACAAGCTGCTCCTGTCCGTCGCCGCGCCGGTGCTGCTCGTCGGCGTCGGGGCGGTGCTCATCGCGAACGCGCACCTCCAGACGTTCATCGAGCGGAGCCGCCGCGCCACCGCGGCGCTCGTCGCGCGCACGGCGCTCGACCCGGCGCTCGGGGCCATCGAGGAGGCCGGCCGCAACGACGTCGTGGCCGCCGCCGCGGAGTTCGGGTTCCTCGCGCGCGTGGAGCAGGACTGCGGGGACGCGGAGCCCTCCTTCGGCCGCGAGGCCGACGGGCAGATCGCGGTGATCACGCCGCTCGACAAGGGCGGGTGCGTCAACATCCGGTTCTCCGCGGACCTCGAGCCCTCCGCCGCGATCCTGGGCGCGCTCGTCGCGTTGCTCGCGGTGCTCGTCGCCGGCGCGCTCGGCAACCTCTTCGGCCGCGTGCTCGCGGCCGATCTCGTGCACGCCACGAAGCAGGTGCGCCTGCTCGGGACGGACAGCGTGCTCCGCGGCGCCACGCAGATCGCGCGCCCCGCCCGGTTCGCCGTCGTCGCCCGGCTCGGGCACGCGATCGAGGATCTCGCCGAGCGCTTCCGCGTCTTCGCCGCGGCCCAGGAGCGCGCGCTCGAGGCCCGCGAGGCCGCGCAGCGCATGCGCGGCCTCCTGTTCGCGAGCGTGAGCCACGACCTCAAGAGCCCGCTGAACGCGATCCTCGGGTTCGCTGATCTCGTGGGCCAGGAGGATCTGACCGACGCGCAGCGCGAGAGCCTGGAGCTCATCTCGACGCGCGGCCGGGAGCTCCTTGGCCTCATCGAGTCGATCCTCGACGCCGCCCGCGTCGAGGCCGGGCAGCTCACGCTCGAGCCGCAGCCGACGTCCGTCGGCTCGCTCATCGCGGGCGCGATCCGCAAGGCGCGCGAGCTCGCGAGCGACGCCGACGGAGAGGTCGTCGTGGAGGTCGGCGACACGCTGCCGCTGATCCCTGTCGATCAGGCGTACGCGACGCGGGCGCTCGCGGTCATCGTGGCGCACGCGCTCAGGACCGGCGCGGCCGACCCGTCCGCGCGCCTCGTGCGCCTCACCGCGACGATGGCCGGTGAGTTCAACAGCGAGGTCCGCATCGACGTCGAGTACGGCAGCCGCGACGTGCCGCCGGAGGAGCTGGAGGCCCTGTTCAGCCGGCAGACCACGGCGCGCGGGCGCGGCCTGACGCTCGGCCTCAGCCACGCGCGCTCGGTCATCGAGCTCCACGGCGGCTCGCTCGAGGTGGACGGCGCCCCCGACGGCCGCCCGCTCTGCCGCGCCCGCCTGCCGCGCGTCCCGCCCCCGCGGCGCCCCCGCCTGTCGTCGGTCCCCGCGCTCGGCTGACCCCGCCCGCGGCCGCAGAAACGGCGCGCCGCCGCCGCGCGGATCGCCTCCCATCGCTTCCCTTCCCCGTCTCCCCGCGGTACTCCCGTGGCATGCCTGAACGGGCGCTCTCTCCTGCCGAGACAGGCGACGACGATCGCTTCGATCGCCTCTTCCGGCCTGCCTCGCTCGCCGAGTACGTCGGGCAGGCCAAGCACACGGAGAACCTCAAGATCTTCGTGGAGGCGGCGCGCCGGCGGCGCGAGCCGCTGGATCACATGCTCTTCTGCGGCCCGCCCGGGCTCGGCAAGACCACGCTCGCCCACATCCTCGCCCGCGAGATGGGCGTGACCCTCCACGTGACGAGCGGGCCGGCGATCGAGCACAAGGGCGCGCTGGCCGGGCTGCTGACGAAGCTGGAGCGCAACGACGTGCTGTTCATCGATGAGATCCACCGGCTCACGCCGGCGGTCGAGGAGAGCCTCTACCCCGCCATCGAGTCGTTCAAGATCGACATCATGACCGGCGACGGCCCGTACGCGACCACGATCCAGCTCGCGCTCAAGCCGTTCACGCTCGTCGGTGCGACGACCCGCACCGGGCTGCTCACCGCGCCGCTGCTGTCTCGCTTCGGCCACGTCGTCCGCCTCGACTTCTACCCGGTCGAGGAGCTCGAGCGCATCGTGCAGCGCAGCGCCGCCCTGATCGAGGTGCCGATCGACGCCGGCGGGGCGCGCGAGATCGCGGCGCGCGCGCGGGGCACCCCGCGCGTCGCCAACCGCCTCCTGCGCCGCGTCCGCGACTTCGCCGAGGTGCTCGGCGACGGCGCGATCACGATGGCGATCGCGCGCAAGACCGCGGAGCGGCTCGACATCGACCCGGCCGGCCTTGATGAAATGGACCGCAGGCTGCTGCGCGTCATCATCGACCACTACGACGGCGGCCCGGTGGGCGTCGACACGCTCGCGGCGGCGCTCAGTGAGCCGCGCGACACCATCGAGGACGTCTACGAGCCGTTCCTGCTGCAGCAGGGCTTCCTCGGCCGCACGCCGCGGGGCAGGATCGCGACCCGCCGCGCGTACGAGCACCTCGGGCTCGACGCGCCGGCGGCGAAGCAGGGGGATCTCTTCTCCTAGCCCTGCGCGGCGCCGATGCGCGATCCGCCGCGGTCGCGCGTCTGCGCTGCGATCGCGCCCTCCTGGGAAATTCTCTCATCGCCGCAGCGCGGAATCGATAAGCTTGCTGTGTGTCGCGCCGCGATCCTGTGCTCGTCGTCGATGACGATGCCGTCAGTCGGCAGATGTTGCTGCGCGCGCTGGCCGACGCGGGCATCGAGACCATCGCCGTCACCTCCGGCGCGGAGGCGCTCGTCTGGCTCAAGGCGAGCGTCCCCGCGCTCGTGCTGCTCGACCTCGTGATGCCGCCCCCGGACGGGTACGTCGTCCTCAGCGCCGTGCGGGACGACCCCCGGACGAAGGACGTCCCCGTCGTCGTGCTGACGGCGCTCGACGCCGACGAGGAGGTCGCCCGCGCCTTCGAGCTCGGCGCGGACGACTTCATCCGCAAGCCGTTCCGCCCGGCGGAGCTCATCGCCCGCATCCGCGGGCAGCTCCGGATCCGCGACTACGTCGACGCGCTCGCGCGCAAAGAGCACGACGCGAAGGTGGTCCTCGAGCTCACGCAGGCGCTCTCGTCGACGCTCGACTTCCGGAACATCCTCTTCACTGTCGTGCGGCGCATCGCCGAGGTGGCCCGCGTCGACCGCTGCAGCATCGTGCTCGTGCGCGATCAGGGCGACGTCGGCTACGTGGTCGCCGCGAGCGACGACAAGGAGCTCCGGGATCTGCCGATCGACCTCGGCAAATACCCGGAGATCCAGCGGGTCATGCGCACGGGCGACGTGCTCGTGATCGACGACGCGAAGGCGCACCCGCTCTTCGACATCGTGCGCGCGGAGCTCCCGGAGAACGCGTTCCGCTCGCTCGCGCTCCTGCCCATCCTGTTCGAGGACAAGCCGCTCGGCGTGCTCTTCCTGCGCGGCCGGCAGCCCGTGGCCCCCCACGCGCACGAGCTCTCGCTCGCCCGCACCGTCGCGAGCGCCACCGCGATCGCCCTGCGCAACGCGCGCATCCTGCAGTCGCTGCGCGATCAGACGCAGCAGAGCACCTTCGCCCGGTTCGAGGCGGAGCGCCGGCTGAAGGCGCTCCAGCGCTACGCCGATTTCTTCCACTCGACGGCGGACGGCATCATCGTCGTCGACCCCGACGGCCACATCCTCTTCTGCAACCCGCGCGCGCAGGCGATCACCGGGCGCACGGCCGAGGACCTCGAGAAGACCAACCTCGCCGACCTGGTCGACGCGCGCGAGCTCCCGCTCCTCGAGGAGATCCGCGCTGGCTTCGCGAAGGGATCGTTCCCGCACATGGTGGACTTCACCGTGCGGCGCGGCGACCCCGAGCAGGAGAAGCTCATCCTGAGCTTCAGCTTCAGCAGCGTCCTCCGAGAGGAGAGCGGCGCCGTCCTGGTCAGCTTCCGCGACGTCACCACGGAGCGCGCCACCGAGGCGGAGCTCACCAAGACGAAGGAGTTCCTCGAGCGGGTCATCGAGAGCTCCGTCGACGCGATCGTCTCGGCCAACATGGAGGGGATCGTCCTGCTCTTCAACCGCGCCGCCGAGCGGATCTACGGCTACGACGCAAAGGAGGTCGTCGGCGCGATGAACGTCCGCGCGCTGTACCCCGACCACAACGCCGAGCAGATCATGAGGCTCATCCACGCGAAGGAGCACGGCGGCCCCGGCCGGCTCGAGGGCTACCGAACCGAGGTCCTGGCCAAGGACGGGTCGCGCATCCCGGTGCACCTCTCCGCGGCGCTCATCTTCGAGAACGGCGTGCCCGTCGGCTCCGTCGGCATCTTCACGGACCTGCGCGAGCGGATGCGGATGGAAGCCCGCCTCACCGAGGCGCAGGAGGAGCTGCGCTCTCGCGAGAAGCAGGCCCTCATCGCCGAGCTCGCAGGCGCCGCCGCGCACGAGCTGAACCAGCCGCTCACCAGCGTGCTCGGCTACGCCGAGCTGATCTGCCGTCGGATCGACGACGCGTCCCCCATCAAGGGCGCGGCGGCGACGATCCGCAGCGAGGCCGAGCGGATGGCGGAGATCGTCCGCAAGATCGGCAAGATCACCCGCTACGAGACGAAGTCCTACGTCGGCGCCGCGAAGATCATCGATCTCGATCGGTCGAGCGGCGACGATCCGAGCAGGGTGATCGGGTGAGCGGAAGGACCGCGGAGCACCTGGGGGAGCAGCCGTCGTCCGACGCTCCCGTCACGCTCCGGAAGCCGCTCACCCGAGACATCCCGCTCGAGTGGATCGACAACCTGCTGCTCGCGGCGAGCGAGCTCGATCCCTCCGCCTCCGTCGAGCAGCGCGCCTCGGCGCTGCTCGGCGCGGCCGAGAGGGCGCTCACGGGCTGCGGGTTCGGCGTCTGCATCCCCGGCGCGGCCGGCGCGCAGCTGGTCATCCGGATGTCGCCGCGGGCGCGACGCGACGACGCCCGCGATCCGGCGCGGCTCCTGCCCGAGTTCGCGTTCGAGCGCGTCGCGGCGATCGAGCCTGAGGGTCGCTCGAGCGTGCACATCGCGGCCGACGACGCCGGGTACCTCGACAGCGCCCCGATCGGAGCGCTGATCGACCGGCTCGCGCTCGCGCTGCGGATCACGATCCGAGAGGCGCGCGCGCAGCAATCGCTGCGCGACCAGATCATCCAGGCCGAGAAGCTGGCCTCCCTAGGGAAGATGGCCGCCGGCGTCGTGCACGAGCTCAACAACCCGCTCACCTCGATCCTCGCCTACTCCGAGTACCTGCGCCGCAAGGGCGAGCGCAGCGGCTTCGACCCCTCGGACATCGAGCGGCTCGCGAGGATCAACGAGGCGGCGGATCGCATCCGCCGCTTCACGCGCGATCTGATCGCCTACTCGCGGCCCTCCGCGGAGAAGCCGGGCGCCGTCTCCCTTCACGACATCATCGAGCGCGCGCTCGTCTTCTGCGAGCACCTCCTCGATCAGACGGGCGTCACCGTGGAGAAGCGCTTCGGCGAGATACCGCCCGTGCACGGCGTCATCGACCCGCTGACGCAGGTGTTCGTGAACCTGGTCACGAACGCGGCGCACGCGATGCACGAGCGCGGCGGTTGCCTTGGCATCGCGACCGCGATGTCACCGAACGACGGCTACATCACGGTGACCCTCCAGGACGAAGGGCACGGGATCCAGGCCGACCACCTGCCGAGGATCTTCGACCCGTTCTTCACGACCAAGATCGACGGCACCGGCACCGGGCTCGGCCTGAGCATCGTGCGGAACATCGTCGCCTCGCACGGCGGCGCCATCCGCGCGGCGGCGCGCGCGCCGCGCGGGACGGTCTTCTACCTGGACCTGCCGATCGCGCTGCCGTCCTCGGGGCGCCGCTGAGCGCTGGGCGCTCCTCGGGCTCGGATTGCGCTCAGGGCGCGACCTTGACACCGAGCACGAGCACGCCGCCCAGGTGCTGCTGACCCGCCACGAAGAAATTCTCGCCGGCCTTGGCGTTCACCTCGAGCAGCGGCAGGAACGTGTTGCCGCCGGGCTTCTGGATGCTCGCGCTGATGACGAAGCGCTTCGGCTCGTCCTGCTTCTTCGCGGCCACGACGTCCTTCAGCGACACCATGAGGACGCTGCCGTTCGGCAGCTTGGTGGTCGTCGGCTTGCCCTTCTGCAGGCTGATCTTCAGCCGATCGAGGAGCTTGTAGCTGTTGTACGCCGAGAACGGCGGCTTCCCGAGCTCGGGCATCTTGCCGATCTTCGGATCGATGCCGGTCCCGTCGTTCGTCGCGTGGAGGACCACGACCTCGGACGTCACCGCGGCCTCGGACGGCGCCGGCGGCGCGGGGGCCGGCGCCTTCTCTTGCGCGACGGCAGGGGAAGGGCTCGCGCCGAGCGCCAGGACCATCATCGCGGTGATCGCACTCGCAAGAAATCTCATCACTGTCCTCCCGGACCGTCATCGGAGAGCCAAACCACCGTGGTCGTCGGGCCTGAGGCCACGGCCTCCCGCGGAACGTAGAAGATGGTGCCCATGCGCGCCCCGAAGTCGACCGCGGCGATCTCGACGCCGGGCGCGATCTCGCCCTCGGCGCTCGGCGCGGCGGCGGGCTCGCTCGGCGGCGCCGCGGGCGCAGGGGCGAGCGCCTCGGGGACCGTCCGCGCCGGCAGCGCCGCGGTGGGCGCCTCGACGTCCATCCGGCCCCAGACCATCAGCGCGGCGGCCGCGGCTACCGCGAGCGCCGTCAGCGCGAAGATCCCGCGCGCGTTGTCGTTGGCCGGCGCTCCGCGGGGGCGCGCCGGGCTGCGAGGTGGCTCGCCCGACGGCGACACGGCGAGCGGCCGCGCGGCAGCGCCGCCGTCGATCTTCGCGACCGCGCCCTCGCCGATCTTCGCGACCGCGCCCTCGCCGATCTTCGCCATCACCGCGTCGGCGATGCTGTCCCCCGCGCCGGAGGCCAGCGCGCTGGCCCGGATCATGTCGGACGCCGTGACGAGCCCTGCGACCTTCGCGCGGCAGCGCGGGTCGTGGAGCACGTGGTCCTCCACCTGCCGGTGCCGCGCTTCATCGAGCTCACCGTCGACGTAGAGCATCAGCTCCAGATCCGTCGGCGGGGCGCTCGCCTCCCCGTGGTTCGCCTTGCTGCTGTTGGCGGTACTCACGCGATCTCCTCCGGGTCCGCTGCGGGGCCCTTGCCCTCTTCCTCCGCGTAACAGTCAGCGAGGGCACGCTGAAGCTTCTGACGAGCATGGAACAGGCGGCTCATGATCGTCCCCTTCGAGACCCCCATGGCCTGAGCCATCTCTTCGTAGGACATCCCCTCGACCTCGCGCATCAGGATGACCCCCCGATGGTAAGGAGGCAGCGCGTCGAGCGCGGCCTGAATGCGCCCGGCGATCTCCCGGCGCCGGACGACGTTGAGGGGGTCGGCGCCATCGATCCGAGCGACGAGCGGGAAATCGGACTGATCTTCGGCAGCCTGGTTTTCCTGGAACTCGAGGTCGCGGCGTCCCGGCTTCCGCATGAGGTCGATCGCCAGGTTCGTGACGATCCGGTAGAGCCAGGTGAAGAACGACGAGCCGCCCTGAAAGGAGCCGAGGCCCTTGTAGACCCGGAGAAAGGCGTCCTGCACCAGCTCGCGCGCGTCGTTCTCGTCGCGCACGAGCCCCATGGCGATCGCGAAGGCCCTGCGCTGGTGCCGTTCCACGAGCGAGCGGAATGCCGCCTGGTCACCTTGCTGCGCCCGCTCGATGAGCTCACGATCCTCCTCCGCCTCTCGCCGTCGTGCCTCGCGATTGGACGCACGGGCCGAAGCGCTATTCAGGCGCGCATGAAGCTGCTTTGCGTCACGACGGTCACCGTCCGCGGACGGGTCGTCGCCTTCCGGTTCTCCCGGCTTGTCGCCGGGGTCGCCGGGGGGCGCGACCCGCTCAAGCTCGTCCGGGGGGGCAGGTGCAGAGGCCACGGGGTCAGCTTACCTGAGGAGGCCGGGGGACAAGGAACACCGCGACGCAGGTTGCCTCGTGGGACCTGCGGCGGCTGGCGAGCGCGCCGGACAGGAGACAGGGACCGCCCGGCTCACGGCTCATCGGGCTCTTCGTTGATCTCGGGGAGCTCGCCGAGCGTGAGGCGCACATCGAAGACCCGCTCGAGCCGGGCGACGCGGAGCGTAACGGTCTTGTTCACGCCCGCGATGCTCGCCATCCACCGCAGCTCGTTCGGGTCGGAAATCGCGTTGCCCTCGAAGCCGATGATCACGTCGTCCGGCGCGATCCCGGCCCGCTCCGCGGGCCCCCCCGCCACCACCGTCTTCACCCAGGCCCCCTTGCGATCGGGACGCTTGAGCCGCCCCGCCTCGATCGAGTTGAGGACGTCGACGATCACCCCGACCTGGCTCCGCCGGATCTTCCCGTCGCGCAGCAGCATCGGCAGGAGCTGCCGCACCATGTTGATCGGGATCGCGAAGCCGATGTTGTTGGCGTTGGCGCGCACGGCCGCGTTGATGCCGACAACCTCGCCCTTGAGGTTCAGGAGCGGGCCGCCGGAGTTGCCCGGGTTGATGCTCGCGTCCGTCTGGAGGAAATTGAAATAGCCGCTCGGATCGAGCCCCTTCACGTCGTCCCGGGTGCGGCCCTTGGCGGAGAGGATGCCCGCCGAGACCGTGTGGGAGAGGCCGAAGGGGTTGCCGATCGCCACGACCCAGTCGCCGACCTCGATGAAATCCGAGTCGCCCAGGGGAAGCGACGGGAGCCCCTTCTCATCGACCTTCAGCACGGCGACGTCCGTGTGCTTGTCGCGGCCGACGACGGTCGCCTTGATGTCGCGGCCGTCGACGAAGCTCACGAGGATGTCGGTCGCGCCCTCGATCACGTGGTTGTTCGTCAGCAGGTAGCCCTCGGGGTCGTAGACGAAGGCGGTCCCGAGCCCCTCGGCGACCGTGCGGCGACGGCCGCCCGGCTGCTGCCGCTCGACGCGGGCCTTGACCGTCGCGACCGCCGGGTCGGCCCGGCGCGCGAGCGGCGCGAAGGAGCCCGGCATGCCCTCGGAGCGGACGATGGAAGGAGGTGGCGGGGCGGGGGGAGGCGGCGGGGTGGCCACCACGGGCACGGCGCCCGAAGGGACCGAGGAGCTGCTGGCGTTCGAGGTGTGGCCAGGGGAGGCCTTGCTGCACGCGGCGACCAGCCCGGCGAGCAGGACCCACGAGAGAGCCCTGGCGCCGGCGGTCACGACCGCTTCGAGACCTCGAGGTAGCGCATCCGCAGATCGTAGAGCGCCGTTTCGAGCAGCCGTTCCTCGTCGCCCGTGAGGTTCCCCTTGGTCTTCTCCTGGAGCAGGGTGAGCAGGTCGATGTCCTGGTGTGCGAGGACCAGGTTTCGCTCCTCGCTGCCCTCAGGGTTGGGCGCGTCGCCCAGGTGCACGTAGGCGGAGCCGATGATCGACAGCACGAACGTCGAGAAGTCGAGCGTCGGCAGCTCCGGTGAAGCCCCGAGCGGAGGGAGGTCCTCCTGATCCGTCGCGTCGCTCACTCTGTCCCTTCGTCGTCGAGCTCAGGCTCGACCCGCGGTCCATGCGTTGACGCGCCGAGCGCCGGCTGATCGACGGCGATCATCTCGGATTGCTCCTCCACGTCCTGCAAGCTCGCGAGGTGCGACTCGATGGTCGCGGCGCTGAGCGTCCCGCTCGCCAGCAGGCGCTCGCGCACCCGGCGATCGAGGTCCAGCTCCGTCAGCTTGCCCTTCTCACCCACGGTCATGTTGTGATCTCCTCGGACAGACCCGCCAGTTCGCGGCGGGCTTATGACGACTTCTTCGAGAGCGTCACGAGCGGTTCCCCGTGCTCGTGATCGTGGCTGTGCCCGTGGTCATGATCGTGATCGTGATCGCAGCACCCGCCGCTCTCGGACTCCTCGATGCGCTCCTCGAGCTCGGCCTGAGCCTGCGCGATCTCCTCCTCGCTGGCGGCGCGCACGTCGCTGACCTGGACCTGAAAGCGCACCTTCTGGCCCGCCAGGGGGTGGTTCGTGTCGACCCGGAAGCCATCGGGGAGGATGTCGACGACCCGGAGCGCGACCGGCTCTCCGTCCGGCCCCTGGGCGACGAACTCGTCGCCGACCTCGACCTCGCCCGCGTCCGGGAAGTCGGCCTTGTCGACCTCGAAGATGCCGGAGTCCTCGCGCTCGCCGAAGGCGTCTTCCGGCGCGACGGTGATCTCGCGCTGCTCGCCGGCGCGCAGCCCCTCGAGGGCGCGCTCCAGACCGGGCACGATCTGAGCGTATCCGTGCACGTAGATGAGCGGCTCCGCGGCGGGCGCCTGGTCGACCGCCTCGCCTTTCTCGTTGAAGAGGACGTAGGACAGCGTGACGACCGTGTCCGTTGCGATGGGCAGCGACTCCATAGGCGGCGTTGGTGTGCCACGGCGGTTCCGCGGTTTCAAGCGAGCCGCGCTGGCGCGGGCGGCATGCTATGAGGACGTCCGATGGCCGATTCCATGGCTCGGGCGACCGGTCGCGACCCTCTCGACGCGTCGGACTCGGCCGCGCAGGTCGGTCCGGAGGCGAAGCGCGCTCGCCCCAGCGATGCGCCGCCGGGCGCGGCGCGACCGACCTCGGCCGCCCCTGCGCCTCACGGGTCCCACGGCGGCGCGCCGCCCCGGGGCCCCCGCGAGGGGGCGCCGCCCCTCCCACGCGGGAGAGAGAGCCTGGAGCAGGAGCTCTCCCGGGTGGGCACGAAGCGCTGGCTCGGGCGGCTCGGCGTCCTCGCGGCGATCGCCGCGATCGTCGCGGCGATCGTGGTGTGGCGCATCCAGACGAGGCCGCCGCCGCCGCCGCGCTACGTCACGGGCGACGTCACCACGGGCGACGTTGTCGAGGTGGTGCAGTCGACGGGACAGGTGAAGCCGCTCACCGAGGTGCAGGTCGGCGCGCAGGTCTCCGGGCGAATCACCAAGGTTTACGTGGACTTCAACAGCATCGTGAAGGCCGGCGACGTGCTCGCCGAGATCGATCCGACGCTGTTCGGGGCGCAGATCGACTCGAACCAGGCGCAGCTCGAGGCGGCGAACGCGAGCGTCGTGCGCGCCGAGGCGTCGCTCGGGACGGCCAAGCAGCGGCTCGACCGCGCGAAGAAGATGGTCGCGGAGGGGGTCGGCTCGCAGGCCGACCTGGACACGGCGCAGGGCGCCTACGACGTGGCGCTCGCCGATCTCGCGGCCTCGAAGGCGCAGGTGGCCCAGCTCAGGGCGGTGCTCCGCTCCTCCACGACGAACCTCCAGTACACGCGCATCTTCTCGCCCATCGACGGCGTCGTCATCAGCCGCGCGATCGATCCCGGGCAGACCGTGGCGGCGAGCTTCCAGGCGCCCACGCTCTTCGTGATCGCCCAGGATCTCCGCAAGATGCGCGTGCTCGCCGACATCGACGAGGCGGACGTCGGGCGGCTCCGCGAGGCCATGGAGGCCGACGTCAGCGTCGACGCGTTCCCGGGCGAGACGTTCCGGGGGACGGTGAGCCAGGTGCGCTACAGCCCCCTGAACCAGTCCGGCGTGGTGACGTACGCGGCGGTCGTCGAGGTCGACAACCCCGACATCAAGCTGCGGCCGGGGATGACGGCGACGGTGAGCATCCGGTCCGCCGAGGCCAGGGGGGTGCGGCGGCTGCCGAACGCGGCGCTCCGATTCAAGCCGGCGCCGGAGCGGGACAAGGACGGCAAGGAGATCAAGGGGCCGCCCCTCGAGCCGCTCCCGCCGAAGAAGGGCCGCGTCTACGTGCTGACCGACGCGACGCCGGGCGCGGAGAAGATCGAGCCGCGCGTCGTCGATGTCGGGATCACCGACGGCATCTTCACCACGCTGTCGACCGATCTCGGGCCGGTCAAGGTCGTCACCGACGAGAACGATGGTCCGTCGTCGGGCGGCAGGGGGCGCGGCCCCCGGCTGTTCTGAGGCGCGATGCTGCCGCAGAGCCAGGGCGTCGCCGCCGTGCTCCGAGACGAGCCGCTCATCGAGCTCTCGAGCGTCGGCAAGGACTACACGACCGAGGCCGTCGTCGTGAGGGCGCTTCGCCACGTGGATCTGACGATCCAGCACGGTGATTTCGTCGCGATCGTCGGGCAGAGCGGCTCGGGCAAGAGCACCTTGATGAACATCATCGGGTGCCTGGACCGGCCGACGCGGGGCACGTACCGGCTCGACGGGCTCGACGTCACCCGGCGCAGCAACGACGCGCGCGCCATCGTAAGGAACCGCCTGATCGGGTTCGTCTTTCAGGGGTTCAACCTGCTGCCGCGGACCACGGCGCTCGAGAACGTGGAGCTGCCGCTCGTCTACCGGGGCATCGGCGCCGCGGAGCGGCGCAAGCGGGCGCTCGACGCGCTCGGCGCGGTGGGGCTGGCCGAGCGCCTGCACCACACGCCGAACCAGCTCTCGGGCGGCCAGCAGCAGCGCGTCGCCATCGCGAGGGCGCTCGTCACCTCGCCGCCGCTGCTCCTCGCCGATGAGCCCACGGGCAACCTCGACACCCGCACGAGCTTCGAGGTGCTCGGGCTTCTGCAGCGGCTCAACCTGGACGGGATCACCATCGTCCTCGTCACGCACGAGCCGGACATCGCCGCCTGCGCGAGCCGCGTGATCACGATGCGCGACGGCGAGGTCCGCAGCGATCTCAGGAACGACCGTCCCGTCGACGCGGCCGAGGCGCTGGCCGCGCTGCCGCGGCCCGAGGCGGAGGCCCACGAGCAGGCGCCGTGAGGGGGTACTTCGCCGCCATCCGGATCGCGCTGCGCGCCATCGTCCGCTCGAAGCTCCGCGCCGCCCTGACGGTGCTCGGCATCCTCATCGGGGTCGCGGCCGTGGTGGTCGTCGTGGCGCTCGGGACGGGCGTGCGCAACCGCATCCTGGGCGAGATCTCGGGCCTGGGCGCGAGCTCGATCTACATCTTCCCGCAGTCGACGCAGGCGTCGGGGCTGAAGCGCCGCGACAGCGTGCGGATGTCGGAGGCCGACGGGGCCGCGATCCTGAAGGAGTCGATCAGCGTGGCCGCGCTGAGCCCGTTCAGCTCGACCTCGATGCAGATCGTGGCCGGAGAGGCCAACGTCGCGACGCAGATCATGGGCGTGACGCGGAGCTACCTCGAGATCCTGTCGTACAGCGTCGACAAGGGCGACGGCTGGACCGAGGCAGACGAGCAGCTCAAGACGAAGGTCTGCGTCATCGGCGAGACCGTCCGGGAGAACCTGTTCGGCTCGGGCGAGGCGGTGGGGCAGTACATCCGGATCGGCAAGCACCCGTTCCGGGTGATCGGGGTGCTCGCGAAGAAGGGGCAATCGCCGTTCGGCGAGGACCAGGACGACCGGCTGCTCATGCCGATCGGCAGCTTCCGGTCGCGCGTCGTGCCGAGCGCGCCGGGCAGGGTGCAGATGCTCATCGCGGCCGCGACCAGCGAGCGGACCGTCGACCGCGCGGTGGAGCAGATCGACCGGATCCTCCGGCAGCGCCGCCAGATCGCGCCCGACGATGAGCCGGATTTCGTGATCCGCACGCAGGCGGAGTTCCGGGCCTCCCAGGAGCGGATCATCGACACCTTGACGATGCTCCTGTCCTCGATCGCCGCTGTCTCGCTCCTCGTCGGCGGCATCGGCGTCATGAACATCATGCTGGTCAGCGTCACCGAGCGGACGCGCGAGATCGGCATCCGCATGGCGATCGGCGCCTCGGAGGGCGACATCCTGGTCCAGTTCCTTGTCGAGGCGATCACCCTGTCGCTCATCGGCGGCCTGATGGGGCTCGGCGCGGGGCTCGGCCTCATCCAGATCTTCGCCGCGGCGCTCGGCTGGAGCATGACGTTGCCGCTCAGCGCGGTCGCCGTCGCGGTGGGGACGAGCGCCACGATCGGGGTCGTCTTCGGGTTCTTCCCGGCGCGCCGCGCCGCGCGTCAGGATCCCATCACCGCCCTGAGGCACGAATGATCGCGGCGCTCACCCGCGTCTTGTCGGCGGTCGTGATCGCGCTGCGCGCCGTCCGCCGGAACAAGCTCCGCGCGGGGCTCACGATCCTCGGGATCACCATCGGCGTCGCGGCCGTGGTCACCGTCACGGCGCTGGCGAGCGGCGCGCGCGCCAACGTCAACGCGCAGATCTCGAACCTCGGCTCCAACTCGCTCATCGTCTTCGCGCGCTCCGCCCGCGCCTCGGGCGTCCGCAGCACCACGGGCGCGAAGCTCTCGGAGCTCGACAGCCAGGCGCTCCTGCGCGAGTCGACGAGCATCCGGCTCGCGGCGCCTTTCCTCAGGTCGAGCGCCCAGGTCATCTACGAGGGCCAGAACTCGAGCCCGACGCTCGTCGGCACGCGCCTCAGCTACTTCGAAATCCGGAGCTGGAAGGTGGCCCAGGGAGAGGCGTGGAGCCCCGCCTCGGAGAACCTCTCCGAGAAGGTCGTCGTGATCGGCGCGCAGACCGCGCGGGATCTGTTCGGATCGCTCGACCCGATCGGCCGCATGGTGCGGGTCGGCCGACAGGCCTACCGCGTGCTCGGCGTGCTCGAGGAGAAGGGGGCGTCGCCCTTCGGGCAGAGCCAGGACGACATCGTGCTGATGCCCATCACCACGATGCGGTCGCACGTCGTCGCCACGCGGCCGGGCGAGGTGCACGCGATCCTGCTGAGCTCGACGTCGGCCGAGACGTCCGAGCGCGCCAGGCAGCAGGCCGAGGCGATCCTCCGGCAGCGGCACCGCATCGGCGAGGGCGACGAGGACGACTTCGCCGTCCGGAGCCAGGCGGAGTTCCAGGCCATGCAGGACGCGATCTTCGCGGCGCTCTCCGCATTGCTCGTCAGCATCGCGGCGGTGTCGCTCGTCGTCGGCGGCATCGGCGTGATGAACATCATGCTGGTGTCGGTCACGGAGCGCACCCGGGAGATCGGCATCCGGATGGCCATCGGCGCCCGGGAGATCGACATCCTGCTGCAGTTTCTGCTCGAGGCGCTCGTGCTCGCCACGCTCGGCGGCCTGGTCGGCAGCGCGCTCGGGTACGGCGTCATCCTCGGGTTCTCGAGCGCCCTCGGCTGGCCGATGAAGCTCGAGCCCGTGGCGCTCGGCGTCGCGCTCGGGGTGAGCACGGCGATCGGGATCGTCTTCGGGTTCTTCCCGGCGCGTCGGGCCGCGCGCATGGATCCGGTGAACGCGCTCGGGCGCGAGTAGCGCGCGCTCCCCCGGACCGCCGCGGCGACCCGGGGAAGGCGGAGGCGCGGCCGCGCGGGCGGCGCGCGCCTCCAGGCTCAGCTCTTCTTCATCAGGTCGGCGAACGTGCCGAACTTGGCTTCGCGCGCGACGCCGGCGCGGTACTGCTGGTACGCCTGCTTCTCGGCGTCCTCCTTGAGGGCGCGGATCGACAGCTTCGCCTCTCCCCGGCGCGGATCCACCTCGATGACCTTCGCGTCGAGCTGGGTTCCGATGGGGAACTCCTTGCGGAGGTCGGTGCCGCGCTGCGTGCCCGTGTGGCCGGCCGGGATGAAGCCGCGGGCCGCCCGGCCCGTGGCGCCGAGCACCCGGACGACGAGCCCCCCTTCCGTCACCTGCGTGACGGCGACCTTCACCGGCCTGCCCTGCTGCACGCGCTGGCGCGGCTCGGCCTCCTCGCCCTCGGGCGGGGCGGGGTGGAGCCCGATCCGCCGGGCCGCGGCGTCGCAGCTCGCGACCACCACGTCGATGTCGTCGCCGACCTTCACGACCTCGTCCGGGTGCTGGATCGGCTTCATCGACAGATCGGCCGTGTGGATGAGCCCATCGATGCCCGGCTCGAGCTCGACGAAGGCGCCGAACGGCTGCAGGCGAGCGACCTTGCCCTTGTGGCGCGTCCCGACCGCGTACTTGTCCTTCACCGCGTCCCACGGGTCGACCGTGGCGGCCTTGCGGCTCAGCCAGAGCTTGCCCTTGTCGTCGACGCGCAGGACCTTCACGTCGATCTCGGCGCCCGGCTTGAACAGGTCGGCCAGCTTGGCGCCGCGGTCGTGGCTCGCCTCGCTCATGTGGACCAGCCCCTCGACGCCGCCGGCGTCGGGGAGCGCGACGAACACGCCCCACGCGACGACCTTGCGCACGACGCCCTTGTGCAGCGAGCCGGGCTCGATCGACGTGAGCGCCTCGGTGCGCGCCTTCCGGTTCTCCTCCTCGAGCATCTTGCGGCGGGACACGACGATGTCGCGCCCCTTCTTCGCGAACTGCGTCACGATGAAGTCGAGCCGCTGGCCCACGAGGTAGTTGAGGTCGGCCCCGTGGCGCAGGTCGACGTGCGACGCCGGCGCGAACGCGCGGAGACCGCCGAGGTCGACCTCGAGCCCGCCCTTGACCGCTCCGGTCACGAACCCTTCGATCGCCTCGCCGCTCTGGAGCGCCGCCTCGGCGCGCGCGCGCGCCTGATCGAGCTGCACCGGCGCCCTCGACAGGAGGAGCATGCCCCCGCGCACCCCGGTGCTCGCCACCGTCGCGATGAACTGGTCGCCGTCGACAGGCGGCTCCTCATCGAGGATCTCGCGCCGGTCGAACAGCCCCGTGGCCTTGCCAGCGATGTCGATCCAGATGGCGTGGTCAGTGATCCTGCTGACCTTGCCGAACACTTCCTCGCCGATGCTGAAGGCCGGGCGCTCGCGCGGCGGCGGCGCGCCTTGACCCTTGCGCCGCTTGCGTTTCTCGCCTCCGGGCTGGGGCTGCCCCCCTGCCTCGTCGGCCGCCTGCTCCTCCTCGCCCTCGTCCTCTGCAGCGTCGGACGCCTCCGCGTCTCCTGCCTCGGCCGCGGCTCCGACCGCCTCGGCGGCCTCGGCCCCGGGCTGGCCCGCTTCCTCCGCGCCCTTGCGACGGCGGCGACGGCGGCGCTTTTTTCCAGCGCCCCCCTCCGTCGGCGCGGCCGCGCCAGCCTCGACGGCCAGCGCCGGCTTCGCTGCCTGCGCGGGCTTCCCGGCTTGCGCGGGCTTCCCGGCCGCCGGAGCGCTCCGCCTGCCCGGAGCACCCGGCTTGCGGTTGCCGATGTCATCCCGCGGCAGACCCGGAACGCGGTTGCCGATGTTGTCGCCCGGCTGCTCTTCCCAGTCGTCGTCATCGTCGGCAGAGCTCGCCTGGGCGGCGGCTGCCGCTGCGGCGGGGGTTGCCTCGTCCTGGGTCGGGCTCGCCTGCGGCGATGTTTCTCCGCCGGATTCGCCGCTCGCTTCCGGCGGGGAGGTGGACCCCGCCTCGTGAGCTTGGGCTGCCTGCTCGGGCGCAGCGTTCGACGACTCGAGCGGGCCGCCCTGGTCGACCGGAGCTGCCGGCGCGTCCGCCGGCGTGGTGGTATTTTCGTGGGTATTCATCCGCGCCTCGCGCGACAACGCATGCCGATGGGGGCGAAACGTGCTCGCGTTCTCTCCAGCGGCCCCCTCGGTTTGATTGGGGGGGAAGGGGCCGGAACCATAACGTACCCGGGACGTTTACGCGAGAGCCTACCGCATGATGGGCAGGTGCTTGTTCGTTCCGCCGCTCCGGTCGATGCGCAGGCCGCCCCCGCTCGCGAGGTCGTGGGCGCTGACCTGGGCGGCCAGCCGCTCCGCCACATCCACGAAAGCGCGCGCGATCGGGCTGCCCGGGGCAGCCTGAACGACCGGGGTGCCGGCGTCGCCCCACTCCCGGATGGCGGCGTCCATGGGGATCTGGCCGAGCAGCGGCGCCTCGGCAAACTCGGCGATCTTCTGCCCGCCGCCGGCACCGAAGAGCTCGTGCCGCTTGCTGCACCCGTCGCAGACGAAGTAGCTCTCGTTCTCGACCACGCCGAGCAGGGCGATCCCGACTTTCTGGGCCATCGAGACCGATTTGTACACGTCCTGGAGGGCTACCTCCTGCGGCGTCGTCACGACGATCGCCCCCGTGGTCCTCATCTTCTGGGAGATCGTCAGCGCGATGTCCCCGGTCCCGGGCGGCAGATCCAGCACGAGGTAATCTAGCTCACCCCATTCCACGTCGCGCATGAACTGGATGAGGGCGTTCTGGAGCATCGGCCCGCGCCAGACGACCGCCGACCTCGGATCTTCCAGCAGGAAGCCGATGGACATGAGCTTCACGCCGAAGCGCTCGAGCGGCAGGAACTTCTGTCCGTCGGCGGACGTCGGGCGACCCATCACGCCGAGCATGGTCGGCACGCTCGGCCCGTACATGTCCGCGTCGAGCAGGCCGACCTTCGCCCCCTCGCGGCTGAGCGCCAGGGTCAGGTTGGCGGCGACCGTGCTCTTGCCGACCCCGCCCTTGCCGCTCATCACGAGGACGATGTTCTTCACGCGCGGCGACGGATCGTCCGGAAGGATGGTGCGCGTCGGGATGCTGACCTCCCAGGCGATCCGGACGTCCTTCGCGCCGGCGCCCTTGAGGGCGGCCTCGATGTCCGCCGCGAGCCGCTGCTTGAAGTAGCTGGTCAGCTCGACGGTGAGCGACACCGCGCCGTTCTCGACCGAGAGATCCCGGACGCGATCGAGCTCCGTGAGCGGGCGCTGGAGGTCCGGAGCGACGACCTTTGCCAGCGCACCGAGCGCGGCGTCCTTCGTGATGGCCATGGGTCGAAGGAGTTAGGACTGCTCCGGATTCCCGTCAACCGGCGAGCGCAGCGGGCTCGCGGCCGCTCGCTTGGGCCGGGCGCAGGGCGACATCGGTCGTCCCTGCGCGTCCCCAGCGCCCTGCCCTGCCTCCGGCCGGTCTCCTCACCAGCAGGTGGCGACCTTGGAGGACTGATCCCTGGGGTCGACCCGGCGCGACGGCAGGTAGCAGCGCGAGTCCACACATTCCCTGTTCGAGTTCGTCTCGACGCACACGCACTCCCCGGCGAGCCCGCCGGGCGACTTCGGGCAGACGTCCTCTGCGTTGCTCTCGTTCAGCAGCGTGGTCGGGTCGTCCATGGTGCACCGGACCGGCAACGCCGCATCGAGGCACGCGCGCTGGCCGCGCAACGTCGTGGCGCACTCCATGGTGGAGCCTGCGTCACCGCAGTCGGTGTCGTTGCGGCACGGCTCGCAGAAGTTGCCCTCCCCGACGCAGGCGCCGAACCGCGGCGTGCACACCTCGCCCTCGCACTGGTAGTCGAGGTCGCAGTCGGAGTCCTCGCTGCACGCCCGGGCGCACCGGCTCTCGCCGCCGATCGTGACGCAGCGCTGCCCTGGGACGAGCGAGCAGTCGAGATCGGAGCTGCACGGCGCGCACTGGGCGCGCTTGACGCAGTTGGTGCGCAGCAGGCACAACGACCCCTCGACATAGGAGTTGCCGTCGCCGAACGTGGCGGGGTCGACGCACTCCTCGGTCGTCTCGCCGCAGAAGCTGTTATCCCCCTTCTCCGTGCCGCAGATCGCGTGAGGATCGCGGGTCACCGCGCACTCGTAGCCGCCGGGGCAGTCCGCGTCGCTCGCGCAATGCGGCTGCGTGCAGTAGGCCTCCGCGTCTCCCTCCCCCTTGCCGAGGCACTCCAGGCCGAGGGAGGTGCACTCGGCGGGAGCGCACGTCGGAATGAAGCAGTCGCTGCCGTCGGCGCACTTCCCGGCGTTGCAGGCGGGGTCGTCGCCGCACGCCGCCGTGTCGCGCTGGCACTCGCCGGGGTTGCCGTTGCACTGCATCGGGTTGCACGGCGAGTCGTCGGGGCAACGCCCGAACTGGCCGCACTCGGGACCGAACGGACAGGGCGCTCCGAAGCCCACGAGCGTCCCGTTCGACCGACAAACGGAAATCTCGGCGTTCGTGTCATCTTCCTCGGCCGGCATACAGTCCTGGAGACCAGGGACGCATTCGAGGTGGCTGCTGCACTTGAGCACGCAGCGGTTGCCCACGCAGGTGTTGCCCTCCAGGCAGAGCTCGGGCTCGCACTTGCCCTCGCAGATGCCGTTCACGACGACCCCGCCGAAACATTCATCCCGCGGAGTGCTCGACGAGGAGCAGGCGCCGCCCGCGCTGGCAGCCCCCATCGCCAGGCAGCCCAGCATCAGAAACGCGTGGATACGACGGAAGCGGGGCCGATGGGCGCCCTGAGAGGCGACAACCTGCTGCATAGGACCTCAACGCGGGAAACGCCCGCGGATGGGGCAGGCACGGCGGGCCTGGCCGGAGATTGCGGAAAGCACCCCCCGAGCGAAACGGGCGCGACAAGGTTGCCCTTGACGCCCCCCGTGCCGCCCAGAAGAATGAGCACTCCTACACCATACTTCAGGCGGTGGCATCATGCGAATGGACGCAGTTCTCGGTGGGATGGCCCTTGGCGTCGTGGCGACCCTGGGGCTCGTCGGCTGCGCGGGAGAAGAGGATCCCATACCGGCTCCTGATTTTCCTGAGGGGACGGGACAGCCTGCGGCCAACGCTGCTCGCTACCCGGCGGGTCCCTACGGGGTCAACCCTGGCCGGGTAATCGCGAACTATCAGTTCGTCGGGTACGCCAACGCCGACGCGGACAACGACACGATGCAGCCGATTCAGCTCGCCGACTTCTACAACCCGACCGGGACGGAGGTATTTCCCGAGGGCTCGCAGTACGGCGCTGGCGAGCCGAAGCCGAAGGTGCTGCTGATCGACGTCTCGTCCGTGTGGTGCGGCCCCTGCAGGATCGAGGCGGAGTCAGTCCTGCCCAGGCTCTACGAGAAGTATCAGCCGCTGGGCGGCGAGTTCCTGATGCAGCTCGCGGACGGGAGGAATCCTGGCGAGCCGGCGGTGGCGCTCGACCTGCGCCGCTGGACGACCCAGTATGAGGTGAAGTACCCATCGGCGATCGACCCTTCGTACAAGCTCGGGGCGCTCTTCCAGTCAGACGCGTTCCCGGCGAACATGCTCGTCAGGACCCAGGACATGACCGTCATCGAGGTCGTCGCCGGCGTGCCCGCTGAGGACAGCAATTTCTGGCGAACCTTCGAGAAGATCATGAACGGCGAGATCTGAACGAATCGCCGTGCGCGCGTCGTCGAGTCGCCGGACGACACGCCGAGTGGCCCCCCCTGCCAGGGCGCCGCGACAGGCGCCCGCGACGTTGAGCCTCGTATCCGTCGGCCGCTCAGGCCGGCCCATTCGCCAGGAAAGCCCGATGAACCGAACCACCCGCTGCGCGCTCTCGCTCGCGTTCACTGTCCTCGGCCTCGCGGCCACCTCGTGCGGAGCAGCCTCCGGCGGCTCATCGTCGAGCCCGGCGCCAGACTTCGCTCTCCCCGCCCTCGACGGCAAGACGATCAGGCTCTCGGACTATGCCGGCAAGAGCGTCGTCTTGATCGATTTCTGGTCGACCACCTGCGATCCGTGCCTGGCGGAGATGCCCCACCTCGTCGAGCTCTACAAGAAGCACAGGGGAAAGGGGTTCGTCGTGCTCGCCGTGTCGCTCGATGGGCCGGAGTCCCGCGCGCAGGTGAGCAGCACGGTCCACGACCAGGAGATGATCTTCCCGGTGCTGCTCGACGAGGAGACGACCGTGGCCGCCAAGTACAACCCGAAGCGCGAGCTCCCGTTC
Organism: Sorangium cellulosum; assembly: GCF_001589285.1. Lineage (GTDB taxonomy): Bacteria > Myxococcota_A > Polyangia > Polyangiales > Polyangiaceae > Sorangium > Sorangium cellulosum_G. Next base: position 42,323 of record NZ_JEMA01000832.1, on the reverse strand, counting down.
GCCGTGCTCATCGGCCGAGACGGCACGATCCTCCACAAGCGCGGCGGGTACCAGCCCGGCGACGAAGCCGTCCTGACCGAGCAGGTCGAGAAGGCGCTCGTCCAGTGACGCCGGGCCGTCGCGCCGGGGCGACCGCCCGGCGCGCGCTCGCGCCTCGATGGGCTGCTTGATCGCTGCTCCACGGCCCAGAGCTCCGTGGTAGGAACCTGACGGTGCGCAGCCAGCTCCACGTCGTCCGTCCTTGCCTGATAGCGGCGCTCGTCCTCGCGGCCTGCCCGGCGGGGGCGATCGAGCTCCCGAATGTCGGGGGTGAGCCGGTCTCGCTCGACGTCGTGAACACCGCGGCCGCCACCTACCACTTCGACAACCGCAACGACGACTCCCGTTATCCTTCCCGATACCTCGACGACAACTACGGAGAGATCCTCGACCGGCTGGACGCTCAGATCAACTGGTGGCGCCTGCAGCTCGGCACGCGGCTCAACGCGTCTTTTTACGTGGCCAGGCCGTCGGCGACGAGCATCGACCTGCAGCAAAAGGTCCTGGACGATGAGGTCTCGTTCTCGCTGGAAGACGCCAGGCGGGAGCTCCACACGCGGTATCGAACGACTGTCTATCCGGCGAAGCTGTGGCTGACCTACACCTATCCCGGCGTCGAGGCCACGGTGGGCGACTTCTACGCCCAGCTCGGACGCGGCCTCGTCTTCAGCGTGCGCAAGATGGACGAGCTGGCCATCGACACGACGCTGAGGGGCGGCAGGCTCGTGCTCGACAAGGACTTCGGGGCGCTCAGGCTCGAGGCCACCGCCATTGCCGGGCAGATGAACCCGCTGCGCGTGGACGACGCGAGCGGCCGGCGGCTCCACGGAGATGGGTCGCCGCTCTTCTTCGGCTTCCCTGCCGCCGACGACCTGGTCACGAACGAGACGACGCTGGATGCGCAGGGTAACCCCCGCACCCGCGCGGTGGTGGAGGCGGCACGGCCGAACTACCTGGAGGACACCGTGCTCGGCGGGCGCTTGGAGGCAGGCGTGAAGGGCGTCGAGCTCGCGGCGAACGGCGCGCTGCTGCTGCGCAAGTCTTACACCGAGGAGTACAACCGGTGCTTGAGCGAGGGCGGCGCGGATCCGCAGGCCGCGCCGCGGCTGTGCGGCGGTCAATTCCCCGAGTTCAACGTCGTCAGCGCGCCGCCTGCGCGGCAGCACAACACGATCCGGACGTTCAGCGGCTCGGTGAGCATACCGTCCATCGCCCAGCGCGGTGACCTCTACGTCGAGGTCGCCGGCCAGCAGCTTCGCGACGGCCACCTCGACCGGGACAATGCGCCGACAAAGGACCTGTCCGGCTATGCGGTCTACGTGGCAGCGAACGGGCGCAGCGGGCCGCTCGCGGTCTCCCTCGAAGGCAAGCACTACCGGCGATTCTTCCCCCTGTCGGCCAACATCGACGTCTCGGTGCTGTCGAACCCCGGGTTCAGCGCGCCGGAGTTCGAAGGGGTGGCGTACAACCAGCCTCCGACGGCAGAGCCCGTCTATGTCGAGCCGATCGGGGCCCCCAACGTCTGTGTGACAGGGGGGCGCGGGCGGGCCGACTACCGCTTCAACCGGGGCGCGGCCATCTACGCCTGGCTCGGTCACTATGTGAGCTTCTCTGAGCGCCAGGCGAACCACGAATGCAACACGGAGGAAGCGTACCGGACCGACACATGGGACGCCGCGGCGGGCACCGAGATCGACTTCGACGGTCGCCGCTCGCACGTACGCGCATGGGCTGGAGTTCGGCAATCCGATGAGGCCGATTCCGGCAACGTCTTCTACAGCGAAGGCTACGTCCGCTACGACGTCGTGAAGCACCTCACGGGCGCGTTCTCGCTCCAGGTCCAGGGCAACAGCCGTCGCCGTTACAGGCCGGAAAACTTCGAATCATCCTGGCTCGAAGGGGACAACTACCTCGCGCTCCAGTGGTCGCCCCATCTCGCTGCAATTTTCGGCCACGAGTACACGTCCGTGCCCGGGTGTGGGCCCGGCAAGGAACGCGAGTTTTGCCACTTCTTCAACGGGGGGTTGCAGTGGAAGTCCGGGTCGAGGAGGACGACGCTCGACCAGGTCGTCGACACGGTGAATCTCTTCGTCGGCCAGCGGCGCGGGGGCTTGCGGTGCGTCTCCGGCGTGTGCCGCTCCTTCCCGCAGTTCGAAGGCGCGCGGCTCGAGCTCGTCTCACGATTCTGATCGATCGGGCGCGCCTCGATTCGACCGAGTCATCGGCTGCGATCACGAGGCGCCGAGGATGGCGCAGGCCACCGAGGTCCTGACCCGGGGATCGGCGTCGGCGAGGAGCAAGGCGGCGCGAGGGAGCTCGCCGAGCTCGACCAGGCCGGTCCCGGCCGCCTCGCGCACCGGGATCTCGCGGGACCGGAGATCGCGCTCGAGGAGCGGCGCCGCCGCACGGACGCCGGCGCGGGCGAGGGCTCCCCGCGCGAGCACCGCGCGCGTCGAGGTCCCTGACGCGAGCCTCATCAGCCATGCGACAGCGGCGGCGCGCTCGCGCGCCGCGACGATCCCCGGAGAGGCATCGATGTGGCGGGCATGAACGGCGAAGACAACGGCCTCATCGGGATCACCCTGCGCCTCGATGAGCGCGGTCCGCACCGCTGGGTCCTCGAGCGGCGCGGAGCGGATGGCGTAGATGCGATCCCTGCTCTGGCCCGTGCGGATGGCGCTGAGGAGCACGGAGACCGCTTCCCCGGCCCCCTCGCCTCCCGCGCGCACCAGGGCCCGCGCGGCGGCGATCGCGGGCGCGCCGCGCTGAGTGGAGATCGCCCAGAGGAGCTGCGCACGGCCCCCGGCGTCGATCGCGCGCGGGGCGGCCCACGCCTCGGCGATCGCTTCGCGCCCCGGCTCATCGGAGAGGGCCCAGAGATCTCGCAAGGCCAGCACGATCTCTCGCCCGCCGAGCGCGCCGGCGGCGCGGACCGCGATCGTCCGCGCGAGCGGGTACGGGTCGAGCCGCGCCGCCTCGAGCAGCGCGCTCCGGTCGTTCGGGTCTGCTGCCGAGATGGCAGCGCGGAGCGCTGCCAGGCGCACTTCCTGATCAGCATCCAGCATCCGAGCGCGGCGCAGCGCGCCGTCCTCGGCCGCGACGAGCGCCCGCGTCTCCAGCGCGCGGAGCGCTGCGCTCTTCGCAGGGTCTCTCCCCGGCCCCGCCTCGCGTGCGTACCGCTTCGCGCTCTCCGGATCCGTGAGCCCTGCCTCGAGGAGGATCATCGCTGCGGCCGTCGCGACGGCATCCGAGCCCGCGGCGCGCTCGTCGAGCGCATCCTCCAGGGGCCGCGCGCATGTCCGGAGCTCGCGCACCCGATCGACCCCGGACGGCGGCGTCGCGCGGGCGATCTCCCCCTCGGCGAGGGCGCGGGCGATCGCGCGCGCGTCGTCGCTGTCCAGCGCGCCGCGGCGCAGCTCGTCGATCATGGCGCGGCGCAGCTCGTCGAACCTGCCCGCCTCGGCTGCGCGCACCGACGCCGAGCTCGCGCAGCCCGCGACCGCGGCGAGCGAGAAGAGGCCGGCGAGGATCGACCCGGAGAGCACGCGGTACATGGGGCGCCTCTTAGCGCGCCGATGTTCGCGTTCGAAGCCCCTTCGGCTCGACCACCCGGGGAATCCGGTTTATACGGCGCGCTCGCGTCCCGGCACCATGCGTATCGACGTCATCGTCAACACCACAGCGCGCCGGTACCGGGCGAGGCCCTCGCTCATCGATCGCATGGCGGCCGCCTGCGCCGGCGCGGCGGAGCTCCACCCCACCGCGAGCGTCGCGGAGCTCGCGGAGGTCTGTAACCGGATCGCGCAGCGAGGCACAAGCCTCGTCGCGCTCTCCGGCGGGGACGGCAGCTTCATGGCGGGCGTCACGGCCCTCGCCCGCGCGTTCGGCGAGAGCTCGTTGCCCCCGCTTGCCCTGTTGCCAGGCGGAACCGTCGCGACGGTCGCGCGCAACTGGGGCATGCTCGGCGATCCCGCGGTGCTCCTCGCGCGGATCGTCCGCGAGCACCGCGATCTCCACGGCGGCGCCGCCGGCCGTGGAACGGTCCGTCGGCCCACCTTGCGCGCTCGCGCGACGACGCGCACAGGCGTCGAGGAGCGCATCGGCTTCATCTTCGGCACCGGCCTAGTGGCCAGCTTCTTCGATGTGTACTACGAGCGCGGAGGCGACGGATACGGCGCCGCGGCGCGCATCGTGGCGCGGGTGTTCGTCGAGTCCTTTTACGGCGGCGCCTGCGCGCGTCGCGTCCTCGACCCGCTACCGTGCACGATCGAGGTGGAGGGGCGGCAGCTCGCTCCTCGCGCCTGGTCGCTGATCTGCTCGTCCGCGGTGCGCGACCTCGGTCTCCACATGCGGGTCACCTACCGCGCCGGTGAGGACCTCGACCGCCCGCACCTCGTCGCGAGCGCCCTGCCGCCTCGATCCCTGGGGCCGCGTGCCCCGCTCGTCCTCGCGGGCCGCCGGATCGGCGGCGAGGACCACTTCGACGACCTCGTCCGCACTTTCACCGTCCGATTTGGCGCCGAGGCCAGCGCGGCCTCGCCCGGCGAGGGCCCCTATATCCTCGACGGAGATCCCCTCCGGGCGAGCGAGATCCGGATCTCCGCCGGGCCTTCCATCGACGTCCTGTCCCTGCGCTCCTGACGTCGCGCGCTCGTGCGTCACGCGCACCTGGGACGTCGCTGCGCTGGATGACCGAATCATGACGGTCGTCGTGAACCCCAGTGACGGGCATGCTCGATGCTCCATCCACCTTGGAAACCATGACGCAAGCCCGTCCATCGAGCCCTACACGAATCGTCGTACCGAAGCCTGGCCCGGGCTTGGGTCAGCTCTTCAACGTGCTGGGGATCACCGCCATCCACGTGGGCACGGTGGTCGCTTTCGTGCGGGGAGCCACCTGGAAGCTCGCGGCGCTCGCTGCGGCCACGTACTTCATCCGGATGTTCGCGATCACGGCGGTCTACCACCGGTACTTCTCGCACCGGAGCTACAAGACGAGCCGGGGCCTTCAGTTTTTGCTCGCGTTGCTCGGGACGACGGCGACGCAGAAGGGCCCGCTGTGGTGGGGGGGTACACACCGCATCCATCACAGGTACTCGGACACGGAGCGCGACGTTCACAGCCCGCTGCGCAAGGGGTTCTGGTACTCGCACATGGGCTGGTGGCTCAGCCGCGAGCACGAGGAGCTCGATCTGAAGCGCATCCCTGACTTCGCCGGGTTCCCCGAGCTCCGGTGGCTGGACCGGTACCACGTCGTCGGGCCGCTCGGCATGATCGCGCTGCTCTTCGCGGTGGGCGGCTACGACGCGTTCCTCTGGGGCTACGTCGTGTCGACGTGCGCGCTCATGCACGGCACGTTCACGATCAACTCCCTCGCGCACGTGTTTGGCTCGCGGCGTTACGCGACGACCGACACGAGCCGCAACAATTTCTGGCTGGCGCTGATCACCCTCGGCGAGGGCTGGCACAACAACCACCACCACTACATGAGCAGCGCGAACCAGGGCTTCTTCTGGTGGGAGATCGACGTCAGCTTCTACATCCTGCGCGGGATGGAAAAGCTCGGCCTCATCTGGGACCTCCGGACCGCACCGGCGCACGTCCTCCAGCGGAATCTCCTGAAGGAGGTCGGCGAGCGTTCGCCGCTCCTCGCCCCTCAAGCCGCGCCCACCGAGCCCCTCGACGCCCCGCCGCTGGGCCGGCCGAGCCTCGGCGACGTCTGACCCCCCGCAGCGTTCAGCCGCGATGATCCACGGACGGAAGCTGCAGGGCAGCTCTCGTCCGTAGGCGCTTGCAGCAGGCAAGCTCCACGACCGGCGACGACCCCACGCACATCTCGCCGTCAAGGCGGCGGCGAGGAATCCCTCAGGTCTCTGGCGGCCGCCAGGAATCCCTCAGGATCCTGGCGCGGGACGCTAGTTGACCGACGAGGCGGCTTGCTGGCTGTGAGCGGCGGCGGAGTCGCCGGGCTTCGGCTTCTCGGCCTTGTTGCGCTCGCGCTGGCGCTCCAGACCGGCGCGCACGAAGCGCGCGAAGAGCGGGTGCGCGTTATGGGGCCGGCTCTTGAACTCGGGGTGGAACTGACAGCCCACGAAGTACGGATGCTCGCGCAGCTCGATCATCTCGACGAGCCGCAGATCCGGCGACGTCCCGGACAGCACGAGCCCCTTCTGCGCCATCGCCTCACGGTACTTGTTGGCCACCTCGTACCGGTGCCGGTGACGCTCGCTGATGCTCGTCTGCCCGTACGCCTCGGCGGCGATCGACCCCTTCTCCAGCACGCACGGGTAAGCGCCGAGGCGCATCGTTCCACCCTTCTCGACGACACCCTTCTGATCGGGCATCAGATCGATCACCGGGTAGGCGGCGTTGCGGTCGAACTCCACGGAGTTCGCCCCCGCCATGCCGCAGACGTGCCGCGCGAATTCGACGACTGCGAGCTGCATGCCCAGGCAGATCCCGAAGAACGGGATCTTCTCCTCGCGCGCGTAGCGGATGGCCTCGATCTTCCCCTCGGTCCCGCGATCGCCGAAGCCGCCGGGCACCAGGATCGCGTCGAGGTTCGACAGCAGCTCGGGCGCACCTCGCGCCTCGATCTGTTCGGAGTCGATGTACTCGAGCTCGACGCGCACGTCGTTGTGGAGGCCGCCGTGGACGAGCGCCTCATGGAGCGACTTGTACGAGTCGCGCAGGTGCACGTACTTGCCGACGACGCCGATCTTCACGATGCCGCGGGACGGCTTCTTGAACCGCTCGACGATGCGTTGCCAGGGCGACAGGTCCGGCTGCCTCGCCCAGATGTTGAGCAGCTCCGTGATCTTCTCGTCGATGCCCTCTGCGTGGAGGACCAGCGGGAGCTCGTAGATGCAGTCGACGTCGACGGCCGCGATCACGCAGTCGACGGCGACGTTCGAGAACAGGGAGATCTTCTCCTTCATGCTGCGCGGGAGAGGCCGATCGCAACGGCAGAGAAGGATGTCCGGCTGGATGCCGATCTCGCGCATCTCCTTCACCGAGTGCTGGGTGGGCTTCGTCTTCAGCTCGCCCGCCGTCGCGATGAACGGCACGAGCGTGACGTGCACCGAGATCGCGTTCTGCGCGCCCGACTCCACCTTGAGCTGGCGGATCGCCTCGATGAACGGGAGCGACTCGATGTCGCCCACGGTGCCGCCGACCTCGACGATCGCCACGTCGGCCCCGTCCGCGGCAGAGCGGATGCGCAGCTTGATCTCGTCCGTGACGTGCGGGATCACCTGCACCGTCGCCCCGAGGTACTCGCCGCGGCGCTCCTTGGAGATGACCGCCTCGTAGACGCGGCCGGTCGTGAAGTTGTTCTGCCTGGACATCCGGGCGAGCGTGAAGCGCTCGTAGTGCCCGAGATCCAGATCGGTCTCCGCGCCGTCGTCGGTGACGAAGACCTCGCCGTGCTGGTACGGGGACATCGTGCCGGGATCGACATTGATGTACGGGTCCAGCTTCAGGTGGGTGACCTTCAACCCGCGGGACTCCATCAGCGCCCCGATCGAGGCCGCCGCCAGTCCCTTGCCGATCGACGATACGACTCCGCCTGTGACGAAGACGAATTTGGTCCGCTTGCTCATGACCCATCGCTCCGCTGCGCCGTGTGCGCGCCTGTAACCAGTTCCCCGACCGGCGCTCAAGAGGTGAGGCCGCCGAGGTTCGGCTGTCCACGGCAAATACCTTGCCCGGCTTACAAGCCGCACGGCCCCGTCAACAGGACCGAAGCCGGAGGAACCCCCGCGAGGAAGGCTCCCGCACCGGCAACAGAACCTGACCTGCCGTACGAGCCCGTCTGCAACCGGATGGGCCCACGGCAAGCCTGCGCGACGTGATGCCGCTCTGAATCCGCCGGCATTCTAGGCCGCTCTCCCCGCGCGTCAATGCAAAGGGCAATCCGATCTCGCGCCGGGCCGCGTCCCGCGGGAGCGCGGGCGGCTTCCAGGGAGCGGGCGCTGGCTGCGGCTCGCTGCCGCGTCAGGGCGCCGCGGGGACTTGCCGCCCCCTCGGGGAGCTTCGGCGGACCGGGGTGGTAAGCTCCGCTGGCGCTCCGCGACCATGAGAATCGCCCACGTTCTTCAGCTCGCGACGTCCACCCCGGTCGTCGCGCTGGAACGCGACGGCGCGCTGTACGATGTCGCGGAGCTCGAGCGCCAGTTCGGAACGAAGCTCGCCGACATCCCCGGCGTGTCGGACTTCCACACGCGCGTGGTGGCGCTCCGTTGCGCAGGGCTTCACGCGCTGGATGACCGGCTGCTCAGCGGAGATCGCCCCGCCGCGGCGCAGCTTCACCCGGACGCCATCCTGTGGTTGCCGCCCTGCGCCACCGACCGCGCAGCGTACATCCAGCTCGGCCCCTACGCGCGCGACGCAGCGCTCCCCTGGTACCGGTTCGGCAACAGCCGCGCGCTGCTCGGGCACGCCGCAGCGATCCCCTTCCCTGCGCTCGAGGACGAACCCGACTACGAGCTGAACCTGGCGGCGCTCCTTTGCGAGGATCTGAGGCGCGCTCCCCCGGAGGAAGTGGAGCGAGCGATCGCGGGCTACACCGTGCTGAACGACTGGACGGCGCGCAGCCTGCAGGCGCGGACGCTGGCGCGCGGGCTACCACCTTCAGAGGCGAAGGACTTCGCGACGCAGCTAGGCCCGGTGCTCGTCACGCCTGACGAGCTCGGCCCCGTCGAGGTGCTGCGGACCCAGGTCCGTGTCGACGCCGAGACGCGCTCCTGCTCGCGCATCGGCGAGTGGACGTTCTCGCTGCCGGAATCCATCGCGTACATCAGCAACCAGATCGAGCTGCGCGCAGGCGACGTCGTGGGAGCGGGCCTGGTCTTCGGCGGGAGCGCTGGCCGGCACGTGCCGTACGGCGCCAGCGTGGAGCTGATGATCGAGCGCGTCGGGCGCCTGACCGGCAAGCCGGTCCGCGGCCCAGCCTCGTTGCCGTGGCGCCGACCGTGAGCGTGAGCAGCGCGCCGGACGCGTGGTCCTTGGCGGATCAGAAGGTGCCGACGACGCCGACGCCCATGCCCGTCGCGGTGATGACGGGAGCCGCCAGCACCGTCAGCGCCGACGTGCTCGGAGGCTGCGCCGGGCGCGCCTCCGTGGTCATGAAGATGCCCTCGCCGACGAGCGCGAGGCCAGCGAGCTGCGCGAGCCCACCCACGACGGTGAGCGCTCCACGTACGTACAGCTTCGCTCCGCAGTCCGGCTCGTCCGGGGCGCAGCCGTTCTTGGCGAGCGCCATCCAGGGGCCGGCGATCGGGATCTTCAGCTCGCTCGACCCGGGCACCTCGGGCCACGACGTCGCGGCGAGGAACCCTGCACCGTAAGCGAGCGCCGTCACGGCCACCCCGCCGACGATGAGCTTCGGGCGCACCGACGACGGCGGGTACCGCGGAGGTGTCGTCTGCTCCTCCGCGCCGGCGGAAGGAGCGGCCAACGCGAGCGCAGCGGCGAGAGCGAGGGCCGGGCTCTTCATGGCTTCTTCGTGCTGGACGACGCGGAGCCGGCCTTCTTGGCCGGTAGCTTCACGGTGTACGGGACCTCGAGGGGATCGCCATCGAACGGCAGCACGATCTCCCCGACGAAGGCGCGCTTGACGCAGGACTCGGCGGGCGTCCCTGCGAATGGCGGTCCGACCAGCACGTCGGTCACGCGCCCCTTCTGGCCGTCGAAGACGACCTTGACCTCTCCCTCGCCGGTCGGCGCGCTGGGCACGACCTCGGCGCAGTTCGACGCCTTGTCTCCCCCGCGCCGCAGCGCGATCTCCATCTGCTTCTTCTGATCGGCGTTGAGACCGCCGCCGCTGTCCTGCGACGCGCTCGCCTCCGCTTCGGGGCTGTCCGTCTCGGCGGGCGCGGGCGCCGCCTCGTCGGAGGATGCCTGCTCGAAGTTGTAGTCTTCACCTGCCTGCTTGGGCTTGGCGCCCGAGCATGCTGCGGCCGCGAGGATGAGGAGCGGCAAGAGCGCACGGGTCGAGTGCTGCTGGGACACGGAGTCCTCCCTTCGAACAGAGCGTGAAAAGTGTCTGCGCGCACCCTAGCAAGCTCTCCTTTGCGAGGACAACCCCGAGCGCGCGTCCCGGGAGCGCTGCCGACCGGCGCCGAGCGGTCGACCGGATGAGGCGCCGGCGGCGGAGACGTTGTACAGCCGGAGAGCAGTTATGCCCCGAAGCTTCCGCTGGACCGTCTCCGTGGTCGCGCTCGCGCTCTCGTCGACCCTCGCCCGCCCGGGCGGCTCACAGCCGAGCGACGGCGATGCGCATGCCGCCGAGCGGACCAGCGCCGCGAGACCGGCGCAGGAATCGCCCGGAGGCGCGAGCGCGACGCCGTCGACCGTCGCCGCTCCCGAACCTCATCGCGTCGCCCCGGACCGCGCGCGGAAGCAGCTCGAGAAGCTCACCGCCGACGTGCATCGCTGGGGGGGGCGGGTCGGCGTGCTCGCGATCGACGTCGCCAGCGGGGCGACGCTCGCCGCCTTCGATGAGCGTGGCCTGTACAATCCCGCATCGAACGCGAAGCTGTTCACGGCAGCGGCCGCGCTGCGCCTGCTCGGGCCGAGCTACCGGTACCTGACCGGCCTTTACGGGGAGGCATCGAACGGAGCCGTCGCCGAGCTCGTGCTCCGAGGCTCGGGCGACCCGTCGCTCAGGACGCGCGATCTCTGGGAGATGGCGCGCGATCTGCGCGCGAGTGGCGTCCGCAAGGTCGCAGCGATCGCGGTCGACCAGGGCTACTTCGACGCGCGCTACGTGCCTCCAGCCTTCGAGCAGCAGCCGGAGGAGTGGGCGGCGTTCCGCGCTCCTGTCGCGGCGGCGTCGCTGAACGCGAACGCGGTGCTCTTCACGGTGCGTCCGTCGAAGACGGGCGAGGCCGCATCCGTAGCGATCGATCCCCCGGGCTTGACGGTGCTCCGTGGGAAGGTGGCCACCGCGAAGCGCGGTACACCGGAGAAGATCGGGATCCGACTCGAGCCGAGCGGCCAGCGCCTCGTCGTGCACCTCAGCGGCAGCATCCCGGAGGGTGGCCGCGCCGTGAGCGTGGCGAGGCGCGTCGATGATCCTCGCCTCGTCGCTGCGTATGCGCTCAGGGAAATGCTTCAGCAGGTCGGCGTCGAGATCTCCGGTGAGGTGCGGCTTGGCGGCGAGCACCAGAAACGGTTGCTCGTGGCCCACCGCTCGGCGCCTCTCGGCGAGCTGCTCCCTGCGCTCGGGAAGGACAGCGACAACTTCTACGCAGAGACGATCTTCAAGACGCTCGCCGCAGAGAGGCGCGGGCGCCCCGGCACGGCCGAGGCTGCGGCGGAGCTGGTCGGTGAGACCATCCGCGAGCTCGGCGCCACCCAGGAGGGCGTCGTCCTGCGGAACGGCTCCGGCCTGTTCGACGCGGCTCGCGCGTCGCCGGAGGCCATCGTCCGGCTGCTCCGTGCCGCGCTCCTCGATCCGTCGCTCGGCGCCGACTTCACCGCGCAGCTCGCGATCGGCGGCGTGGACGGGACCTTGCGCGGCCGCTTCCGCGGCTGGTCGAAGGAGCGCGCCATTCGCGCCAAGACAGGAACACTCGCCTCCGTCGCGGCCCTCTCCGGCTACATCCTCCCTCCGGCCGGCCGATCCCCGATCGCCTTCGCGGTGCTGGCCTCCGACGTCCCCGGGAAGATCGAGCCGGTGCGAAGGGCCATCGACGACTTCGTCGGTGCGCTCGCAGACGAGCTCTGGAAAGGAGCTCGCTCGCCTTGAGGACACGCGCGGCCCCAGGGCGACGGCCATCGCCCGCGATGAGCGTCCTCCGGATCGCGCCCCGCAGGAGATAGTGCATGAGGCGAAAGCAACGCGGCCGCGCAGCGTTACGCTGCGCGGCCGCATCATCGCGTCTGCTGCGTCCGTCGCTCAGTAATCGCGCATCTGCTTGCGGATCTTGCCGAGCGCCTGCTCCTGGAGCTGACGGATGCGCTCGCGCGACAGGTTGTACTTGTCGCCGATCTCCTTCAGCGTGAGCTCGTCCTCATCGTCGAGGCCGAAGCGCCAGCGGATGATCCGCGACTCGATCGGCGTGAGGGTGGTCAGAAGCCGGCGGACCTCGTCGCTCCACTTCCTGTTCGCCAGGTGATCGAACGGCGACAGCGCGTTCTCCTCCTGGAGGAAGTCGATGAACTTCCGCCCGTCCTCGTCGCCGACCGGCCGATCGAGGGAGAACGGCGTCTCCGCGTAGAAGTCCTTCACCTTGTCGAGCTTCTCGCGCGGGACGCCCGTCTCCTTCTCGAGCTCCTCGATCGTCGGCTCGTGCCCCGTGCGCGCGATGATCGCCTGCGTCGCCCGAGCCACGCGGTTGTACGTGTCGAGCATGTGGACCGGGATGCGAACCGCCCGCCCCTTGTCCGCCAGGGCGCGGCTGATCGCATGCCGGATCCACCAGGACGCGTAGGTCGAGAAGCGGTAGCCACGGCTGTGGTCGAAGCGCTCGACCGCCTTCATCAGCCCGATGTTGCCTTCCTGGATCAGGTCGATCAGCGGCAGGCGCCCGCGGTTGTAGCGACGCGCGATCGAGACGACGAGCCGCAGGTTGGCCTTCACGAAGCGGTTCTTCGCGTCGTGCTGCGCCTGGAAGCTCCGCTCGACCCGATCGAGGTAGCGGCGATACGAGCTGGACATCGGGAGCCTCGGCCGCGTGGGGCGGGTCTCCTCGGGATCGCTCACGTCGTCCTCGAAGTCCGGCTCGCGCACGAGATCGCGCGCGATGGTGAAGGCGCGCGCCATCCAGAGGCGATCCGAGTCCGGCAGGCGGACAGCCGCCGCGAGCTCCTCGGAGAACTGGGTCCACGGCTTTTCCTGCTCGGGCAGCAGCTTCCCCTTCTGCTTCTTCGCCGCGCGGACGAGCTTCTGCATCTCCGCGAGCTGCGGAGCCTTCACCTCATCCTCGCCGGCCTTGGCGACATCCTCCTCGAGCGCGGTGAGGATGTGCTCGGCCGCAGGCAGGTACGAGAGCAAAGCCACCCAGTGCTCCACCTCCGTGCGCTCGACCGCCCGGGCGGTGTCGAGCTCCTCGTCGGGGCCCATCACCGGATGCAGCGCCATGTCGCGGAAATAGCGGGCGAGCATCGAATCGCCGCCACCGTCCTCGACGTCCTTCAGCTCCCGATCCTGGTTCCTCGTCCGCTCGGGCTGCGGCAGCCGATCGAGCGGTCCGAGGTCCAGATCGATGAAGTCAGGCGCTCGATCCTCGTCGAGGATCTCCGCCGGACGGGGTCGCACGACGGTCTCCTCCGCCTGGTCGTCTTCCAGAAGGCCGAGGGCTGCGATTTCCGGCGTGGCCGTCCCACCCTGAGCGAGCGGGTCGCCCTTCACTACAGTGGCGTTGCTCTTGGTCGACCTCATGGCGGCTCCCTCCACGGTGGTAGCTCCTTGAAAGTGCGAGCGCGGCGACTGGCTGTCCCCGAATCCTTCGACCTCGGAGACCCCCGAATCGGTGGTCTGCGATGCCGCCCGCCGGGAAGCCGATGCTGTCTCGACCCCCTGCGGGCTCTTGGATGCCGCAGGCCGCGCAGAGGTACCCACAGCGGAGGCTTTGGCGTTTCTCCGCGCAGTTTCTGGACGGCGGGCGGTCGACGTGCTCATCTTGGTCTTTGTGTCGGCGTTCACTTCTAAACGGCTGACCTTGCGAGATTGAAATGCCTCGCCATCTTTTGACGGCGGGCGAGATGATTTCGTGCCAAACAGGGAGCTGGAGCTGACCGAAGGAGCCCCCGTTGAAATAGGCAACCGCTGGTGCTTTCTTTTGATTCCGGTCGAACTCTTCCCGCCAGAGGCGGGCTTGCTCTTGCAGAACAAGGTTCTCGAGCCAGCTCCCGGTGGCAGCCCAATTCTAGAAGCAAGAACAGTGCCCTTTTTGGCGTGCGTTCCGGTTTCTCCCGTTTGAGAGCTCGACCTGGGTGCGGTATGTAGACCGGGAGGCGCGGTCCGCGTCGTGTCGAGCGAAGTGTTTCGCTGGGACCGAGCCGAACTGCTTGGCTGGGTACGCTTTCGGGGACGCAACAACATCGGCAACCTGTCCTCCATGGGAGCACCTGGATTCCGCCAGCACCCCACGCCTCGGTGGAGCCGCCCTCGCGACGCAGGCAAGGGAATTCGCAATATTTTCCAGCGGATAGGGTGCTGAACCTGACTGCTGAGGCCGCTCTCTCACTGAGCTTCGATGTTTCCTGAACCTGGGCCTCCCGACGGCGATGTCGAGCCCTCACCCGACGGTCAAAGGCGGAGAAGGTTATTTTTCGCGAGAGATCGGCCTGGAAAGTTAGTATTTCCAGCCGTTAACTCAGGTTCGACGTAAGCCGCGGAGGGGGACGAGTCCGTGCAAACCGGCCAGGAGAGACCCTAGGCTCGCCAGGCCTCGGATGTGCGCCCGTGCCTTACAAGAGGCCCATCTGAACGGCCGGACGACCGAGTTCTTCAGGCTGGGTCGGAACTCACCCTGGCGTCGAGGTCATAGGGTGCCATCAAAGATGCGGCTCCGAGCGTGCAGGAAGTGCACACTGCGCATCTGTTTCGTACCCATTCGCCTCACCGGGCACATCGATGAAATTTCCAAGGTGAGCGATGGAGCAGCAGCCCACATTGTTCACAGTGACGTACCCGGACGCCCAGGGCCGCAGCTTGGCTGCGCGGCGCGCCGTTGTACACACAGAGCGGGGCGGGTTCGAACGGAGACCGTCGTTCGCCAAGGCGATATGCACCGGGCGGCCCCGGCCGCGTTCATCGCGCCAGGGAGCTGATGGCCGGGCGGTCGTGATGACCGCCAGGAGCGGTCACTTCGCTGCGGCGGAGGAGGAGACGAGCTTCGCCACGGCGCCGAAGGACGCGGGGTCGTGGATGGCGATCTCAGACAGGATCTTCCGGTCGAGAGCGACGCCGGCCTTCTTGAGCCCGCTGACGAGGCGAGAGTAGGTCGTCCCGTTGAGGCGCGCGGCGGCGTTGATTCGAGTAATCCAGAGACGACGGAAATCCCGCTTCTTGAGCTTACGGCTGATGTAGCCGTACTCCCAGGCGTGGCGCAGAACCTCGACCGCCTGGCGGAAGCGATTCTTTCGGCCGAGGAAGTAGCCCTCGGTCTGGTTGAGGACGCGGTTGCGGCGGCGGCGAGCCTTGAACCCTCTTTTTACACGCGGCATCGGAGCTTTACCTCACCGGTTCCAGGGTCAGCCGTAAGGAAGAAGCAGCTTGACGCGCTTCTCCATCGCCGAGTCGACCATGTCGTTCTTGCGGAGACGACGCAGGCGCTTCTTGCTCTTCTCCTGCATGCAGTGGTTGAGCCCGCTCTTGCTGCGGCGAATCCGGCCTGAACCGGTCACCTTGAACCGCTTGGCCGCGGCGCGGTTGGTCTTCATCTTCGGCATGACGCCCTCGATCCGGGTGCCTACGCTCCCGGGCGGCCACCCTCCGAACCACCGGAGAGGCTGTTCTGTGCCGCAGGGATGCGTAGAGGGGGCGCTTTATGGCGAGCCGGCGCAGGGTTGTCAAGGCCAGAGGAGGGCCGGGTGGCCAGGGCTCAGGTCCTCGCTCACTTGCCGAGCACGACCCGCTGACCGAAGGCGCGGTCCGCCGTCTCGCAGAACGTTCTGAAAGCCACGTACTCGGACGGCTTGATCCGGGACCTCGTGAGCGCGATCTGGCTGCGGACGACCACCTTCCCGGCGGACTGCTCGACCGAGATGGAGAACTTGCCGAACGGGGTGTCCAGATCCTGCGGAAGCGGCGCCCTGGTCACGCGCCACCCCTGCGGGACGCGGATGGACCACTCCTCCCGGCGCGTCGTGAGCGCGGGGATGATCACGTCGCGGGTGCGCGTCGAGAGGGAGGCGAAGTCGGTCGCGAGGCGCTGCGTGGGCACCGCGGGGATCGACAGGCTGTCGCCCTCCTTGCGGGCGAGCGCGACGGCCTTCCCTCGAGCCCGCAGCTTCACCGGCTGCTCGATGTCCTCGAGGTCGTTCACTTCGACCCCCGCTCTGCCGGCAGCCAGCTCGACCGTGCCGAAGTCCGCGGCGAGATCCCGACCCGCTCGGTCCCGGCGCGTCCCCTCTGCCATGTAGCGGGTGCGCCACTCCGGAGCGAACGCGCCGGCCACCTGGGTGTCGACCCCGAGCTGAGCTGATCCATCCGCGCCGAGCGCGATGTCGACGGTGCGATGGATGACGGAATCCTCTGGCGAGGGCTCGGGGAGGCGAACCAACTTCGGCTTGCCCTCGTTGATCTGAAGCGCCATCGCCCCGCGATCCATGATGGGCAGCTCGGTCGAGCCCGAGTGCTCTGCCGTTCCGTCGAGGTAGAGGTCGAGCGAAGGCACGTACGCGATCGCGTGGTCGAACGGCGCGAGGCTGGCCGGCTCCGGTTCGATGCCGCCGCGCATGCGGGTACGCACGAGCACGATCGTCGACGGGATGCCTAGCTCGCGGAGCATCGTGACGATCAGCGTCGCCTTGTCCTTGCAGTCGCCCCAGCCGCGCGCGAGCGTCTGGGCGCACCTCCTCGGACGGATCCCCTCGATGCCGAACTCGAGCGCCACGTAGCGCGTCTCGGTCGCGTACTTGTAGATCGCGCGGACCTTGCTCAGATCGTCGGTGAGGTTCTTCGTGATCTCGCGCACCCGCTTGCGTACCTCGTCATCGACATCGAACTGCTCTCGCGCGAGACCCCAGTACCAGGAGCCAACCTCGTCCCAGCCCTTGAACGTCGAGACATGGACATGCGCCAGGACCTCGGACCACGGCGGCATCGCCGGTTCGGGCGCCACGGGGGGGACAGAGGCGGCGACGAAGCGGTAGATGCGCCGGTCGGCGTCCTCCTTCGTCTCGCGCACGAGGCCAGGGAGATTGGACGCGAAGATGTGGAACGGCTTCGCCTTGGGGGTGATCAGCACGTACTCGCTGCTGGCGATCGGCTCATCCCCCTGGAGGTACTCGATCTCGCCGAAGTGATCGGCGATCTCGTTGCGCGGGCTGACGTCGTCGACGCGGTACCGCAGCTCGACGACGTCGCCGGCGTTGAGCCGCGGGAAGCTGACGTAGAACGTGCGCCCTGAGGTGTACATCGCGAGCGCTGGGTTGTTCGCCCCTGCTTCCCCGCTCTCGATCGCCCCGTCGACCTTGCCGTCTGCCCGGTAGACCTTCGCGGCCCGGAGGCTCACGGTCTGGCGATCGGCCTGGTACTCGAAGGCGTACTGCCGGGCGCTCGCCGCGGCCTCGTCCGTGAGCGGCTGGAAGACGACCTGCCGGAAGCGGCTGGCCAGGCCGTTCGGGAACACGGTGGTGACCGTCAAGCTGCGGAGCGTGCGCTTGGGATACTGTCGGTCAGCGCCGCGCCGCATCGGGAGGAAGCGGTCCGGCGCCCAGGCGTAGGCCTCGTCCGCGCGCGGCTTCGGCGGCTCGATGTGCTCGATGTACTCGCGCACGTCCTTCACCTGAGGGCTGATCGCCAGGATCTGCTGCAGCATCTCGAGCTGCGCCTCTCGGTTGCCCTCCTCGCCGTAGAGATCCGAGAGAGCGCGCAGCGTGCCGATGTCCTCGGGCGCCATGGCGAGCGCGCGCTGATGCGCCGCGAGGGCGCGATCGCCATGGCCGAGCGCGCGGTACGTGCGCGCCGCGACGGAGCGGGCCCAGACGGAGTCAGGCTCGCTGCGGAGGAAGCGCTCGAGCCATCGCTCGGCGCCGGCAGGGTCACGGCGCGCCACCGCGAGGTCGACCTGCTGGTGCAAGAAGCTCGAGTCGTCGAAGCGCAGCGCCGCGTATCGCGCCTCCATCTCGGCGGCCTCGGTGTCGCGGCCGAGGGCGCGGAGCTGCGACGCTGAAGCGCGGAGCAGCGAGACGCTGTTCGGCTGCCTCGAGAGCGCACGCTCCAGCGTGGCGAGGGCGGTGCGCTTCAGCCCCGCCTCCACGTAGAGGTCGACGAGACCCAGGACAGCGATGACGTGATCGGGGTCGGAGGCCAGGATGCGCTCGTAGATCGGAGCAGCTTCCCGCCAGTTCGGGCTCGTCTGCGCGAGCCGCGCCTGGGCGAGCAGCACGTCGATGTCCTCGCGGCCACGGCCCACGAGCGCAGCGGCGCGCTCGATCCACGCACGCTGCTGGTTTCTGTCCTCGGAGAGCTGGCCTGCGAGCACGTAGCGACGCACGCTCGGCTCGGCCTCCGCGGAGCGACGCGCGAGATCGCGCGCTCTGTGTTCGCCCTCCGCATCGCCGCCGGTGAGCACGAGGTAGCGCGCGAACGCCTCCAGGACGGCTGGAGATGGCCGCTCGGCGCTCGCGGCGCGCTCGAACGCCTGCATCGGTCCCTCGATGGCTCCCGCGCGCGCGGCCACCTTCACGCCTGCGCCTGGCCCCCCGACCTGCGCCCGCGCCTCGCCCGCGCGCTTCGCGCCGGCGGCCTCCCCCTGCGTCCCGATGATGTCGGACGTCACGTCCAGGTCGAGATCCGGGGCCCCCTTCTCGTTGCCGATGCGCAGCGCGAACTTGGGCGCCGATGCACCTCCGCAGACCTTGATCGTCAGCCGGTTGTAGCCGGGCCTGAGCGACACGGTCGCGGCGAACCGATCGATGTCGAGCTCGCGATACCCGGGATCGCCCAGGACCTTCTCGCCGTTCCAGAACAGCTTGAACGCGCCGTCCGCCCCGACCCAGAGGGAGATCGGCCGAGGCGCGCGCGTCCCGGCCTTCGCCCGGACCAACGTCGTCGCGTAACCGCAGACGCCCTCGACCGGACGGACGAAATCGCCGAAGTCGAACCACCCGTACTGCGGCGCCTCGGGCGGCACGCGCCAGCGGACCGCCCGCGCTTTACCGTCGTACGTCCTGCCCGCTGCGATCGGCTGGTCGAGCTCCTCCTCGGGCCCAAACGCGCGATCGAAGCCCCCCTTGTTCTCGTTGTCGAACGGGCCGATCGTGGCCCAGCGACCGATGAACCCGAGCTTCTGGATCTTGGCCACCGCTCCGTCGAGATCACCTCGCCGCCTGCGCGCGTACGCCGAGAGGAGCTCCGCGTAGACCCGCGCTGGCGCGCTGGTCGCGCTGCCCTCGGCGACCGCCGCGATCGCCGCCTCGACCTGCGCCGGATCCGCGCGGTCCCACGTGCGCCAGAGCTCTCGCAGCGCGCCGTAGACCTCTGGACCTCTCGCCGCACGGACCGCCGCGTGCGCGGAGAGCACCTCGGGGTGCACCGCGCCGAGCTCGGCGCCGGCATCCGACGCGATCGACGTGGCGCACACGAACGCCGCAGCCGCCGCGGTGAGCACGCAGTCGAAGCGCTTCCTCATCGTCCCCGGGTTGCGCTCGATCTCCTCACGGGGCTCGATCCGGCTGAGCACGTCATGCATCCAAGGCGCTATCCCGTGACCGAAGCGCTCGGTCAAGCGCAAGCCACGCGCGCAAGATCAGCGCAGCGGCTCAGGTCAAGCGGCGACACCACGGCGCCGATGAAACGTGCAGCACAGGGACGGTGCCCGGCCTCGCCCGTCGAGCAGCTCCTGCATGAGGCCGCCGCGTCGCCCGCGAGGATCCAGGCCCTCCTCGAGCTTCTGCCCGGCACGCAGCGGCGCTGCTCGCCTCGTTTCCCGGGCAGCGCGCCCCAAGGAGGCCCGGCCGGAGCGCATCGCGCACGGACAACAGCTCAAAACCATGAACAAATACAATAATTTACAGAAACGCCCCGTTCACCGACGGGCGCGGAGAGGCGCCTGGTGAGCACCGGGGCCAGACCCATGGGGGCGGGGGTGGGAGGCGGCCTCGGTCGAGCTCAGGCAGGGGTCGGAGGGGCCTCGGCAGCGCGATCCTCCAACTTCCAGAAAGGGCCGCCTTGCTCCGCCGCACCTGCTTCGGATAGAAACGTCCCAAGATGTACGGGCGCACGGTCGAGGAGCAGTCGCACTGCGCGCCGCGAACCGGTCATGCAAGTCCCCAGGCAGCGAGCGTGGCGCCGCGAACGTGTGGTACCGGTGGTACGGCATGCCCGCACCAGCGGGGAGCCGGTTGGATGATGGTCGGGGACCGCACGTGCGGCGCCCGGTGATGACAAGGGCTACAGAGCCCGCAATGCCCAGGGCCCCATCGCGAGAGCGCTGGCGGAGGAACGATGGTCAACCCTCAGATGGTGATGTACGAGGAGGAATTCAACCAGATCCAGAGCGTGGTGGATCGCCTCGTCAAGGACGCCAATGCGAAGGTCGTCTTCATCGTTGACAAGAACGGGCAATTGATCGCCGCGAGCGGAGACGTCGACAACCTCGACACCACCTCGCTCGCCTCGCTGACGGCGGGGAACATCGCCGCCACGGGCGGGATGGCGAAGCTCCTCAAGGAGAACGAGTTCGCCACTCAGTTCCACGAGGGTGAGAAGGCGAACATCCACATCCAGCTGGTCGGGAACCGCGTCATCCTCGTGGTGATCTTCGACTCAAAGTCGAGCCTCGGGTTGGTGAGGCTCCGGGTGCGAAAGGCGAGCGAGGAGCTCAACCACATCTTCGAGGCGCTGCTCAAGAAGGTGCAGGAGCCGGGCGCGGACTCGCCGTTCGCCGAGATCACCGACGAGGACATCGACAACCTCTTCAACGACTAGGAGCGCGGTCGATGAGCTTCATCAATTACATGGCGCGCGAGATCAACTGCAAGATCGTCTATTACGGCCCGGGTCTCTGCGGGAAGACGACGAACCTGCAGTACATCTATGAGCGCACCAATCCGGACGCGAAGGGGAAGATGATCTCCCTCGCCACGGAAACCGACCGGACACTCTTCTTCGACTTCCTCCCGCTCGCGCTGGGCGAGATCCGCGGCTTCAAGACGCGGTTCCACCTGTACACGGTGCCGGGGCAGGTCTTCTACGACGCGAGCCGCAAGCTCATCCTGAAGGGCGTCGACGGCGTCGTCTTCGTGGCGGACTCACAGCTCGGCCGCATCGAGGCGAACCAGGAGTCGGTGGAGAACCTCCGCACAAACCTGGCCGAGCAGGGCTACTCGCTCGACAAGATCCCGTACGTCATCCAGTACAACAAGCGGGATCTGCCGGAGATCGGCACGGTCGAGGAGCTCCGGTCGCTGCTCAACCCGACGAACGTCCCCGACTTCGAGGGCGTCGCGCGGACCGGCGTCGGTGTGTTCGACACGCTGAAGGCGGTCGCCAAGCTGGTGTTGACCGAGCTGAAGAAGGGCGGCCCCTAGCTTCAAGGGGCAGCCCCGGAAACGAACGGCGGCGAGGCGAGCGAGGCCGAGGACTCGCCCGCGCTCGCCGCTGCGCTCACGTGCGCTGGTAGATGCGATTCCGCCGGTTGCGGTTCTTCGCCTTCAGCTTGGACCGGTGGCGCTTCGACTTGGAGCGCGTGGTCTTTCGGGGACCTTTCGACAGCATGAGGAACATGGACAGGCTCCGTTGAGGCGCCCGACGCGGTGGCGTCGTGCCGCCGCTGTCGGTGCGAAGGGGCGGCAACCTACGGCATCGCAGGGCAAAATTCAACCGGAGAGCATCTCGGCCGGGCGCTCGGGCAGGTTCCGGCGACGGTGAGCCGGGTACGGCACCAGGGGCGAGCTTTTCTGCTATCGGTGTTGGTATCTCGTGCGGTTCAGCCCCCTCCTCTTCCTGGCCGCCGCCTCGGTGACCGCGACCGCGTGCGGCGCGAGCATCAACGCGGTGTACGAGGGGGACGTACGCTTCGAGCACTGCATGGCGCTCGACTCGATGCCCGAGATCAAGCCGACGCTGCGGCGCGCGTGCTGGGACGAGTGGCTCCAGTTCTACACGTTCGGCCAGACGCGCGACCGCGTGGAGTACGCGACGCTCCGGGAGAGGCAGCTCAGCCGCGCCAGCGACTTCGACGAAGGCGAGTGGAGCCCGCCCAGCAGCCGAGCGCCCGCCGTGCCGGAGCCGACGAGCGCGCTCGCGCCGCCGCCCATGCTCCTGAACGCCGACGCGCCTGCGCCCGCCGAAGAGGCGGACGCGGGGGCCCCCGACGCGCCGCTGAACGACGTCGAGGACGCGGCGCCGCCGGGCTCGGCGTGCAGCGCGGCGTGCCAGACGAGCTGGAACAAGTGCCGGCAGGACTGCAAGTCCGCCGTGTGCGAAAAAGGGTGCTCCGACAAGTACACGCGGTGCATGCGTCGCTGCTTCTGACCGGCGTCCGCGCGCCGCGGACATGCCTCACGTTGTCGCACCAACATGGCCCGGAATCTTGACCCGCGATCGAGCGTAGGGCTATCCGCGTACACGATGTCCGCCTCGCACGCGTCCACGGAGCTCAGCACCACGGTCTCGGATCGCAACGGCACGGCGTCGGCCGTCGAAGGGCTCGGATCGAGCGCCGGCCCGGTGCGGGTGCTGCGGCCACGGCGCGCGGCGCCGGCGGACGCGGTTCGCCCGACCCGCGCGGAGGTGAACCTCGCGCACCTGCGGCACAACCTGCGCGTCCTCGAGCGAGCGATGGCCGGCGCGCAGAGGCCGCAGATCTGGGGTGTGCTCAAGGCCGACGCGTACGGGCACGGCGCGCCGGCCGTCGCGCGGACGCTCGAGCGGACCGGCATCCCCGGGCTGTGCGTCGCGCTGCTGGAGGAGGCCATCGAGCTGCGGGACGCCGGCATCCGGCTGCCCATCCTCGTCATGGGCGGCTACTACGGCCCGCGCCGCGAGGGGTTCGAGGAGATCATCGCGCGCGATCTCGTTCCCGTCGTCTACGACGCCGGACAGATCGAGCGCCTCGCGACCGTGGTGCGGCTCGAGCACCGCGGTCGCGTCGGCGTCCATCTGAAGGTCGACACCGGCATGGGACGGCTCGGCGCCGCGAGCTCCGAGCTCGAGGCGGTGTTCGCGGCGCTCGCCAGGCACCCGGAGGTGAGGCTCGACGGGCTCATGACGCACCTCGCCTGCGCGGACGCCGACGACCTCGGCGTGACGATCGAGCAGATGAAGCGCTTCGAGGAGATCGAGCAGCGGGCGAAGTGCTTCGGCCTCACGCCGCGGGTGCGGCACGCCTCGAACAGCGCGGCCATGCTGCGCCTGCCGGCCGCGTGGCTCGACGTCGTGCGACCCGGGGTCGCGCTCTTCGGCATCTCGCCGTGCGCGGGGCTCGCGCCCGACCTCAAGCCGGTCATCCGCGTGCGCAGCGAGATCGTCGCGCTGCGCACGATCGCGAAGGGCGACAGGATCGGCTACGGCCACACCTGGCAGGCCTCGCGGGAGAGCGTCGTGGCCACCGTGCCGATGGGGTACGCCGACGGCCTGAGCCGCCAGCTGTCGAACCGCGGGGCCGGGCTCGTGCGCGGTCAGCGCGCGCCGATCGCCGGCGCCGTGTCGATGGATCTCACGATGCTCGACGTGACAGACGTCCCGGGAGCGCGCGTGGGCGACGAGGTGGTGTTCCTTGGAACACAGGACGGGCCGCTCGGGCGCGCGACGATCAGCGTCGAGGAGATCGCCGGGCTCACGGGCACGATCGCGTGGGAAGTGCTGACGAGCATCTCGCGCCGCGTGCCCAGGTTCTACCGCGAGCCCTGAGCTCGCGCGGGCGGCGCTCGCCGGCAGCGCCTGGGCCGCCGGTGCGAACGAGCGTGGTACGCTGCTCGTCATGAAGACGGCCGTGAAGCAGCGGGCCGGCGTCTGCGGCATGAGCTGCTGCCTCGGTGCCGCGCTCGCGCTCGGGGCGGCGCTGTCCGCGTGCACGGACGACGGCTTGAAGCAGCGTCCACGAAGCGGCGTCGGCCAGGAGGCGCAGGAGCCCGATGACGGGTTCAACCCGGGCCCCGGAGGCTCGAGCGGACCACCGCCCGTGGACGCAGGCGGGCTCTGCGGCAACCAGATCCATCAGGTAGAGATCGCCGAGGCGCCGAACCTCTACTTCGTCCTCGACGCGTCGGGCAGCATGCTCAGCGCCGCCTCGTCGGGCGCGACGCGCTACGACCGGGTGCACGAGGCCGCCGTCGATCTCGTGCGCAACCTGGGCCCCCTGATCAACGTCGGCGCCGCGGTGTTCCCGCTGGACGCGACCGCCGATGCGCCGTGCCGGCCCGGCGGCGAGGTGTTCCCTGTCACGCCGGGAGATCCCTTCTCGGACGGCCAGGAGCGGCGCCCGACCACCTCGAGGTTCCGCTCGGCGACGCGCGTTGTGCCGCTAGGCGGGACGCCGACCGCGGCGACGCTCACCGCGCTCGCGCCGAAGCTCGTGGAGCTCCCGGGCAAGACGGTCGTCGTGCTCGCGACCGACGGGGGTCCAAACTGCAACAGCTCCGCGACATGCAGCGCCGAGGAGTGCATCGCCAACATCGAGCAGCAATGCCCCGAGGAGAACTGCTGCGCGCCTTCCGGGCCCTCGGGGCCAGGTGGGTGCCTCGACCGCGACGACACGGTCGCCGCGATCGCGCGGCTCGCGGCGAGCGGTATCGATGTCTATGTCGTCGGCATCCCCGGGAGCGAGTTCTACGGCGATGTCCTCGACCAGATGGCGCTCGCCGGCGGCACAGCGCAGTTCGTGAGCCCCTTCTACTTCAAGGTGGACAACCTCGACACGCTGGGGAACGTGCTCTCGAGGATCGCCAGCATCGTCGTGTCGTGCGAGTTCGCTCTCGCCGACCCGCCGCCGGAGGACGGGCAGACCAACGTCTACCTGGACGAGCAGCTGGTCCCGTACGACCCGGAGAACGGCTGGCGCTGGAAGTCTCCCGCTGTCGTCGAGCTCCTCGGAGAGGCGTGCCAGAAGCTGAAGAGCGGACGGGTAGGTCAGGTCCAGATCGTGTCCGGCTGCCCGACGGAGGAGGCGCGGTGAAGCAAGAAGGGACGACGAGCTCGGTCTCGCTGATCCAGCTCACGGCCGACGCCGCGGACGACGCGGCGCTCGACGAGGTCGACGCGGTCGCGGCCGCGGCCTTCGACGTACCGCAGTTCTCCGCGCGAGAAGAGCTGCGCCGCCCGTGGACGCGCTGCTGGGTCGCGCGCGAGGGACGGCAGGCGCTCGCCTTCCTCATCGCGTGGCACGTGGCCGACGAGCTGCACGTGCTCAACGTCGCCACCTGCCCGACCGCGCGTCGGCGCGGGCTCGCGACGGCGCTGATGCGCCGCTCGCTCGAGTACGCGCAGCAGCAGCAGGTGCGGCTGCTCCTGCTCGAGGTGCGCCGCTCGAACCGCGCAGCGATCCGGCTCTACCGGAAGCTCGGCTTCACGGCGATGGGCGTGCGCCCCCGGTACTACAGCGACAACGGCGAGGATGCGGTGGAGATGGTGCTCACGCTCGATCCGACGACCGGCGCGGTGCAGCCAGGCCGCGACGAGATCCGCATCGAGGTCTGACCCGCGCCGCGCTGCTCAGCGCGGGCCAGCGGCGGCCGCGGAGGGGAAGCGGGAGACCGCCGCGAGCGGCGGGAGCCGCGCGGCCACGACCTGCAGCGGGGTCAGCAAGAGCGGCCGGAGCAGCGTCTTGGCTCGCTCGTCGAAGGGCTGGAGGAGCGCGTCGGCCTGCCGTGTCGCCTCGATCAGCCGCTCGGCCATGAGGCGCGCGTCGACGTTCGGGTTCAGGTCCTCGAGCCGCTGGATCTCGTCGCGCAGGGAGCTGAGCAGCGAGATGTACCTCGCCAGGGGCGTGTCCGTGACCGGCGCCGAGCCGCTCGGCGCGGCGGGGACTCCGAACTCGACGGTCCGCTTGAACCCGTCCGGGACCGAGCTCGGCCGGTTTCTGATGAGCTTCACGTTGAGGGGGACCTTCAACCTCGTCTTCTGCTCGATCTTCCGCTCGAGGTGCTCCTTCCCGCGCTTCATCAGGCCCGAGTCCTCGAGCGCGCTGCGATCCCGCTTCCACTGCGTGTTGTCCTCGAGGGCGCGGATGATCCGAAGGTACGGGTAGTCCGGCTTGGCGAGCTCCATGTAGACGTCCTTCGCCTCCTTCAGGTTGGCCGGGGTCCGCACGGTGAGATCCGCCATCCAGTCGGTCCACTGGGCGATGTAGCGGGCGTCGTAGTCGGCCGCGAGGCCGTCCAGGTTCTTGTTGATCGAGGTCTCCTCGCCGGGCGCGAGATCCACGACCCACCGCTCCGCCAGCAAGCTCTCCGCGCCCTCCTCGATCTTCTCGAGCACGGCGAGATGCCCCTTCTCGGTGTACGGGCCGTCGACCTCCTTCCAGCGCTTCTCCTTGGCGTACAGCTTGCTGCCGATGACCTTCAGCACGTCGGGGCGGTCGGCGAACATGTCGGCCAGCGTGAGCGGAGGATACTTGCGGTTCGCGCGGCTGTTGTCGCCCGTCGGGTCGTACTTCTCCTCGATGATCGAGTTGACGAAGAAGTCGTAATAGCGCTTCCGCACCTGCACCGCCTGGAGCGTCGCGCGCACGCTCGTGACCAGGTCATCCTTCCGCCCGACCGGCGTGACCCGCTTCTGCTTGATGAGCGATAGGTAGTACGCGACGTGCGGCTCGAGCTGCTTCGTCAGCTCGCTCTCGCCGAGGTTCGACGTCGGCCGGAGCACCTCGGCCCAGAGCGAGGTGAACCTGTCCGTGGCCCAGTCGACGTCGAGGTGCTCCACGTCGCTCAGCATCAGGTACAGCTTGAGCTCGTTCCGCTCGCGCAGGTAGTGATCTCCCTTCGCGAGCTTGAGGCGATCCTCGAGCCGCTGCTTGCACGGGATCACGAAGCCGTTCTGGAGGCTCGCGACGTAGACGTGCACCAGCGGAGGGTAGACCGTCTCTCCCTGGAACATCGTCCAGCCCATCCCGTCCGGCGGCCCGTCGTCGCGCGCCTCGTCGATCTCGAGGAGCCGGCCCAGCGCAGGTCGCAGCGCCGCGAGCTTGTCCGAGACGGGTCGCGTGTCCTCCCATCGGATCGCGCTGACGGCGCGCGCGTCTGCCTCGGCGTCGCGCAGGAACTCACGGTTGTTGCTGAACGACACGAAGCTCGGGATGGCGAGGATGACCCCGAGCGTCGCGGCCGCTGCGCTGATCGCGCCGCGCATGATCCGCTGGCGCCGGATCTCGCTCGCGCTCCTCGCGGCGATGTCCCCGTCAGGGAAGACGACGTTCATGAACACGTCGTGGAGGAAGTAGCTCTTCGACTCGACGTTCTGCTGAGCCACCGCCTCGTG
Source organism: Sorangium cellulosum (assembly GCF_001589285.1). Classification (GTDB taxonomy): domain Bacteria; phylum Myxococcota_A; class Polyangia; order Polyangiales; family Polyangiaceae; genus Sorangium; species Sorangium cellulosum_G. The sequence goes on along the minus strand of NZ_JEMA01000832.1, from coordinate 15,187 downwards.
CGTGCGGATGCCCATCGCGTGGCCCATCCGCTGGAGGACACGGTCGAGCGGCCTGCCCTCCTGCGTGCCGCTCGTGAAGTAAAACCCCCGGAAGATGGGCGTCCCCTGGAACGCGTTCACCATGAAGACGGTCGAGACGAGATCGGACAGGTTCCGACGGATGCCCGAGAACTCGAGCGGGAACTGGTAGACGCGCTCGCGCACCTCCCGGCTGCGCTCCATCACGAGCCGCTTCAGCGCGCGGCCGTGGATCTGCTTCGCCAGGGCGTCGAACTCGGCGTCGAACAGCCTGCCCGGGTCGTTCTTGTCCGCGCTCAGCTTGAGCGTCGCGCCCCACGCCTGGGCGCGGTCGCTCCTGCGCATGTCGCCGAAGAACTCCGAGAAGCCCGCGATGAGATCGCACTTCGTGAACAGGAGGTAGACGGGCAGCACCATGTGGAGCTGCGTCATCACCTCGTCGATGCGCGCCCGGAGCTTCTTCCCCATCTGCTCGACCTGCTGCTCGCTCGCGTCGATGAGATCCGCCACGCTCACGGCGACGAGGATGCCGTTGAGCGGGCGGCGGGCGCGATGCCTGAGGAGCATCTGCAGGAACGCGATCCACTCCTCGTGGTCGTCCTGCTCGGTCGTGTAGCGCCCCGCGGTGTCGAGGAGGATCGCCTCGTTCGTGAACCACCAGTCGCAGTTCCGCGTGCCGCCGACGCCGCGCACACCGCCGCCGTTGCTCGGGTGCGCGTACGGGAAGACCAGGCCCGAGTGCTTCAGCGCGGTCGTCTTCCCCGCCCCGGGCGGGCCGATGATGACGTACCAGGGCAGCGAGTAGAGCGCCGCGCTGCCGTGCTTCTTCCCCTTGCCGAGCTTCGAGGTCTTCAGCGCGCTGATGCCGCCCTGGACCTGCCGCTGGAGCTCCTGGATCTCGGCGCGGCGCTCGGGCCGCGCGTTGAGCGCCTGCTGCACGCCCTGCTGGACGATCGCCCGCTCGAGCGCAGACGCGGCGCGGCCCGCCTTGATGCGGCGGAACACGAAGAGCGCGACCGCAGCGAGCGCGACGACGACGCTCGCCGCGATCGGGATCGCGGTGGACAGCTCGAACGTGAAGTACGCCGCCCACGAGATGAGGAGCAGTAGCGCGAAGAGGACCCACAACACGCTGGCGACGATATCACCTGTCGACGCCGCCGGAGCACGTCCACGAGCGGCGCCGCGATCTGGCGCGTGGCGCGCGCGATGCGCCTGCGCGCAGCGGCCCCGGCTCAGCCGCCGTTGCGCTCGTAGTCGCCCGGCACGAGCGCGGCGTCGGTCTCGTCGCCGGCGGCGAGCCGGCGCGAGCGGATCGCGTCCACGGCGATGTCGATCACCTCGAGCCGCGTCGACGGCGCGTAGTACTCGTCCTCCGAGACCGGCGGCAGCTCGGCGAGCCTGGCCGCGACCGCCTCGCGATCCTCGTCCTCCAGCTCGAGCGCCGCAGGATCGCCGCTCAGGGGATCTTCCGCCGTATCCCGCGCGGCCAAGGCGCCAGGCTCCCGCGTGAGCGCCTCGCGAACGAAGAGCACGGGGCTGAACGCGAGGTACACCGACCCGAACTCGACCTGCCAGTACGTCGGGTCTTCGCCGTCCATCCGCCACCACGACGCATAGCGGCGTCGGATGACCTCACCGAAATAGACGCCCGCCATGTGCGCGACCACGGGCAACGCCTCGACCTTCTCCGACGTCGCCCTACGCGCCTGCTCGAGGTAGTGGTCGAGCAGGGGCAAGGTCTCCGGCCGATAGTCAAGCCGCACCCCGAGCGCGCGCTCCACAAACCGCACGCACCCCTCCGCGAGATCCTCCACGGCAGGCGGCGGCGGCTCGACAGCCGCAGCGGACAGAGCCGACGTGGCCGACCGCTCCGCAGAAATCGGAGAGGACCCTGCACCGTTCTGTTTGGTATTCATGGGCTCCACGCTATCCTTCTCCGGTGCGGGTGGCCGCTCGTCATCGCGATGGTGCTGGGAGCGTCTCCGCTATCTCGGCAAGCTCGGCAAAACCGACCAGCGCGACAAAGTCGACGAGATCGCCAAGACGAGCGGCCGGGCTCGGGGCCTCCACGAGGTCCCGGGTGCAGCGGAAGTATGGGCCACCGGACGTTCTCCGAGGAGCCGGGATCACAAGCCCCCAGCTCCGGCCCGACCGGCCCGGCTGTGGATTCGGATTTGAATTCCTAACGGAAGTCGAGGCCTTCGTGCTAACCTCCGCCCTCGCGTCGAAATGAGACTCGGGATCTTCAGCGATACCCACGCCAACTACGAGGCGCTTAGCGCTGTGCTCGAGTCGTACCGCCACGAACGCATCGACGTGTACTACTGCCTCGGGGACACGGTCGGCTACGGCGGTTCGCCAAACGAGTGCGCCGATCTCGTCCGCAAGGTCGCCAAGAAGACGATCCTCGGCAACCACGACGCGGCGGTCGCAGGGCGGATGGACTACTCGTACTACTACGAGGCCGCTCGGCAGGCGCTCGACACGCACGCTGCGATGCTCTCCTCGGAAAACGCGGCCTGGCTTCGGAGCCTGACGTACCAGGAGAAGTTGACGGACATCAACGTCGACCTCTGCCACGGCTCGCCTGTCCGCCTCGAGGAGTTCGAGTACATCTTCGCCCCCGAGCAGGCGCGCGAGTGCCTCCCCATGTGGAATGAGCTCGGTCACATCACGCTGATCGGCCACTCCCACCTCTGCAAGGTGTTCGCCCTGACGCCGACCAGCGTCGAGGAGCTCCCCGCGGTGGACTTCCAGCTCGAGCAGGGCCGCAAGTACATCGTGAGCGTCGGGTCGGTGGGACAGCCGCGGGACTACGACAACCGCGCGAGCTACACGATCTACGACAGCGACACGAAGCGCTTCGAGTTCAAGCGCGTCGAGTACGACATCGAGACGGCGGCGGAGAAGGTGCTGCGCGCCAAGCTCGAGCGCAACTTCGCCCACCGGCTCTACATCGGGGTCTGAGCCTCCACGTGGCAGGCGCGCTCAGCGCGTGGCCGGCTCGTTCCGCCGCGGCTTCGGCAACGATTCCGCGTCTCCTTCGCGGCCGCCGACCGGCGTGGCTCGCCTGAGGCCTTGCCTGGGGCCGTGCGTTCGTCGTGCGGCTCCCCGAAGCCGGCCGGGCGCCGCGCGGTCAGCCCTGGCGGCGGCCAGCTCGCACCGATCGCCGCGGGCGGCAGTGGTAGAGCAGCATGCTCGTCTGGTTGTCAGGCGGCGCCGCGGAGAAATCGCTGCGGAGCTCCGTGAGCTCGAAGCCGTTGTAGTGGAGCAAGGCTTCGAGCTCCTGCGGGTAGAACTGCCGGTGGGCGAGCGGCGTCATCCAGCGCTCGCCGCCGGCGACGGGCGAGAACTCCATGGAAACGAACAGGATCTGCCGGACCTTGTCGTAGTCGAACCGCTCCGTGTACCGGACGACCTCGCCTGGGCCGTCCTTCGTGGGATACCGGAAGCGCGGCGTGGCGTAGGCGCGATCCGGATCGCGCGCGAGCTCGGCCGGCTCGGGCATGGAGACGTCGAAGACGAGCTCGCCCCGCGGCGTCAGGTGCTCGTGTGCTCGCGCAAAGAAGCGCTCCACGTCCGCGCGCGTGTAGAGGTGCAGGAAGGCGTTGAACGGGCAGATCACGAGCGGAAAGCGGCGTCCCAGCCGCAGCGATCGCATGTCGCCGCGCCGGAGGCTCACGCGGGACGCGACGTCGCGCGGCTCTCGCCCGAGCTGCGCGCGCAGATCGCCGAGCATCGGCGCCGATAGATCCACGCCCGTGATCCGGACCCCCGCCCTCGCGACGGGTAGCGTGATGCGCCCGTTGCCACAGCCGTACTCGAGCACGGGCCCCGCGGACGCCACGGCGAGGTCGACGTAGTAGCGGACGTCGTCCGTACGCCGCGCGTAGGTCTTTGCGTAGTACGCCGGGTCCTCGTAGTGGGCCGACGTCCCCGCTTCGAGCTCCGGATCGCGACGCTGGACGGAGCCCGAAGCGCGCCGTGACCTCGTCGAGGCTGCCCCTTTCATGCGAAGCGACAGCTCAAGCGCAGCGCTGGCACGACGACGAGCGCGAGCGCTGGCGTGGGGCGTTCACGGAGGCGTGCATCGCCGGGGCACGCTCGTCCGGCGCGCCATCCGCCATCAACGCTGGCCGCCAGCGTTCATCTGCTGGAGCCACTCGGACACGACCTCGTGGGAGCTCCGGTGGAAGTGCACCTTGCCCGCCGCGATCTCTCGAAGGCTCGTCACGGCAGGCTTGTTCTTCGTCTTCACGAGGGTGTCCGCGCCCTTCATGAGCTGCCGCGTCCGGTTGGCCGCAAGCACGACGAGAGCGAACCGGTTTTCCTCGCGCTCGAGGCAGTCTTCCACAGTTACACGTGCCATAGGGGCGCCGAGAGTAGCGCCCTCGTCCAGGGACCGCAAGGTACATGCCGCCCGACGGTCGGGCCGGTTGGTCTGCCGTCGGATCGGCGTTCCGTCGGGCGCGGCGCTGCCGCTTCATCCGGCCGGCATGACGCGTTGCACATTGCCCTCCGCGCACGTCCCGACTACGAGATGCGACCGTGGCCGCTGAGCAGGACTCCCTTCTACCCCCTCCCCCCCGCCCGGCCCCCGGGCTGAAGTACCGCCGCATCGTGCTGAAGCTGAGCGGTGAGGCGCTCTGCGGCGAGGAGGGCGGGTTCGGCATACGTCCCGAGACGCTCCACCATGTGGCCGGCGAGATCGCCGAGCTCCAGCGCATGGGGGTGCAGATCGCGATCGTCGTGGGCGGCGGCAACATCTTCCGCGGGCTGAAGGGCGCCAGCGCGGGGATGGACCGCTCCCAGAGCGACTACATGGGCATGCTCGCCACGGTGATCAACGCGCTGGCCCTGCAGGACGCGCTCGAGAAGACCGGCGTGCCGACGCGCGTGATGACCGCGATCGAGATCCGGCAGGTCGCCGAGCCGTACATCCGCCGCCGGGCGATGCGCCACCTCGAGAAGGGCAGCATCGTCATCTTCGCCGCGGGCACCGGCAACCCGTTCTTCTCGACGGACACGGCGGCGGCGCTGCGGGCCATGGAGATCCAGGCGCAGGCGCTGTTCAAGGCGACGAAGGTCGAGGGCATCTACGACCGCGATCCGGTGCGCCACGAGGGCGCGCAGATGTTCGCGCACCTGAGCTACGACCGCTTCCTCGCGGACCGGATCGGCGTCATGGACTCGACGGCGGTCACGCTCTGCCGCGAGAACAAGATGCCGATCCGGGTGTTCAAGCTCATGACCCGCGGCAACATCCTCCGCGTCTGCAGGGGTGAGGAGCTCGGCACGATCGTCGACTGAGCGCGAGCGCGCCGGTGCGCTCGGCGCGGCGAGGCATCCGCCGGCGCGCCGACAGGAACGCGGCCGGCGCGCCCTCGAGCCGCGAGGAAACCGTGCTACACCCCGAGCCTGCAATGACCCGAGCTCCGGTGCGCCGACCCCTGCTCGCCATCTCGCTCGTCGCGCTCGTCGCGGGCTGCGATGAACCCGCCCTCCAGGTCCCGTCCGACGCGGGCGACCCGGTGTTCGGGCTGACCGCCGAGCAGTCGGCGCGCGTGCTCGCGAAGGTCGGCGATCGGGTGATCACGCTCGGGGACTTCGGCAGGACGCTGGAGCGGATGGATCAGTTCGATCGGCTCCGGTACCAGACGAAGGAGCGGCGCCGCGAGCTGCTCAGCGAGATCATCGACGCGGAGCTGCTCGCGCTGGAGGCCAGGCGCCGGGGCCTCGACAAGGACGCCGCGGTCGAGGACGCGATCCGGCAGCTCCTCCGCGAGGCGATGATCGCGCAGGCGCGGAAAGGCCTGCCCGCGCCCGCGGACATCCCCGCGTCCGAGGTGCGCACGTACTACGAGGCGAACGCCGACAAGTTCAGCGAGCCCGAGCGGAGGCGCGTCGCCGCCATCGTCGTCGGCGACAGGGCGCTCGGCGAGAAGGTCCTCAAGGAGGCGCAGAAGGCCGGGAGCAGCAGCGCATGGGGAGAGCTCTTCCTCAAGCACTCGCTCACGGCGCCCAGGGACAAGGGCGCGAGCACGCCGCTCGACCTCGCAGGGGAGCTCGGCATCGTCAGCCCTCCCGGCGATCCGCGCGGCGCTCACCCCCAGGTGCCAGAGCCGGTCCGCGCGGCCGCGTTCCAGATCGGCAGCGTCGGCGCGGTCAGCGACACGCTCATCGAGGCCGACGGCCGGTTCTACATCGTCCGCCTGAGCGGGCTGACAGGCGGACACCGGCGCGAGCTCGCCGAGGCCGAGCGCTCCATCCGCGTCGCGCTCCTCCAGCAGAAGATGCAGGACCAGGAGCGCGCCCTCGAGGACGAGCTGCGAAAGAAGTTCCCCGTCGAAATCAACGACGCGGCGCTCGCCTCGGTGAAGCTGTCGGAGCAGCTCGCGGCGCCCGCGAGCGCGCCGAAGCCCGATCCCACGAAGCCCCGCGCGCCGCAGCCGGAGAAGCCCGGCGATGCGGCAGCACCATCGAGCGATGCGGGCAAGTAGCGAGCTCGTCGCCGCCGCGCGTCTCGCTCGCCGGCCCGACAAGGAGGGCGCGGAGGTCCGCGCCGTCGCGGCGCCGGAGCCCCCGGCGCCGCTCGCCGCCGGCGCGCAGCAGGGGGCGCGGCCGGATCGCGTGACGACGCGGAAGCGCGACTGGACGTGGCAGCTTCGCCGCGCGCTCTCGAGCGCCGACGACCTCCACCGGGCGCTGTCGCTGACGCCGGAGGAGCTCGCAGGCGCGCGGCGCGCCGAGAAGGCCGGGCTGCCCATCCGCGTCACCCCCTACTACCTGAGCCTCTGCGACAAGGACGATCCGGCATGCCCGATCCGACGGCAGTGCGTGCCGCTCGCCGACGAGGCCGCCGAGGTGCCCGGCGACCTCGTCGACCCGCTCGGCGAGGTCGCGCACGAGGTCGCGCCGCACCTGGTGCAGCGCTACCCGGATCGCGCGCTGCTGCTCGCGACCGACCGCTGTGCCGTCTACTGCCGCTTCTGCACCCGCTCGCGCATGGTCGGCGACGGCGGCGGCGCTGTGGCGCTCGATCGGCTCGCGCCCGCCATGGCCTACCTCGAGGCGCACCCGGAGGTGCGCGACGTCATCGTGAGCGGCGGCGATCCGCTGGCGGTCTCGACGGACCGCGTCGTGCGGCTCATCGCCCGGCTGCGGCAGGTGCCGAGCGTCGAGACGATCCGCATCGCCACGCGCGTGCCGGTCACGCTGCCGCAGCGGATCACCACGGAGCTCGTGCGCGCGCTGAAGCCGCACCACCCGCTCTGGGTGATGACGCACTTCAACCACCCGAAGGAGCTCACGCCCGCCGCCGAGCGCGCGTGCAAGCGGCTCGTGGACAACGGCTTCCCCGTGATGAACCAGACGGTGCTGCTGCGCGGCATCAACGACGACGCCGCGACGCTGGCGGCCCTCTTCCGGGGGCTCGTGCGCTGGCGCGTGCGCCCGTACTACCTGCTCCAGATGGACCCGGTGCGCGGCACCGCGCACCTGCGCACGCCGCTGGCGACCGGCGTCTCGCTCATGGAGCAGCTCCAGGGCCGGCTCACCGGCATCGCGCTGCCGAAGCTGATCGTGGATACGCCCGGAGGGATGGGGAAGGTGCCCGTCGGCCCCGAGTACATCGTCGATCGCCGGCCGGGGCGGACCGTCCTCCGGACCCACCGCGGCGTCGAGGTCGAGTATGTTGACCCCCCGCCGCCGCCCGGCGGCTGATCTTCCGGCTCAGCGGGCCGGGCCGCGCGAGAGCGGCTTCGCGATCCGGAACGACAGGTTCAGGGCCCGCGTGATCCCGAAGAAGCGGGTGCGCGACGCGCTCCTGCACTGCTGCGAGTCCGCAGACCAGCTCCCCGCGCGGGCGATGCGCCACGGCGGCGCGTCCCCGCCGGCGTCGACCGCCGACTCGAGCTCGCGCGACGTCTCCGCCCACGAGCGCTCGCCGTTCACGTCGGCGACCCACTCGCGCACGCCGCCCGCCATGTCGCGCACGCCATAGGGCGAGGTGTCGATGGGGAAGGTCCCGACCGGCTCCGGCTGCGCCAGGAAGGGGCGCGACGAGCGCATCAGGCAGAACGTCGGGTCGAAATGATCCCCCCACGGGTAGAACCGGCCGTCGGTCCCGCGCGACGCCTTCTCCCACTCCAGCTCGGTGGGGAGGCGGAGATCGAGGCCGTCGCGCTCGCTCCGGAAACGGCAGTAGGCCACGGCGTCGAACCAGTCGATGAGGATGACGGGAAGGTTCCAGAGGTGCCCCTCCTCCACCGGGAACCGCTTCAGCGCGTCGCCCTCGACAACGGTGGGCAAGGGCTCCCAGCCGCCGCTGCTGGCGGGCCGCGCGACGTAGCCCTCGGAGCCGCGCGTCCCGTGCGGGGCGCGCTTCAGCGCGAGATCGAGATCGTGCGCCTCGAGCTCGTTCAGGAACTCGCAGTACTCGCGGAAGGTGACCGGGAACTTCGCGATCGCGAAGTCGGGGACGTGGAGCTCGGCGCGCCGGAGCGGATCGTAGGACTGCGCGTCGCCGCCCGCGATGAAGGAGCCCCCGGGGATGTAGACGAACCCCTCGCCGATCTCCGCGTCGGTGTAGAGGTTCACCTCGGCGCGGTGGTGGGTGCCCCGCTTGAGCAGCAGCGGGTACCGCACGTCCCGGTAGCCGGCGCGCTTCAGGACGAAGAGGTAGCTGCCCGGCTTGAGGTGCACCTCGCGCAGCGGCGTGCGGCCGAGCGAGCGCTCCTCGCTGGCCACGAGGATGCGATCCTTCTCGACATAGCGGTAGGCGACGACGCTCGCGCCGGGCGGCGATGAGTCGATCGAGAGGACCGAGTCGGCGGTGAGCAGCGCGGCGTAGCGCCCCACGTCGAACTCCGCCACGAGCGCCTCGTGGTAGATGCGCGCCGCGTGCTGGTGCTCCTGGTCCGCCCGCACCGCGCGCGACCAGTAGAGATCCGCGAGCCCGGAGCGCGCCTCGACCAGATCCGGATCGTACGCGAGCGCCTTCGTGTAGAGGTCGATCGCCTCGGCCGCGGCGCGCGCCTGCTCGCGCTCCACCCCGGCGGCCCTGTCCTCGAGCTGCCAGCCCGCCCGCTTGCGCTCGATCGGCTCGTACTCCTTGACGTCCTTGAGCAGCCGCCGCGCCTCCTCGACGAGCCGCTCGCGCTCGCTGTCGAGCCGCCGATCGCGCTCGAGCGGGGCCTTGGCGAGCTCGCAGAGCTTGATCGCCTCCTCGCGCCGGCGCATCCGCTCCTTGGCGCCCTCGAGGAACGCCTCGGCCTCCGCCGCGACGCGGTCGGCGGTCGGCGGCCGCTGGTCCGGGTCCTTCGCGAGCATCGCCAGGCAGAGATCCTCGAGCAGCAGCGGGCAGCTCGGCGCGATCGAGCGCGGCGGCTTGGGGTCGCGCGTCTGCGTCGCGAGGATCACGGCGAGCACCGTCGGCGCGTCGAACGGGTGCTCGCCGGTGAGGATCTCGTAGAGCACCACGCCGAGCGCGAAGATGTCCGCGCGGTGGTCGATCCGCTTGTGATCCCCGCGGATCTGCTCCGGCGCGATGTACCCGGGCGTGCCCGACAGCGCGCTCGCGAGCGCCTCGTGCCGCTTCCGGCCGAAGTCCTGCCCGCTCGGATCGATGGTGATCGGCTCGCTCACCTCCGCCCTCGAGAGCAGCTTCGCGTTGCCCCAGTCGCCGAGGTACACCTCGCCGTAGTCGCCGAGCAGCACGTTCTCCGGCTTGATGTCGCGGTGCACGACGCCGCGCCGGTGGGCGTAGGCCAGCGCCCGCGAGATCTGCACGAACGCGCCGATGAGCCGGACGAGGGGCCACTGCCTGCGGAGCTCGGGGTTCGTCAGCACGTTCTGCAGGCTCTGCCGCTTGACGACCCGCATCGAGTAGTAGGGCTGCCCGTTCGGCAGCGTGCCCAGGTCGTAGACCGGGATGATGTTCGGGTGCTCGAGCTGCGCCGTGATGCGCGCCTCCGTCAGGAAGCGGCTGCCGACAGCGGAGTCCGCCTCGGCCCCCGGCTTCAGGGTCTTCAGCGCCACCACGCGCCCGATCTCCCGGTCGCGCGCCTTCATCACCTTGCCCGCGCCCCCCGCGCCGAGCGCCTCGCCGACCTCGTAACGGCTGCCGCCGGTGTTCACGGCGCGCGTGGTGGAGGTCGCCAGCGTGGGGAAATCGGCCACGGCGTCCTCTTCGGGCAGGTCGATCTCCCGCTGCGTGTCGAAGCGCAGCGCGTCCGGATCCTCGATCTGCGGCGAGAGGGCGCGCGCGACGTGCGGGGGGCGCGCCTCCTGCGCGAACAGCTCCGGCAGCGCGGCGAGCTGCTCCGGCGTGAGGATCCCCTCGAACAGCTCCTGGGGCGTCGAGGCGCCGCCGAGGGTCCATCGGCAGGCCATGTCCCAAAGGGCGTTGGGCTCGATCAGCCCTCGCGCCACGGCGGCGACGGCCAGGGCACGAGCCTCACGAGTCTGAGCGAGCTTCACCCGAGCGACCTCTCGTCCGAAACGATCTCACCCTGCGATGCGAGGCGGAAGGCCGCGCTGGGACCGCCGCCCCGGGGCGGCGCGAGGCGGAGGGGCAGCGCGCTCCCGCGAGCGCTCCAGGGCTGCCGGTGACGCTGCTCCGTGCGCACCTCACGAGACGCCACACGTCAGGTGCCGTGACTGGCGACCGCGCTGCTGCCACACCGGCTCGAGCTGCCCGCGCCGGAGCCGCGGCACGGCAGGGCCCCAGCGGCGGAGGCAGCCCCGGCGTCCCAGTCGTCAGAGGGTCTACGTGTCGGAAATTCCTGCATTTACCAGCGGCAATGAGCGCCGATCAGGGTACGTGGTGTCCCCTCGCGTGTGCAAGATAGTAGGGTGGAGGCCGCCCCGGAGCGCGGTCATTTTTCGTCGCGCCCCCGGGCATGCGCGCGCCCTGCCGCGCCTCGCACCGCCCGCGCGGCCGTCGCGCCTCGCACGTTTCCGCTGACCTCGCCCCGCTGCCGTCGTTGGCCGACCCCGCTGGCGGCGACATCGGCCTGCCTCGGGATCGCGGCGCCGCGCGCGACGGGGTTTCGATCCCCGGGGGGGTCCGTGGTAGGGCGCGGGCATGGCTGATCCGACGGCCCCGGGACGCCCAGCGCTCGCCCGCCTCGACGACATGAACCGCCGCGCGCTCGATGGGGGCGGAAAAGACCGCCTCGCCAGGCAACACGAGGCCGGCAAGCTCTCCGCGCGGGAGCGCATCGACCTGCTCCTCGACCCGGGGTCGTTCGTCGAGATCGATCGGTTCGTCGTCCACCGGTGCGCCGACTTCGGCATGGACAAGCAGAAGGTCCTCGGCGACGGCGTCGTGACCGGCTGGGGGCTCATCGACGGGCGCAAGGTCGTGGTGTTCGCGCAGGACTTCACCGTGATCGGCGGCTCGCTCTCCGGCGCGTACGCCTCGAAGATCTGCAAGGTGATGGATCTCGCGATGAAGATCGGCGCCCCCGTCATCGGGCTGAACGACTCGGGCGGCGCCCGGATCCAGGAGGGGGTCGAGTCGCTCGCCGGCTACGCCGACATCTTCCTCCGCAACACGCTCGCGAGCGGCGTCGTCCCCCAGATCAGCGCGATCCTCGGGCCGTGCGCCGGCGGGGCCGTCTACTCGCCCGCCATCACCGACTTCATCCTGATGACCGAGCGAACGAGCTACATGTTCATCACCGGACCGGAGGTCATCAAGACGGTCACCAACGAGGACGTCACCAAGGAAGACCTCGGCGGCGCCGCAACCCACGCCTCCAAGAGCGGCGTATGCCACCTCACCGCACCTGACGACCGGGCGTCGCTCGCGCAGCTCCGTGAGCTGCTCTCGTTCCTGCCCTCGAACAACACCGAGGATCCGCCGCGTCGCCCCGCGACAGATCCCGAGGACCGCGAGGTGCCTGAGCTCGACGCGATGGTCCCCGCGGAGTCGTCGAAGCCGTACGACATCAAGCAGGTCGTGCGCGCCGTGGTCGACGACGGCCGTCTCTTCGAGATCCACGAGCGTTTTGCGCAGAATATCGTGGTCGGGTTCGCCCGGATCGGGGGCGCGCCCATCGGGGTGGTCGCGAACCAGCCTCAGGTGCTCGCCGGCTGCCTGGACATCAAGGCGAGCATCAAGGCGGCGCGGTTCGTCCGCTTCTGCGACTGCTTCAATATCCCGCTCGTCACGTTCGTGGACGTGCCCGGCTTCCTCCCCGGGATCGACCAGGAATACGGCGGGATCATCGCTCACGGCGCGAAGCTCCTCTATGCCTTCGCCGAGGCCACGGTGCCCAAGGTGACGGTGATCACCCGCAAGGCCTACGGCGGCGCCTACGACGTCATGGCGTCCAAGCACATCCGCGCCGATTACAACCTCGCGTTCCCGACCGCCGAGATCGCCGTCATGGGGCCGGAGGGCGCGGTGAATATCGTGTACCGCCGGGAGATCCAGCAAGCGGCCGACCCGGCCGCCGCCCGCGCACGCTTCGTCGAGGACTACAAGGCGAAATTCGCCAACCCGTACAAGGCGGCCGAGCTCGGCTTCATTGACGAGGTGATCTACCCTCGCATGCTCCGCAGTCGGCTGGCCCGGGCGCTCGACCTCCTGCGCGACAAGCGGGACAAGAACCCGCCGAAGAAGCACGGAAACATCCCGCTTTAGCAGAATTTTGGCCAGCGCGGCGCCCGCGTGAATCATGCGCAGCGAGAGACCGGCCAGCAAAACTGCTTAGAGCGCGTTCGCAGGAGCGTGCCGGGGCGAGCGACGCCGTTGCGCGGCCGATCCCAAGCGTGTAGAAACCACTTGCGCGGCTGTTTTTCTCTCTTCTCCGCGCGCGATGCTTCTCTCTGACCAACGATCTGCACAGGTGCACCCGGGGGCCGGCACAGGAAAGCGGGTGGTTTGGCGGGCACGCCGAGCGTTGGGGGGCGCCGAGTAGACGAATGAAGGGTCGGTTGGGTTCCGTGGAGGTATTGAGCATGAAATCTTGGGTATTCGCTGCGTTTTTGATTTCCGGTTGCGCCCTCGTGGCATGCGGTGACAACAGCACCGACCCGCCGAGCAACGGCTCGACCGCCACCAGCGGGAGCACCAGCTCCGGCGGCGACGGCGGCAACGGCGGCAACGGCGGCAACGGCGGCAACGGCGGCAACGGCGGCAACGGCGGCGAAGGTGGCGCGAGCACCACGAGCTCTTCCTCGACCGGGACCCCGATCTGTGATGACACCGAGGATACCTGCGGCCGCGACACGAATACGGGCTGCTACAAGTGCGCCACCAGCGGGCCTTGCAAAGAGATCTTCGATGCCTGCGTGAAGGATAAGGATGGCCCCTGTTTCAAGCTGGCAAGCTGCCTCGATAGCTGCTCCGAGGACGACGATCCGGCCGCGTGCACCGAGGAGTGCCGCACGGCGAACGCGGACGCCGTCGAAGCCTACGACGCCATCGCCAAGTGCACTGTCTGCCAGGAGTGCCCCGAGAGCTGCAGTGCGGCCGATGAGCCGCTGTGCCAGCAGTGAGGCGCTGAACTCACCGCAGGTCATGCCTGGAGGGGGCGACGGAGCGTCGCCCCCTCCGGCGCTTTGTGCGCCCCCTGCCAGGACGGCTATCGTCCGGGCCCCGCGACCCCCGCGGGATCTGCTGTGGCTGCACTCGGGGCGCGCGCGCTCGGCGGTGCCCCTGCAGGTCGCCGGGCGGCGCCGAGGGCTCCGCAGCGAGCGCCAGCTCCACGGAGAGGCGCCTCGTCCCTGCCCTTGCCCTGCCCCGCCGCGGCTCGGGCCGCCCCCGGGGTGGCCCCGGCGCAGGCGCGGCCGTTCCTCGGGACGGCGCGGCGAACGCGCGAGGTAGCTCACGAGGTGCCGGCCGGCCCGGCTCGTCGACGTCCGGCCCCGCCCCCTCAATCGCGCAGCGCGCGCCGCGTTGCGCCTTCATGGCCCGGGCAACCCGTGGTAACGCTTGGCGGCGCCGCCGATGTGCGGCATCCGACATGGGAAAGAACCTTCTCGTCATCAATGTGGACATCCGCGAGACACGCGTCGCGCTGATCGAAAACGGGATCATCGCTGAGCTGCATCTCGAGCGGGAGAGCTCCAAGGGGACGCTCGGAAACATCTACCTCGGCAAGGTCAGCCGCGTTTTACCCGGAATGCAGGCCGCGTTCATCGACGTGGGGCTCGAGCGAGCAGCCTTCCTGCACGTCGAGGATCTCATCCGGCCCGACGACTTCGAGGCGTACCTGGCCGGGCACCGCCGCCCCGCGGAGGAGGAACGCGCCTCCTCGCGAGGTCGCGCCGCGCGCGCCAGCGAGGCTCCCGGGCCCGAAGAAAGCGAGGTGCACGAGCTCTCCGGCGCGGAGGCTGCGCCCGAGAGCCCCGGCGCGGCCGCCGAACACCACGCGGCGCACGAGGGCGCGGACTTCGAGGCCGAGGAAGGGCTCGAGGCCGAGGGCGCGCTCGGGGCGGACGGCTCGCTGGAAGAGACCAGCGATGTCACGATCGACCTGCCCACGGCGCTCGACGTGCTCGAGAGCCCTTCCGGAGAGGCGTTCGCCGGCGTCGGCTCGATGGTGACGCTCGATGAGGCCGACGACACCCCGGAGCCGGGGATCGACGGCGAGCCCGAGCAGGACAGCGCAGAGGACGACGACGAGGAGCTCGTCGCCCCCGGCGGAGACAGCGACGCCGACGAGGCGAGCGCCGACGAGGCGGGGCCGGACGAAGCGAGCTCCGAGGAGGACGACGAGCTCGACGCGCCCGCCTACGACGTCGAGCCTGCCTCCCCGCAGCCGGAAGAAGCGGCCGACGTGTGGAGCGCCGCCGCAGAGCGCCGGGAGGCGCCGAGCGACGACGCGGAGGCGCAGGCGGGGAGCGCTTCGGACGAGCCCGCCGCGCACGAGGAGAGCGCACCGGCGGCCGCCGAGGGCGCGGTCGCGCCGGACGCCGCGGGCGACGAGGTGCCACCGGCGGCACGGGCGCGCAGCGGGCGCACGCGCGGGCGGCAAAATGCGCGGGTGCGCCGGTCGGGGCGAACGCGTGATCGACGCGCCAACCTGGAGGGCGGCAACGCCGCTCCCGAGGGGGCGGCCCCCGCAGAAGCACGCGAGACGCCGCGCGAGGGCCGCGAGACGCCGCGCGAGGGCCGCGAGGCACGCCAACCGCGCGAAGGCCGCGAGACGCC
>NZ_JEMA01000831.1 GCF_001589285.1 Sorangium cellulosum | reverse complement strand
AGCGACACAGCCCAGCGCGCTTCCGCGCCGCCTCCGTCGCCGGGCGTGACGCGGGGCACGACCCGCTCGCGCACAACGAGATCGAGCGCCAGCTTGCTCGCCAGGCTCCAGGCCGCGACCGACGGCGGCGCTCGCCCGAGGTCGTCCTGGGCCACACTGGCGAGCGCGGCGACCCCGTCGAGCAGCGGCGCGGCCTCGCCCGCCCTCCGCTCGACGCGGCCCGCCTCGGACACCACGATCGCCTCCGCCGGGGCTGTCGCGCCGAGCGACCGGGCCGCGATCCGGTCAGCATCGGTGTCGCCCCAGAAGAAGAACCGGAGATCGTCGGGCAGAAAGACGAGCGGCATCGGCGCGTGAATTCATTGCACAACCGACGGAGAGGAAAAGGGACTTCGCGCGTCGTGAGATCGAAAAAAACGATGGCCCGGACAGGAGCGCACCCGCTGACATCGCCCCTTCGGCCCTGTGACTCATTGCGAGATCGGGTCTCGATTTGCCGGTTTATTTTGGAAACCCCGATGTCCAGCCGGCTCGACGCCAGGGTCGTGGAAAGCAACATGGCTCGAAGGAACGGGGAGTGCGTGGGGTGTTGCTCGCTCGGCAGCCCGCCGCTGTCTCGCTGAACCAGCGCGGCTCGGTCCGGTCGCTCTTGCCGGAGCGGCGCCTCGGCGGGCGGCGAGACACCGCGTCGAGCGCGTTGGCGAGCAGGTGGAGGAGCACCTGCTGGAGCTGGGTCTCGTCCTCCCGGGCGCGCGGCAGGCCCGGCGCGGCCACGCTGAGCTCGCCCTCGCGGAGCACCGCGCGCATCCGCTGGAGGATCGTCGCGGCGCGCCGCTCGTCCGCCACGATGTCGTCGAGCGCGGCGCGCGTTTCACGCGATGTCCGGCGCTCTGTCAAGCGGGACCTTGGTCCCATGGATCGCCCGACCCGGGCCGGTTACCCCTCCAGGCCCCTCTGTCGAAGCCTGAGCGGGCCGCGGGGGTACCTGAAAGGAGAGACAATGGCTACAGTCAGCTTCTCATCGGACTGGTCTCATCAGCAGAACGGCGACATTCGATCCGGGGAGCGCATGCGGATCGAATACGCCACGGAGAGGTTGCCTCATCACCGGGCGGAGCGCTACGGGCAGAGGGCGTGGAGCATCCTCGTCCACCTCCGGTTTCATCCGAGCCTGCAGGGGGGAACCGGCGACGTCTCCTCAGGAGCGTGCGAGGTGGACGTGCCCGCGAACACCAGCCAGATCGAGCTGTGGTTCCACAATACAGATCACACGGGCGGATCGAGCTGGGATAGCCGCTACGGCCAGAACTACTGGCTGGACGTGAAGACTGCCGGGTGAGGCGCGGGCCGACCGCCCCGCCGTCACGCTGTACCGGTGACATCACCGCTGCCTGATCGATGTTGATCTCCGAGCTGTCGTGGGCGCAGGCCACCAGGACGTTGTCGGCGTGGGCGGGCCGCGGCGGCCATGAGACCAAGGTCCCATGGCGAGGGCCATGACCCGGGACTACAACCGGCGGGCCTCGCGGCGGTGCGCGGAGGCCTCAACCCACTTGCAAAGAGAGAAGCCATGACGTCCAGCGTGACCGTCCCCGATGACGACACATTTTACCATCCGCGTATCCCACTCGAAGGCGAGCACGGCGAGGTGATCTGGTCGCGGCCGCTCACGGGCCCTGCGGCGCTCGCGTCGGCGCGGGTCAACCAGCTCGTGCTCCACCGCTCCAGGGACGTCCACGGCAAGGCGATCGCGGTCTCCGGCATCGTCGCGCTGCCTCGCAAGGCGCCACCGGAGGGTGGCTATCCGATCGTGAGCTGGGCGCACGGGACGGTGGGCTGCGCGGACACGTGCGCGCCGTCGCGCGACACGATCACGTCGCCGGCGCACCCCTTCAACGCGTACCCGCACAGGCTCCTCAACACGTTCCTGGACAGGGGCTGGGCCGTGGTGATGACCGACTACGAGGGGCTCGGCACAGACGGGCTGCACCCGTACCTGCTCGGCGAGTCCGAGGCGCACGGCATCCTCGACATCGCGCGCGCCGCGCGGAGGCTCTACCCGGCGGAGCTCTCGAAGAAGCTCGCGATCGTGGGCCACTCGCAGGGCGGCCAGGCGGCGCTGTTCGGCGGGCACCACGCGCCCCTCTGGACTCCCGAGCTCGACCTGCGCGGCGTCGCGGCGATGGCCCCCGCCGCCGGGGTCCACCTCCTCGTCGCCGCCGGCACCACCCTGAACTACGCACAGCCGGGCTTCGCCTTCACCGCGCTGTTCCTGGCGGGCGCCATCGCCGGCAACCCGAACATCAAGCCGGAGGAGCTCCTCACCGTGAAGGCCAACGGCGTGTGGCCCCACATCCATGAGCGGGCGCGCATCGAGCTGGCCAAGGAGGACTCCTGGGGCGGGCTCAAGGGGACCGAGCAGCTCAACCCGAGCCCGAACCCCAGCAGGAAGGCGTTCTTCGATCAGCTCGAGCTCATGAACCCGGCCCTCCGGATCCTCGCCCCCGTCCGGATCTCCCAGGGCGCGAAGGATCCGCGCATCCGGGCGGACTTCACGAGGACGCTCCACCACCAGCTCGCCGCGCTGAACGGCCCCGCCAACGTGACCTACAAGGAGCACGAGGAGGTCGCGGCGACGCACGATCCCGTCGAGCTCGGCTTCCACTTCGGCCTGATGGACACGGACCTCCCGAGCCTGACCACGTGGCTGGAGGAGCGGTTCATCGACATGCCCGGGGAGCAGACGCCCGCGCCGAGGTGAGCGCCCGGCGCGGGCCGCGGTGCGCCAGCACCACCACCCCATTTCCCTGGCGCGCTCGGGCGCGCCGGACGAGCAGCGATCGAATCCAAGGAGAAGAAGCGATGACCATCAACAACACGCCGATCATCAACACGCAAGAGGGCCCGGTCCAGGGCGTGGTCGAGAGCGACATCCTCGTGTTCAAGGGCATCCCGTACGCGAAGCCGCCGGTGGGCGACCTGCGCTGGAGGAAGCCCCAGCCCGTCGAGCCCTGGAAGGAGACCCGCCTCGCCGACACGTTCGGCAAGTCGTGCCTCCAGCCCACCTATCCCTCGATGGATGGCTCGGGCGACGTGGGGCCGCAGAGCGAGGACTGCCTGTACCTGAACGTCTGGACGAGCGGCGTGGATCCCGGCGCGCCCAGGCCCGTCATGGTGTGGATCCACGGCGGCGCCTTCAAGATCGGCTTCGGCAGCGACCCGATCTACGGCGGGGGTCCGCTCGCCAGGCAGGGCGCGGTGGTGGTGACCCTGAACTACCGCGTGGGCCTCCTCGGGTTCTTCGCCCACCCCGCCCTGGAGCAGGAGCAACCCGGCGGGCCCGTCAACTTCGGGCTGCTCGACCAGATTGCCGCGCTGGAGTGGGTGCAGCGCAACATCGCGGCGTTCGGCGGCGACCCGAACAACGTCACGATCTTCGGCCAGTCGGCGGGGGCGGCGAGCGTCCTCGCCCTGTTCGCCTCCCCGCTGTCGCGCGACAGGACCCCGGCCCTGTTCCACAAGGGCATCGCGCAGAGCCCCTACGCGATCCCCGAGCAGAGCCGGGACAAGGCGTCCGAGATCGGCGTCAAGATCACGCGTGCGCTGTTCAAGCTGAACGGCGCGCAGGCGACCGTGGAAGAGCTGCGGGCCGTGCCGGCAGAGAAGTTCATCGCGAAGTTCATGCCGACCCCGGAGAACCCGAGGGGCCAGGTGCCGTACCTCGGCCCGGGCCCCGTGCGCGGCGACGAGGTGCTGCCGAAGGGGCTCCGGGCCACGTTCGAGGCCGGCGAGCAGGCGAAACGGCCGCTCATCCTCGGCAGCAACAGCAACGAGGCGAGCGTGCTCGAGGCGTTCGGGATGGCCCCCTCGGCCGTCATGAAGGCGATCGTCGATGCGGGAGGGATCGCGGCCGAGATCTTCCTGGAGTACCTGAAGGCCCTGTACCGCGACGACCCGGAGGTGACCGAAGACGACATCGAGGATACGGACCGCTTCGCCACGCTGGTGCTGCGCGACATGCTGTTCACCATGAACGCTCGGTGGTTCGCCGACGCGCATTCGAAGGTGGCCGACACCCGGTGGTACTATTTCAGCTACGTGCCCGAGGGAGATCGCGCCGACCAGCCCCATGGCGTCGGGCACGGCGGCGAGATGATCTTCCCGTTCGGGGGCGCCAAGGACGGCTTCACCGCGGCCGATCGTGACATGTCCGCGAAGGTCAGCGCCTACTGGTTCTCGTTCGCGAAGACAGGCACGCCCGCGGGCGAGGTGCGATGGCCGAAGCACATGACGAACCTGCCGTCGTTCCAGCAGGACAAGACCCTCAAGCTCGGGGAGAAGATCGAGGTCGCGAACGACTTCAGGAGAAGGCGCCTCAACGCGTTCATCGATCTCTATCCGACACTCGAGAAGAAGCTGGAGGAGGGCGTGGCCCCCGGGGGGCCGCGCTAGCACGCCCGCCGCGCGGCGGCCCGAGAGGCCCTCGTCCCCGGCTCGGGTACAGACCTGTCGCCCCGCTTCCGTCGACCAGCCTCCGGCGGGGCGGCGAGATCGAGCGAGGCCCGAGGGGCCACGGCGCCAGCATGGAGACTGCCGCGTGCAGGACCAAGGTCCCAGGGCGGGGTGCGGCGACCGGGGCTACAAACGGCGTGACGAAGGGAGAGCCTGCTCGCCGCGGCGCCCCTCATGCACCTCGCGTCGCGTGGCGTAGCCTCGCCATGGCGGTCTCTCCCGTCGTTCGAAGGAGGTTCGTCNCGGTCTCTCCCGTCGTTCGAAGGAGGTTCGTCATGAAGAAGATCCTGTCGCTCCAGATGCTCTCGTACCTCGATTTCTGACGCGATCGAGGCCCTGGCCGGCCGCTCCGCCGCGCGGGGCCCGACCGGGGCATGGGACCAAGGTCCCATGGCGGAGGGCGCCGGCCGCCGCCAGGATCCTGCCGCTCGGACACAACGAGGGCAACGCCCCACGGGTCAAGGAGGTACGAGATGTCGTTTGCGCAGCAGAATCTTCCGCCGATCGGTCTTGAAATCCCATGCAGTTGCTACGCGGTCGACGTTCCCTTCAGGGTGAACGTCCTCGGGATCGTCACCCTGGACTTCAGGGGGGGGTGGAAGGTGAGGGTCGAGGCCAACCGCGCGGCGGGTGTCAGCGGCGTCAAGCTGAAGATGATTGGCCTCGAGTGGTGGGCCGACAGCCCCGTGCTCGGCAGGGTCACCATCAGCCAGGCGGATACCGACGTCACGCCGCTCAGCCTGCTCGAGGTCGTCAGCGGTAATCCTGACAAGTACCGCAACACCATGTTCCTGGACTTCACCGTCACGATCGAGCGGCCGCCGGGCGGCGGTCCGCCCCTGGAGCTGTCGAGCACGAAGACGGCCAGGCTGTTGAACGACAATCTCTTTTACTATCCGCCGCAGGGGAACGTCTACCAGCTTCAGGAGCCGGTCGACCTGGCGCCTGCCAGCGCGCTGAGCCAGGTCGTCGCCACGCTCCTCCAGCTCCCGCTGACCGTCTCGCACAACCCGTGACGCTCAGGCGGCCGTGCAACGTCGAGGTCCCGGCCGCCGCGGCCTGAGCCCGGCGCGAGGCCGTGACCAAGCTCTCCGAGCGCCGAACCCGCCTGGCGCTCGTGGCCCTGTTACCTCTCGTGACGGCGTGATTTCAAGTCACGCCGGACGCGCGTGGCACGCGGTCAGAGCTTCATGTTCATCACGTCGCGCACCTCGTCGAGGGTCGCGCTCGCGAACTTGCGCGCCTCGTCGATGCCCTTGCGCAGCACGCTCCGGATGTAATCGGGGTTCGCCTCGAGCTCGGCGCGCCTCGCGCGGTGCGGGGCGAGGTAGCCGTTCAGGCTCTCCGCGAGGAGGGCCTTGAGCTTCCCCGCGCCGCCGTCGCCGATCGCGTCGGCGATCTCGCGCTGGTCCCTTCCCGTGGAGAGGGAGACCAGCGTGAGGAGGTTCGCTACCTCGGGGCGGTTCTGGGGGTCCCAGGTGATCACGCGCTCGGAGTCGGTCTTGGCCTTCTTGATCAGGCCAGCCGTCTCGTCGGCGGTGGCGCTCAGCAGGACGGCGTTGTTCCGGCTCTTGCTCATCTTCTGCGAGCCGTCGAGCCCGAGGACGACAGGCGTCTTGCTCAGGAGCGGCTGGGGCTCGGGGAACACGGCCTTCTTCGAGGCGAACCGCTCGTTGAAGCGGCGCGCGATCGTGCGGGTGAGCTCGAGGTGCGGCAGCTGGTCCTTCCCGACCGGCACGACGTTGCCCTTGCAGAACAGGATGTCCGCGGCCTGGTGCACCGGATAGGTGTACATGCCGGCGTTGATGCGGCTGAGGCCGGCGGCCTGGATCTCTTCCTTGACGGTCGGGTTGCGGTCGAGCTCGGCGTTCGTGACGAGCGTGAGGAACGGGAGGAGGAGCTGGTTCAGCTCGGGAACGTGGCTGTGCGGGAAGATGAAGGTCTTGCCGTCCTCCGGGTCGATGCCCGCGGCGAGGTAGTCGATCGTGAGCTGCCGGATGTTCTCGGAGATGTTCTCGAAGGTGTCGCGGTCGGTGAGCACCTGGTAATCCGCGATCAGGATGAACGTGTGGACCCCGAGCCGGTGAAGGCGCACGCGGTTCTGGAGGGAGCCGAAGAGGTGCCCGACATGGAGCCGCCCGGTGGGCCGGTCGCCGGTCATGACCCGGTATCTCCCGGGATTCGCGATCAGATCGGCCTCGAGCTTGGCGCTCCGCTCGAGCGCGGCCTCGTAAGTTCCTGCGTAGATCTCGTCCATGCTGGGTCTCCTGCGACGGCGGCACTCTAGGGGAAAACGCCCGCCTTGTCCTGATTGTCGGCGCCGAGATCGACACGGCCGGACACGCGCCCCGTGAGCGCGATACCTCCACCGCCCGTCAGCGCGATGCTCATGGCCGACGGGTCCTTATCGTCGCCGGAGCTCCTGGCCGAGAGGGGGGTCGCCTTCCGGGTCGAGATCGCCTGCGAGGCCCGCGGGGGCATGCGCGTCAAGCGCGAGCGCTGATCGGCCACCGCCGCGGGCGCGCTACCAGAGCGTCGCCGTGGTCAGCGCGAAGAAGATCACGTAGGCGATGTTGAACCCCGCGCCCTCGGTGTACTCCCGCGCGCGCGCCGGCAAGGCGCGCTTCACGGCGAGCCAGACAAGGGTGGCGGCGACAGGGTTGACCGCGGCCATCCAGGTGGGGAAGGCGGTGCGCCCGCTCGCCACAACGGCCGAGAACCAGAGCGAGGCGACGAGCGTGCAGAGGAAGATGACCGCATACCCGAGCTGCATGACGCCGTGCTGGCGCTCCAGGGCGGCGAAGAGCGCGTCCCTGGCGGCGCCGCCGGCGCGGAGCGCCTGCGCCGTATCGCCCAGGTAGATGAACGACCCGTGGACGAACGGGCCGACAGCGATCGCGTACGCGAAGAGCAGCGCCGGCGGCAGCGCCCACGCCACGCCCGCCGGGCGGAGCCCCTGGTAGATCGGATAGACGCCCGCGAGCACCAGCGGCGCGGCGAACACGCCGAGGAGCCCACCCCAGAGGAGCCGCCTCGGCGGCAGGATGGACAGGTTGGCCAGGAGCGCCGCGCGCCGTCGCAGCTCGGGGCGCGCCACCGTGTCGATCGGCACGGGGACGCCGCGGGTCGGGCCGACCTTCGGCGCGAGCAGGAACACGTCGCCGACCGCGTAGATCAACGAGCCCAGGGCCGCGAACAGGCCGCTGATACGAACGAACGGGAGGACGTCACTATCCATCGTGGGTCTCGCCTGCAGAGGCACCCTGCCGGTGCGCCCCGCCGAGGCTGCAAGCATGCGTGGGGAAGGGGAAGACGATCGCACAAGTCTAGAGCAGCCGCGCGCGGCGTGTGGCACGCCGGCGTGAAGCGGCGGTTTCTGTGCAGGTGTGATTTTTGCCTCTCACCGTAAATCTTCGCCCGTTGCGCCGGGCCCGCGATCCTCGTGTGCAGGGCGGGTTCGGGTCTGGCCGGCCCGGGGCGGGGCGGCTGCTCCTGATGTCGCCTGATCGAGGGGGTGTTAGGCTCGCCGGCGTCGAGCGGGCGCGGCGCTGTGCCGTGCCGGGAGGTCATTCGATGTCATCCGTCAGGGGATTCACCCTCGAACTGTCGCGAATCGAAACCGTTGGACTGGGGCTCGTCCGGCCCGAGTGCGTGATCGCCGAGCCCGACGGCACGCTCTGGACCTCGGACGCCCGCGGCATCGCGACGCGCATCGATCCCGACGGACGGCAGGCGACGCTCGGCCCCGACGTGGGCGAGCCGAACGGCATGGCGATGGATCGGCAGGGCAACCTCATCGTCGCCGCCCTCTCCGGCGGCAAGGTCCACAAGCTCCACCGCGACGGCCGGTCCGAGGTCCTCCTCGACTCCGTCGACGGCAAGCCGCTCGGCGCCGTGAACTTCTGCTTCGTCGACTCGCGGGATCGCCTCTGGATCTCCGTCCTGACACGGCAGCTCCCGTGGTGGAACGCGGTCGCGGGCAACCTCCGCGACGGGTACATCGTGCTCATCGACGAGAACGGCCCCCGCATCGTCGCCGACGACATCAGCATGACGAACGAGGTGCGCCTCGACGCCGACGAGCGGTTCCTCTACGCGGTCGAGACAGTCCCCGGCCGCCTCATCCGCTTCCCCGTGCGCGACGACGGCAGCCTGGGCGAGCGCGAGCAGTTCGGGCCGGACAGCCTCGGTATCGGCGGGCTCATGGATGGATTCGCGTTCGACGCCGAGGGCAACATCTGGGTGGTCGCCGTCTGCCGCAACGGGCTCGCGGTGATCTTCCCCGACGGCAGCCACCATACCGTCTTCGAGGACCCGCGCCCCGCGACCCTCGAGGGCATGACCGTGAAGCTCAGGAGCGGGACCATCGAGCCGATCGATCTCGGCGCCTGCGCGGGGAACACCCTGCAGCTCCCCACCAGCATCGCGTTCGGCGGCCCCGATCTCCGCACCGTCTACATGGGGTCTCTCGCCATGTCGCGGCTCATCTCGTTCCGCGCGCCCGTCGCGGGGCTCCCGCTCGCGCACTGGAGGTGATCACGCCATGCCCCGCGTTCACCTCGTCACCACCGGCGGCACCATCGCGAGCCGCGTCGACCCGGAGACAGGGGCCGCGGTGCCCGCTGTCCGCGCGGAGGAGCTCGTCGCGGACGTCCCCGCGCTCGGCCGCGTGGCCGATCTCGCTGTCACCGAGTTCTGCCTGGAGAGCAGCTGGAACCTCGGCCCGGACAGGATCGCGGCGCTCGCGCGCGTCGTGCGCGGGCTGACCGCCGATCCCGCCGTGAGCGGCGTCATCGTCACCCACGGCACGGACACCCTGGAGGAGACAGCGTTCGCGCTGGACCTGCTGCTCGACGGGGAGTCCCCGGTGGTGCTCACCGGCGCGATGCGGGACGCGAGCACGGCGGGCACCGACGGCCCGCGCAACCTCGTTTCCGCGGCGCGGATCGCCGTCGATCCCGCGGCGCGCGGGCTCGGCGTGCTCGTCGCGCTGAACGACGAGATCCACGCCGCGCGGTGCGTGATGAAGACCCACACGACCGCGATGAACACGTTCGCCTCGCCGGGCGCGGGGCCTGTCGGCTCGGTCGACGGCGAGGGCGTGCGCATCCACGCGCGCCCCGCGAGGACGCCGACCTTGCCGCTCGTCGACCCCGAGCCGCGCGTCTACCTCGTCAAGATGGCGTCCGGCATGGACGACCTCCTCCTCCGCGCGCTCCTCGACGCCAGGGCGCGCGGGGTCGTGATCGAGGGCTCGGGCGCGGGGAACGTCTGCGGGAGCTGGGAAGACGCGATCCGCGATCTCGTGAAGGCGGGCACCCCGGTCGTGCTGAGCTCGCGCTGCCCCGGCGGCCGGGTCACGCCGACGTACGGCGCGCCCGGCGGCGGGCGGCGGCTCCGGGATCTCGGGGTGATCCCCGCGGGCGCGCTCTCGGGCCCCAAGGCGCGGCTCGCGCTGATGTTCGCGCTGGGCGCCGGGCTCGACGCCGCGGGCCTACGCGCTTATCTCGAGCGGCTTGGCGGGTGACCCGTCGCCCCTCGGCTGCGGGGCGCGCCGCTCGTCGCCGGCGCCCTGCCGCTTCAGCTTCTCCTCGACGCGCGTGCCCTTGAAGAAGCTCGCGTTGGCCTCCGTGTAGAGCTTGTACGGGTTCTCGAACACGTAGGCCTTGAAGTCCTCGGCGCTGATCACGCCCTCCTCCACGAGGTGCCAGCTCTCCGCCAGCGCCTCGGTGAGATCGGGGACGTCCCAGTGGCCGACGTCCGAAGAATAGATGGCGTTGATCTTCGCGCCGAGGGGGTTCGCCCTGGTGTTGAAGGCGGAGGCGATCGTGCGGTCGTCCGACTCGGAGCCGAAGAAGAAGTTGTTCACCCAGCGATCGCGGATGTCCTCCACCTTCTCGATGCCGGCCGCCGCGAAGTCGTTGCGGTGCTCCGGCCCAGGCTGGCGCGCGTCGCTCGTGTACCCGGCGCCCAGCGTGTCCGCGATGAGCTGCTCGCCCTCGATCGAGCGGCCCTTCACGAGATCCCCGCCGTACCGCCGGAACAGCTCGCTCAGGAGCGCGCGGTCGGTCGCCGCCGGGTCATAGTGCCTGAGGCCCTCCGGGCCGCGCTTCTGGAACCGATCCACCAGGTGGATGTAGACCCGCGCGCCCCAGTCCGCGCCGCCCTCGAGCATGCCGATGCGCAGCCCCGGGAAGCGGCGCGTGACGCCCCCGAAGAACAGCGCCTTGGCGAACGCCTCCGAGCCGTCGGCGAAATGGCCGATGTGGTTGTTCATGTAGTTGCTGATCGACGAGCGCCCCGTCCAGCCCTGGCTCCCGTAATGGGTGAGCACAGGCACGCCGAGCTCGACAACCTTCGCCCAGAAAGGATCGTAGTCGTGCTCGCTGTCGATGCCGTAGAAATCGATGTACGTCGCGTACTTGGCGATCTCCGGGTGCTGGTCCGCGGGGTACTTCTCCGCGATCGCCTTGATGGGGCGGCGCACGCCGCCGGCGATGTTGATCGCCTTGAGGCCCAGCTTCTTGACGGCGAACTCCAGCTCCTCGATGCCCTCCTGCGGCGTGTTCAGCGGGATGCCCGCGACAGGGGTGAGGCGGTCGCTGTACTTGCGGAAGAGGTCAGCGTGGTAGTGGTTGATCGCGCGCTGGAGCGCCTGCCGCTGGCCCGGGTCCTTCACGGCCAGCGGCGCGAGGGTGTTGTTCGGGAACAGCACCGAGTAGTCGGACCCCTGCTCCTCCAGGCGCTCGGCGAGCAGCGAGGGGAGGTGGTACGTGGCCACGTCCAGCGTGTTGCGCGTCACCCGCGCCCACCACGGCGACCTGACCGTGCGGTGGTGCTGCCGCTCCTCCGGCGTCTGCGCGTACCAGTCCTTGCCGCTGCTGTTCTCGGCGTTGCGGCGGCGGGAGCTCAGCGCCTTGCGCAGATCGTCGACGAGCCTGGCGCCGCCGTACGTGGCGACGAAGTCCTCGAGGGCCGGGGTGTAATCGTTGGTGTGGATGTCCGTGTCGATGACGGGATAATCGAGCTTTTCCTTGACCGCCACGGAGGGCGAGGCCTTGAGACGAGCGATACGGTCGGTCATTGAAGACTCCGGAAAGGGCAGGGGCGCGCCGAGGTCGCCGGTGTAAGAGCAGATGGCCGTGCTGGCGCGCGGCACGTTGCAACGCGCGTGCCCCGGCGCCGGCGCCGCCGCCGACCCTCTCACCGACTCTGGATTTCAGCGCCCCTCCGGCGCTCCTGCCCCGCGCCCTGCCCGGATCCGCGCATCGCCCGCCGCCGCGCGGTGCTCGGATCCGAGCACCGCCTCAGCGTCGCTGCTGCCTCAGCAGCAGTCGGTCGCGCCCGCGACGGGCGGCGACCGCGCCGCGTCTCCGCCGCTTCCGCCGCTCGACCGATCCGGATCGCGTCACTGCGCGACGCAGTTCTCCACCATCGATTCCCAGACTGCATCTCCGGTGGCGATGCTGCCGGCAGCGGTGGGGTGGATTCCGTCTTGCGTGTAGTCGTTGTGTCCGTTCCAGACCGGACGAAGGTCCAGCCAGTAGCACTTCGGTGACGTGAGCCCGTCGCACAGCTCCTTCATCTTCGGTCGGAGCGTATCGAGGCAGGACTTGAGCGATGAGAACTGGTTTCCGATGGGGTCTGGATAGAAGAAGTAGAGCACCTTCTCGACGTTGTCCTCCGCCATGGTCTCGAACAAGGACTCTGCCGCCGCGAGGGCTCCGTCGCCGTCCCCTCTCAACAAGCAGTCGTTCCCGCCCCCATCCATCAGCACGTACTTGATCATGCCGTTCTCCGCGGCCTTGCGGTACTGGCTGGGGATCTGATCGTTGGCCAGCGTCGTGCCGCTGACCGAGTTGTCGATGTAGCGCTCGTTCTCGGCGAGGGAGCCGTTGGCCTTGGCCTGCTTTTCGATCTGCTGGGTGATGCCGTGAGTCGCGGCGATGAACGACTCGCCGATGACCGCGACCTGATTTCCCTTGGTCTGGCCCTTGACGCACGCGTCCGAGCCCCCGCTCGTGACGCTCGTCTCTCCGCCGCTGGACGTGCTGCTGCTGGCCGGCCCGGTGCTTGCGCCACCGCTGCCCGAGGCGCCCACGGCCGGTGAGCCTCCGGTCCCGCCAGGGTCCATGCCGCCCGTGCCGCCCGTGGTGCCCGTGACCGTGGTCCCCGCGCCGCTGGTGGCCCCGTCCGTGGTGCCTCCGCTGGTCGAGGACGTACTGTCGTCGTTGGCCTCACCACAGGCACAGACGCCGATGCTCAGGAGACCGAGAATGCTCAGATTCGTAGCGACGTAGCGACGTAGTGACCGCATTTTATTTCTCCAGGTTCCGCTTGGTGCCGAGGTTTCAAGGCGCGAGATGTCCTCATTCGCCCTGGTTCAACGACGTATCGATGCGTCGAAGGGACAGCGTTCACTCCACATCTGGCCGGGGGATGCCAAGGGAGGTGACTGCCACGACTTCGTACCCGAGCCAGCCGGATCGAGGTATAGGGATACTCGCCTATGCCTCGACGCGAGTCACACGCCCACGCTGGTGGACTGAACAATTCGGGCGAGGGGCGAATCCGGTGTTGACCGCAAACTACAGGGCTTGTCCCGGGCCGGCCAGCGCGCCGCTGACCAGCCCGGCCAGAGCGCCTGACCCGATCACGGGCCCGCGATGAAGCTGTCCTGGT
>NZ_JEMA01000830.1 GCF_001589285.1 Sorangium cellulosum | reverse complement strand
CGGAGCGCCCGCGCCCCCGAGGCATTCCGCCCTGGACCGCGGGCTTCTCGTCGTGCAGCGGCTCAATGGCCCCCGCCCACGGGCCGGAACGGGTGGAGGAACGCCGAGAGCGCCCCCGGGTTCCGGGTCTGCAGCCAGAGCCTGCCGTGCCCCTGGAACTCGCAGACGAGCCCCTCGCCCGACAGGAACAGGCCCTTCAGGCCGGCCAGCTTGCGCACCTGGTACCGCAGGCCCTCGGTGAACGCGAGCAGGTGTGTGTTGTCGCAGATATATCCCTCGTGCTCCCGGCCGACGTCGATCGTGTGGATACCGCCGTAGCTCGAGAACCAGATCAGCCCCTCTCCGTAGGCCCGGAGCAGCGACAGGCCGCCGGCGAAGAAGCCCTTCGCCCCCTGCCACTTGGTGTCGAGCGTGATGCCCGGCGTGGAGGCGAGATAGGCGCCCGACTGGAGGAAGACCTCCATCCCCGAGCGCAGGATGATGCGCTCGATCGACCCCTCGGGGGCGGGGGCGAGCCGCATCGACTGCATGGGCGCCGTGGCCGTGAAGGTGTTCTGGAAGAGGCTCTCTCCGGCCGTCAACCTGCGTTTGAGCGCGCTGGCGAGCCCGCCCTGCAGGCTCGTCTTCATGTCGATGGCCGGGTCGCGCGCCACCATCGCGCCGCTCTCGGCGATGATCTGCTCGCCGGCGTGCTCGAACGTCACGTGGAGCACGCCGAACTCGGGGTTGTCTCGGATGTCGTCGCGCACGTGGTCTCCGTCCGTCTCCCCGGTCCCTTCAAGGCTGCCGCGGGGCGAGGCGCGCGCCGATCGCCGCGCCGTACCGGCCGGCGTTGCGCGACTGGACCCACAGGCTGCCGTGCCCCTCGACGTGGCAGACGAGCCCCTCGCCCGAGAGCCACGTGCCGAGCCACGTCGACGTGTTCTTGCCGATCCGGCACGAGAGCGTCGACTCCCACGCTGCGAGGTGGCCCGTGTCGACGATGACGTGGCCTCTCACCGGGACCTCCTCGAGCGCGCCGAAGGCGCCGATGATCATCTGACCTTGCCCTGCCGTCTCCAGCGCGAAGAGCCCCGCCCCCGAGAAGAACCCCCGCAGCCCGCCCGAGCGCGTCTTCACCTCGACGTCGGGGCTCGACGCGACATAGGCGCTGCTCTGGACGCACCATTGCCTGTCGCCGACCTCGAGCGCCGCCATGTCCCCGGAGAGCGGTGTCGCGAACAGCACCTCTCCGGGCGCGCCCTCCGCCGTGAACGTGTTCCGGTAGAACGACTCTCCGGCCAGCATCCGCTTGAGACCCGACATGATGCCGCCCGCCTGCGTCTCCACGCGCACGTGGGTCGACATGCCCACGAGCGCGCCGCTCTCGGCGATCACGCGCTCGCCCGGGGCGAGCCGGCACTGCGCGAGGGCCTGGGAGGGGCGGTAGAGGAGATTCACCTGCATCGGACGCCTGTCGATCTCTGTCTTCCTCGTTCGCTCGCTCGCTCACGGCGGGAGCAGCGGCGCGAGCCAGCCCACGAGCNGGGGGGAGCCAGCCCACGAGCGCGCCGGCGCTGCGCGACTGGATCAGCACGCGGCCGCGGCCGGTGAGCTCGCACACGACACCTTCCCCGGAGAGCACGAGGCCCATGAGCCCGCCGCCAGGGCTCCTGATCTTGAGCGCGAGCGACGCGTCGAACCCGACGAGGTGCCCGCCGTCCACCACGAGCGACCCGTCGCACGGGAGCTCCTCGATCGCGCCGTAGCTCGTGATCCAGAGATCGCCGACGCCGGAGGCCTCGATGAAGAAGATGCCCTCGCGCGCGAGCACGCCGCGCAGCCCACCCCAGCGCACCTTGACGTCGATGTCGCCCGCGCTCGCGAGGTAGGAGCCCGCGCTGAAGAGCATCGTCTCGCCCCGGAGGGCGACGTGCTTGATCCGGCCGCTGAGCGGCGGGGCGAGCCACACCCACCCGGCGGCCCCCGGCGCTTCGATCCGGTTCACGAAGAACGTCTCGCCGCCCGCGAACTTCCGGAGCAGCGCGATGAAGAACGCCTTCAGCCGCCCGAAGAACCCGGCCCCGCGCCCGGCGTTGAGCCGCACCTCGGTCCGCAGGCTCGGCGAGCGCGCGACCATCGCCCCCGCCTCCGCCGTCAACGCCTCGCCGGGGTCGAGGTGGACCTCCAGCAGCGCGGACGACGGCTCATGCTTGGTGCGATGCTGCATTCGTCCCCCCGCGGGGCACGTACATATAACGGACCGACGCCGGGAGCGGAAGCAGGAAGAAGGTGTGTCGAGGTGAGCGGCCAGCGCCGAATCCAGTGTTTTCTGTCCAGCGTCTCGCTCGCGCTGACTTCCAGCCTCCGGCGCGGCTAGACTGAGCGCGTGAGCGACAGGCGATTGACGGCCTTCGAGCCCGCGCCACGCACGGAGCCGCGCAGCGAGCAGGGACACGGCTCCGGCTTCGTCTCCGCGCCGCAGCGCATCGCCGGGCGCTACGAGATCCTCAGCCTGCTCGGCACCGGCGGCATGGGCAGCGTGTACCGCGTCCGCGACGTGGAGCTCGACGAGGTGGTCGCCCTCAAGATGCTGCGGCGTGATCTCGCTGACTCCGCCGGGATGATCGATCGCTTCCGGCAGGAGGTGAAGCTCGCGCGCCGCGTGACGCACAGGAACGTCGCCAGGACGTTCGATTTCGGCGACCACGACGGCGAGAAGTTCCTCACGATGGAGTGCGTCGACGGCGAGTCGCTGCACAGCGTCCTGGCGCGGACGGGCCCGATGCCGGCGCAGCAGGTGATCGGCATCGGCTGCGCGCTCTGCGACGGGCTCGGCGCGGCGCACGCGGCGGGCATCGTGCACCGCGACCTCAAGCCCGAGAACGTGCTCCTCGACCGGACCGGGCGGGTCGTCATCACCGACTTCGGCATCGCCCGCGCCTCGTCCGGGCCGAGCGCCGGCGAGTCGTCGGGCTTCGTGCTCGGCTCGCCCGCGTACATGTCGCCGGAGCAGCTCACGGGCGAGCCCGACATCGACGCCCGCACCGACATCTACGCGCTCGGCATGATCCTCTTCGAGTGCCTGACCCACCGGCGCGCCTGGCCGGGCGCCGGCGCGATCGCGGCCGCCATGTCCAGGCTGAGGGCCCCGCCGCCCGACCCGCGCGCCGTCCGTCCGGACGTGCCCGCCGCGGTGGCCGACGTCGTCCTGAAGTGCATGGCGATGCGGCGGGAGGAGCGCTACGCGAGCGCCGCCGAGGCGCACCGCGCGCTCGTGCTCGCGCGCTCGCGGGTGTCGATGGCCCCGCAGCCCGCCCAGTCCCTCGCCTCGGCGATCGCCGCCGCTTCTGCGGCCACGGGCGTGCCGACGGCGCCGCAGCCGATCGAGCAGAGCCCGACCCGGGTCGCGGCGGCGCCCGAGGCGGTCACCGCGGCGCAGCAGCGGCTCATGTCGCCCACGCTGGCGGCGCCCATGCCCATGTCGGTGCCGGCGCCGTCGTCCGACCCGACGCCCGCGCTGAAGACGGTCGCCGTGCTCCCGTTCCGCAACGTGGGCGCGCCCGACGACGAGTACCTCGCCGACGGCTTCACCGAGGACCTCACCGACACGCTCTCGATGACCGCCGGCCTCAAGGTGCGGCCGCGCGCCGCGGCGGCGCGGGTGCAGCTCGACAACCGCGACCCCAGGGACGTCGGCCGCGAGCTCGGCGTGCAGGTCGTCGTCGAGGGGTCGATCCGCCGCAGCGGCGGCGGCCACGCCCAGGACGGGCCGCGCTCGCAGACGGCCGCGCCGTACTCGCGGCCGGGGTCGCGCCTCCCGTTCGGCGGCGTGCGCGTGACAGTGCGCGTCATCAGCGTCGAGGACGGCTTCCAGCTCTGGGCGAAGCGGTTCGACAGCTCGCCCGAGGCGCTGCTCGCGGTGAGCGACGACGCGGCGGCCGCCATCGCTGACGCGCTCACGGTCGACGTCGCCAGCCGCGACCGCGAGGCGCCGAGCGACCCGCGCGCCATCGACCTCTACCTGCGCGCGCGCCACCAGCTGCGGCACCTCTGGTACGGCGACGCCGCGCCGGCCGTGGCGCTCTTCGAGGAGGCGCTGTCGTTCTCCCCGAACGACCCGAACATCCTGTCCGGCTACGCGATCGCCTCGGCGCGGCTGATGGCGGCGCGGGGCGACGGCAGGGCGCAGCTCTCGAAGGCGCAGCAGGCCGCCGAGCGGGCGATCGCGCTTGCGCCCTCGCTCGGCGAGCCGTGGGTCGCCCTCGCGACGGTCCGCTTCAGCGCGTGCGACCCGGTCGCCGCCGTGCCGGCGCTGCGCAAGGCGCTCCAGTGCGCGCCGAGCCTGGCCAAGGCGCACGAGCTGCTCGGCCGCATCCTGCTCGAGGCGGGGCTCGTCGAGGAGGCGGTCTTCCGGCTCGACACGGCGCTGTCGCTCGATCCGAGCGAGCTGTTCCCGCGCTGGGAGCTCGCGCGCGGCCGCGCGCTGCTCGGCGACTGGTCGGGGGCCAGCGCGCTGCTCGACCTGCCGGCCGACGACCCGTCCAGCCGCTTCCACAAGGCGGTGATGGGCGCCCGGTTCGGGCTGTGGCGCGCCCGGCCGTTCCCGATCGACGACCTGCCGCTCGCGACCGAGACCATCCCGATCCAGTACGCGCGCATCTACCGCGACGTGCTCGCGACGTCGCGGCTGTCGGACGAGCAGCGGGCGTTCCTGCGCTCGAAGGCGGACGCCTGCGAGCCGGGCAGCCGCCTGCGCCCGCTCTTCCTGCAGATGTACGCCGAGGTCCTCGCCTACCTCGGCGAGGACGAGGCGCTCTTCCATGTGCTCGCCGGCGCGGTGGAGGCGGGGCTCTTCGACGCCCTCTGGATGCAGCGCTGCGCGGTCCTCGAGCGCGCCCGGTCCGACGCGCGCTTCGCCCCGCTGCGCGCGCGGGTCGAGGAGCGCGCCGCGGCGATCGTCGCCGCGCTGAAGGCCTGAGCGCGGCGCTCAGCCCCTGCGCGCGTTCCTTGCCGCCCTGGAGACGGCGGGCATGAGCACGTCGCCCTCCACGTGGCCGGCGACGTCGAGGATAGTGCGCCCCTCCGCGTCGCGCCCCGGGCGCTCGCGCGTGTAGCGGTCCGCGGGGGCGGCGAGCACGACGCCGAGCTCGCGCGCCACGCCCGTGAGCTCGGCCGCGACGGCCGCCTCGACGATCCGGGCGCGCTCGCCGCTCGGCGTGCCGGGCGGGATGGCGACGGCCACCGAGCCCGAGACGACCCCCTCCTGCGCGAGCAGCCCGTGCGGCGAGCCGGTCTTCAGCGCGAGCTTGAGCGCCACGCGCGCGGCCTCCAGGCGCTCGCGCGCGGCGGCGAGCGACGCCGCGCCGCGGCGGAGGACCTCGTGCGCGTCCGCCGACCGATCGCCGCGGTGCTCCTCGGCCACCTGGGCGTTCTCTTCCCGGATCCGCGTGACCTCGGCCTCGGCGGCCGCGATGTCGGCCTCGTACTGCGACAGATCGATGGAGCTCATGGAGTTGTCGTCACCCTCGTTTCGTGAACAGGAGGCTGCCCGCGAGCAGCACCCCGGCGGCCGCGGCGCCGTAGAGGCAATAGCGCGCGAGCGCCGCGTGGCCAGCGAGGTAGAGCTCCAGCCCCGCGAAGCCCGCCGCGATCGCGAGCGCCGCGTAGATGAGCTGGCGCACCCCGGTGTAGACGAGCGACGCGGCCTGCGACAGGCCGCGGACCTTCACCTCGGCCTCGCCGCGGTTGGCGCGCGTGAGGTACTTGCGCAGGTCGTCGGGGATCGTCAGCGCCTTGATCCCCATGTCCTTCGCTGCCTCGAGCGCGATCTGGGCCCAGTCGCGGTTGCCGAGGACGAAGTCCTGGACGTAGGGGCGCACCACATCCATCGGGTTGAGGTCCGGATCGAGCTGCGTGCACACCCCGGTGAGCAGGATGAGCGTGCGCTCGAGCAGCACGAAGTCGCGCGGCACGTGGAAGGCGCCGGAGAGCTCCTTCAGGCCGATGTTCATGCGCCGCAGGTCGATGAGGCTCTCGATGCCCTTCTGCGGGTCGAGCTTGATGTCCTTCAGGTTGAAGGACTCGAGCTTCACCTCGTCCTGGAAGCGCTGGTGGAAGAACTCGACGACGCGCTCGCTCACGTCGACGGTGTCGCGCCGCGACAGGAAGCCCATCTTGCGCAGCGCCTTGATGATCCCGTCCGTGTCGCGGCGGATCACGGCCTCGAGGAACTCGGGGATGCCCTCGCGCATCTCGTGGGAGAGCTCCGCGACCGCGCCGAAGTCGAGCAGGATGAGCTCCCCGCCCGGCCCGACCAGCATGTTCCCCGGGTGCGGATCCGCGTGGTAGACGCCGTCGACGAAGATCTGCTGGCAGAAGACCTGGACGATCTGCCGGGCGAGCGCCTTGCGGTCGACGCCGTGCGCCTCGAGCGCCGCGAGGTCGCCCACCTTGATCCCCTCGACGAACGTCGTCGTCATCACCCGGCGCGTGCAGTACGGGTCGATGGGGCGGGGGAACCGGACCTGCGGCTGGTTCGCGAAGTTGTCGGCGATGCGCGTGATGTTCCTGGCCTCGCGCACGAAGTCGAGCTCCTCCAGGATCATCGAGCGGATCTGGTGGTAGTAGGCGTCGAGCCCCTGCACCGGGACGAAGTTCGCGATGATCGCCATGATGCGGCGGATGGTGAGCAGGTCGAGGCGGACGATCTCGTCGATGTCGCGGTGCTGCACCTTCACGGCGACGCGCGTGCCGTCCATGAGCCACGCCTCGTGCACCTGGCCGAGCGACGCGCTCGCGAGCGGCTCCCTGTGGAAGCGGGCGAAGAGCTGCTCGATGGGGCGCCCGAGCTCGTCGGCGATGCGCGCCGCGATCTCCTCGTAGGGGCGCGGCGGCACCTGGTCCTGCAGCCCCTCGAGCCCCGCGCGCAGCGCGGCGGGGAGGAAGTTCGCCATGATGCTGAGCATCTGGCCGACCTTGATGAACAGGCCCTGGAGCTCGACGATGGTGCGCTCGATGCGGCGCGCGTTCCTCGCGTGGACCTCGTCGACGCGGCCCTGCGCCCAGGCCTCGCCGAGGAGGCGGCTCAGGAAGGCGAACCAGAGGTAGCTCGCGATGACGGTGAACGTCGTGAGGTAGGCGCGGATGAAGCGGCCGCTCTGCGCGGCGTTTTGCCGGAACGATCGCGGCGTCGCGGTGGGGCTCCGCGGGAGCGGCGCCGCGTGCACCACCGCGGGCGGCGCGGATGGCGCGGACGGCGGCGCGGACGGCGCGTGCACCACCGCGGGCGGCTCGGGGGACCGCGCGGAAGGCGCGCGGGCGACCTCGGCGGGCGCGCGCAGCAGCCCGGGGGACGAGCTCAGCTCTTCGGGGGCGGCGCCGTGGGACACGGCGGCAGCCTAGCATCGGTCGGCGTCCGCCCGTGAAAACGCGGGTGCGATGCGGTGCGCAACCGTCGGCGCGTCATCGCGCCCGCGCCATGGCCTCGGCGATCGCGTCGTGGGCGGCGGGCCGCGCGCGGCGGATCGCGTCGGAGGCGCGCGTCGGGTGGACCCGGTTCGTGAGCAGCACGCCGACGAGCCCCGCGTCCGGATCGATCCAGAGGCTCGTCCCGGTGAACCCGAGGTGGCCGAAGGTCCTCGGGCCGAACCGGGCGCCGGAGCTCGGCCTCTCGCCGCTCCTGCCGTCGAACCCGGCGCGCAGCGATCCGCCCGGCCGGGGCGCGACGAGCCGGCAGAGCTCGTCGCGCGTGAGCCACGCCGGCCGCTCGCCCGCGAGCGCCTCGAGCAGCGCGACCCCGAGCCGCGCCACCGACATCGCGTCGCCGAAGAGGCCCGCGTGCCCGGCCATCGCGTCGCGCGCGATCGTCCACGCGTTGTCGTCGTGCACCGCGCCGCGGATCACGCCCCCGCGGAACGCGACGTCCTCCGTGGGCACGACGCGCTCGTCGAACCGCGGATCGCGGCGCCTGAGCGCGCGCGCCGGCGCGATCGCGAGCCCGAGCGGGCCGGTCACCTCGCGCGCGACGATCTCGTCGAGCTCGGCCGCGCCGCGCCGCGCGAGCGCCGCGCCGAGGAGCAGGTAGCCGAGGTCGCTGTAGACAGGCGGAAACCCCTCGTCCGGCGGATCGCCCGCGCACGCCTCGCGCCGCCCGTTCGCGCACTCGAGCAGCGCGCGGCGAGGATCGATCGGCGCGTCGTCGCCGGGCGGATGGAGCACGCGGTGCGCCTCGAGCCCGGCGCGGTGCGCGGCGAGCAGCTCGAGCGGCACGCGGGCCGAGCGCGTGCCCGCGAGCTCTGGAAGCACCTGACCGAGCGGCTCGTCGAGCCTCACCGCGCCGGCGCGCGCGAGCCGGGCGAGGGCGAGCGCCGTGAGCGGCTTCGTCACCGACGCGAGATCGAAGATCGCGTCGCCCGTCGCCGCGGGCGGCGCCGCGCCGCGCGCATTGGCCGGCGGGCTGCTCTCGAACCAGAGGTGCCCGGCGGCGCCGAATCCGTACTGGACGTTGTTTCGGGTGTGCACGGCGGCGGCGACGCACGCGCAGGGGGCGGCGCTGTGTTCTTCGACCACGAGCGCTGCGACGGCCGTGAGATCGACGAGGGGCATGCACGACGATGAAAAGGCCGCCCGTGCGCCCGTGTCAAACGGCCTCGGGCGGCGGCCCGATCGGGCCCGGAGAAAGGCGGAACGACCCCCCGGAAATCGCGAGCGGCGCGGGCGGTCCTGCTTCAGGATCCCGCCGTGACTTCCCCCACGAGCACCGAACCACGGGCCGCCGTTGCGTCGCTCGCCGCGCTGGCGTCGCGGTACGACGGTCGCCGGCCCGATCGCTGGTCGCCCGTCCCCGAGCAGCTCGACGCGGCGATCGCGCACGACGTCGAGCTCGCCGAGGCGGGGCGCGTGGCGCGCGCGCCGCTCGTGGCCGAGCTCGCGCGTCGGTTCGATTTCCCCGCGCGCTACCTCGACGCGATCCTGCTCGTGCCGCGCGAGCGCTTCGTCCTGCCGGAGGACCTCGCGGCCTCCGCGGACGACACCCCGCTGCCGCTCGATCGGGCCGGGCACGCGACCGTGAGCGCGCCGCACGCGTACCTGCTCACCTACAGCTTGCTCGGCCTCGCGCCGGGCGATCGCCTCCTCGAGCTCGGCACGGGGACCGGCTACGGGGCCGCGCTCGCGCGGCGCATCCTCGGTCCGAGCGGGCACGTCACCTCGATCGAGATCGACCCTGCCTTGCACGTGCGCGCGGCGCGGCAGCTCGGCGCGCGGCCGGATCCTCGGGGCGACGACGAGGCGCTCGCGTGCAGCAGCGCCGGGCCTTCCTACGAGGGCGCGAGCGTCACGCTGCTGTGCGGCGACGGGCGCTCGCTCGCCGAGCGCGTGCTCGCTGTCGGCCGGGCGCTGCCGTCGGAGCGCCCGTGGAAGGTCGCGGTGACCTACGCGCTGGCCGAGCCGCCCACCGCGCTCGAGGAGCAGCTCGTCGACGGCGGCGTCCTTGTCGCGCCGGTCGGCGCCTGGGAGGTCCACCAGGAGCTCATGCGCGTCGAGCGCCAGCAGGGCGCGCTCCTCCGCGAGGTGCACGGCGCGGTGCGCTACGTCGCCGAGCGCGGGCGCGGGTAAAGCTGCTCGTCGGGCGATGCCGGGAGCGCGGCTTCCGGCGGCGGGCCGGCCTGCGTCCGCCCGGTGCATCGCACGCAGGTGTGCGCCCGATGGCTGTCGAAGGCTGGTCCTGCGCGCCCTAGGGCCTCCTGGTCCACGGCGCCGCGCCGCAGCGGCGCGGCTTCGGTACCCGGCACCGATCTCGGGCTAACGAGAAAGCGGCGATGCTAGCGGAAGCAAACTTCAAGAATTTCAAGCTGCTCCGAGACGTGAGGCTGCCTCTCGGTCAGCTCAACGTGCTGGTCGGCCCGAACGCCGTGGGCAAGAGCACCGTGCTGGAGGGGATGCACTACCTGCTCCAGCTTGCCACCCTGAGCCCCAAGAAGCTCAAGCTCAAGACCGGCCGTCCGGGGGCGCTCTTCACGGGCAAGCGCGCATTGGAAAACCTCCTCGCCAAGCCGGCCGCCACCGAGCTCGAGCTGGAAGCCGTCCTGGTGGATGGCAGGCGGTTCGGTCTTCGTGCAGGGGCTACGAAGGACGAGCTGGGATCTGACTCGTTCCACCTGTGGTTCGGCAAGGACGGGCAGGTGGCGGAGATCCGTCTGCCCGGCAACGACCACGCAGAAGAACGGCTCTTCTTTCGAGGCCCCCGTGAGGCGAAGCTCGGATCGGTCGTCCGGCTCAAGCTGCACGCCGAGACGCTCGCCGCGGAGCACTACTCCGAGGAGGAGATCCCGCGCGTGGAGTACGACGGTGGGGGTCTGGCTTCGGTGCTGCAGTACCTGCAGGGGCTGCGGGACGGGACCCTGGAGTCCATCGAGCACGATCTGTCGACCCAGCGAGATCGACTGGGTGGCAGAGACCTTCGAGGCGTGTCGGGCATCGATCGAGGACGGCCTTTCCCCGTGTCGGAGCTGGCGAGGCGTGGAGGGCTCCGGCTGGCTCGACCTCCACCGCGCGTCGGATCTCGCCCGCGAGCGCGGGCTCCGCATCTACGGCAGCTTCGCGGGAGATCCGGGGGCTCTCACCGAGGGCTGGTCATGCCGGGTCGACCCGCAGCATGTCCGGATGACAGACCTCGATGTCCAGATGACACACGTCGATGTCCAGATGACACACGTCGATGTCCAGATGACACACGTCGATGTCCAGATGACGCCCCTGAACGTCCGGGTGACACACTCCCGGGTCCAGGTGGCGCATCTCCCATGTCCGGGGGGCGAATTGTGACAGCCCGTGCCAGTGTCCGGCGTTTCGTTGCTCCTGGACGCCGGATCCCGGCATCGTGGTGAGCGCCGGCGGGGGTCTCCGCGCGGCGGGGGCGGGTGGGCGCGTCGAGCACCGACCGAGGTGCCATCCGGTGTCAGGGGGCTCCACGTCTCAGGCGCGCCTTGTGTGGCGCGCGACGGAACGTCTCAGGAGGCATGGCCCGAAGGGAGACATGCCGGGCGGTGTTCTCAGCGCAAGCGCTCTGGTCCCCGTCTTGGCGGATGGCCGAGCGCCCACCCGCCCCCGCCGCGCGGAGACCCCCGCCGGCGCGTGCTGCTCGGCACAGCGCCCCCCGCCGTTCACGTCCCACGTCGACCCACCGCCCCGCCCCCTGGATCAGAGAACGCCCCACCGTCTTTGACCCCCGGCCTCGCAGAACTTTATCCTGGCGTCCCCGAGAGGCGGGGCCGCCCCGGCGCGTCGGCTCGACCCGTCGTGGACCAGGGAGAAGACCGGAAGCACTATGGCGGAGTTCGTTTGGGAGGCGCGCGGCCGCACCGGAGAGATCCGGAAGGGCACGATGGAGGCCGAGAACGAGGCGGCGGTGCAGAACCGGCTCCGCGCCCAGCAGCTCAACCCGACCCGGGTCAAGAAGAAGGGCGCCCAGCTCAACTTCAGCCTGAGCTTCGGCTCGGGCGTCGAGGCCAAGGACCTCGTCAAGTTCATCCGCCAGTTCGCGACGATGATCGACGCGGGCCTCCCGCTCGTCCAGTGCCTCGAGATCCTCTCGAACCAGGAGCCCAACAAGGTCTTCCAGGCGGCGCTGCGCGACATCAAGAACACGGTCGAGCAGGGCGCCACGTTCAGCGACGCGCTCCGGCGCCACCCGAAGATCTTCGACGACCTGTTCGTGAACCTCGTCCAGGCCGGCGAGGTCGGCGGCATCCTCGACAGCATCCTGAACCGGCTCGCGATCTACATCGAGAAGCGCGTCAAGCTCGCGCGCCAGGTGCGGGGCGCGCTCGCGTACCCGGTCGCCGTCATCATCATCATGATCGTCGTCATGATCGTGCTGATGTCGTTCGTCATCCCGTCGTTCGAGACGATGTTCGCGGAGTTCGGGGCGAAGGACGCGCTCCCGCAGCTCACGAAGATCGTCATCGCGACGTCGAAGGCGTTCGTGACCTACCTCCCGCTCATCGTCGTGCTGACGGTGGCCGGGGTCGTCGGCGCGGTCTACTTCTACCGCTCGCCGGTCGGCAAGCGGATGGTGCACCGCGTCCTGCTCAAGCTGCCGATCATCGGCCCGGTCATGCAGAAGATCGCCGTGGCGCGGTTCTCGCGCACGCTCGGCACGCTGCTCGGCTCCGGCGTCCCGATCCTCGACGCGCTCGACATCGTCGCGAAGACGGCCGGCAACGTCGTCGTCGAGGAGGGCCTCATGTACTCGCGCCAGAAGATCTCCGAGGGGAAGAACATGGCCGAGCCGCTCGGCGAGATGCAGGTCTTCCCCGGCATGGTCGTGCAGATGGTCGCGGTCGGCGAGCAGACCGGCGCGCTCGACACGATGCTGAACAAGATCGCCGACTTCTACGAGGAGGAGGTCGACGTCGCCGTCTCCGCGCTGACGTCGCTGCTCGAGCCGCTGCTCATGGTCGTCGTCGGCGGCATGGTCGGCGTCGTGCTCATCTCGATGTACCTGCCGATCTTCGATCTCGCCGGCAAGATCAAGGCGGAGTGATGTCGGCGTCGGCCCCCGCGGCGAGCCCGGGCGGCGAGGCCGGCGCGCCGCGAGACGGGGCCGAGGCGGGTCCGCCCCCGAGCTCGCCGGCCGCCGCGCCCCTCCCGCCCGTCGCTCCCGCCGGCGACGAGGCGTCGCTCGCGAGCCGGCTCACCTGGCTCATCGCGCTGCGCCTCGCGGTGCTCACGGTCTTCCTCGTCGTGACCGCGGCGGTGTACCTCGGCGGCTTCACCCCCGGCGGCTTCTCCAGCATCGTCGCGCTCGTGACGGTCGCCGCGGCGTACGGCGTCTCGGGGATCTACGCGGTGTTCCTGCGCATGAACCGCGCCCTCCGCGCGATCGCCCGGGCGCAGCTCGTCACCGATCAGATCACCTGGACCGCGCTCGTGTACATCACCGGCGGGGCCACGAGCGGCGCCACGTCGCTCTACGGCCTCACCTGCCTCACGGGGGCGATCCTCCTCGGGCTCCCGGGCGCGCTCGTCGCGGCGGGGTCCGGCGCCTCCGCCTACCTCCTGCTGTGCGCCGCGCTCGGGCTGCACCTCGTCGGCGTGCCGCCGGATCAGCCCTCCGGGGCCTACGTGACGACCTGGGGCGAGCTCCGGTACCCCATGTTCGTCAACCTGCTCGCGATCATGGTGGTCACGCTGCTCGCGAGCTACCTGGCCGAGCGGCTGCGCGCGACCGGCGGCCGGCTCGTGCAGGCCACCGCGCGGGCGGAGCAGGCCGAGCGGCTCGCGGCGCTGGGCCGCCTCGCCGCGGGGCTGGCGCACGAGATCCGCAACCCGCTCGGCTCGATCGCGGGATCCATCGAGCTGCTGCGCACGGGCGGCACGCTCTCGGACGAGGACCGGAAGCTCTGCGAGATCATCGAGCGCGAGACGGCGCGCCTGAACGACCTCGTGGGCGACATGCTCGACCTGTCGCGCCCCCGGGCGCCGGCGCTCGGGGTCGTCGACCTCTCGGTGACGGCGCGCGACGTCGTCGTGCTCGCGGGGCGCTCGGGCCGCGGCGGCGACGTCGAGGTCCGCTTCGAGGGCCCGCCGTCCGCGCCCGTGACAGCCGACGCCGCGCAGATGCGCCAGGTCGTCTGGAACCTCGTGCGGAACGCGATCCAGGCGAGCTCGCCGGGCGCGGCCGTGGCGGTGCGCCTCGGGCGCGACGCGGGCGCCTGGACCCTCGAGATCCGCGACCAGGGCCGCGGCATCCCCGCGGGCGCCCGCGACCGCCTCTTCGACGCGTTCTTCACGACCCGCACGCACGGCATGGGCATCGGCCTCGCCGTGGTGAAGCGGATCCTCGACGATCACGGCTTCGCGATCGAGGTGGACAGCCGCGAGGGCGAGGGCACCGCCTTCCGGGTGAAGATCCCGGACCGGCCGCTCGCGGAAGGCGCGGCGGAGCCCCTCGCCGTCGCCGCGGGAGATTGCGGCGGAGCTCGCTTCCGCTCATGAATAGCGCGCGACGAGCGTCGTCTGCCCCTCGAGGGCGGATCAGCGCCGGCGGATTACCGTCTCTTTTCGCGATGTTCATGGAGAGCAAGGAGAACCCCACGTGACACGCAGGATGAACCACCTCTTCGCGGCGACGTTCTCGCTGCTCGCGCTCACGCTCGGCCAGGTGGGCCTCGCGAACGCCGGGCCGGCGACGGACGTCGTCAAGGCCAAGCAGACGGTCCTGTTCGACCTTCTGAAGCAGGGCGGGGGCGAGGGGCAGAAGAAGGTCGGCGCGATTTTCGACGAGATGCTCGACTACTCGGCGCTGGCCGAGAGCTCGCTCGGCAGCGAGTGGGCCGCCCGGACCGACGCCGAGAAGAAGCAGTTCAGCGATCTGCTCAAGCAGCTCGTGCGCAAGGCCTACGAGCGCAACCTGAAGAAGACGCTCGACTTCAACATCGAGTACATGGGCGAGAGCGAGAACGCCGGCGTCATCACGGTCAAGACGCGGGCCGTCTTCAGGAAGGACGCGCGCGAGGAGCCGGTCGAGATCGCCTTCAAGCTCTCCCAGAAGGGGGGCACCTGGCTCGTGCGGGACATCGTCACCGAGGGCGTCAGCCTGGTGGGGAGCTACCGCGCGCAGTTCACGAAGATCATCAAGAAGGACGGGTTCCCGGCGCTGATCCAGAAGATGAAGGACAAGCTCGCCAAGGGCGACCTCTGACCGGCCTGCCGGCGGCGCTCGCCTCGTGAGCGCGCCGCGCCCGGCGGCGCCCCGCGCAGCCCGGCCGCGGTGACCCCCCCGCGCAGCCCGGCCG
>NZ_JEMA01000829.1 GCF_001589285.1 Sorangium cellulosum | reverse complement strand
GGTGGCGCTGGCGAGGGCGGCGCGGGCGGCGGCGCCTGAGCCCAGCTCGTCCGTAGCGCTCTTCCCTCGCCGGGCCCGCAACGCGGGTGGCGGGGGAAGAGCCCCTTCCTGACCCGGAAGGGGGTCCCGGGAGGGCCGGGGGCGGAGATGCTGTGCCTCCCCTCGTTCCCGTGAGATCCCGAGCACTTTCACCTCAGCACATCGGCCCGCGGTGCCGGTTCAATCCGGTCTGGAGGGCGGCGTTGCGTCCGAGGATGCGCCCGCGCAGCCCGCTGCCACGCCCCTTTCGCGCAGGGCCGCGGCTCTTTTGCATTGCGGCACACGGCTTTCGCAGCGCGGCGCGCCGGCCCCGCATCGCTCCATCGATGGACTCGGTCGCGTCGGGCACATGGCCCCACATCAAGCAGATCGGCGGGAGGACCCTTGGCGGATGGCGGCGCGTTGGCGGTTCAAGCCCTCATCGTGTACCGCGAAATCAATGTCATCCCCGCGTCGAACCGCGACACCGGTGTCATGCCCGCGTCGAGATGGGCCCGACGGGCCGCGCGGCGCACG
The DNA here is from genome assembly GCF_001589285.1 of Sorangium cellulosum. Taxonomy (GTDB): domain Bacteria; phylum Myxococcota_A; class Polyangia; order Polyangiales; family Polyangiaceae; genus Sorangium; species Sorangium cellulosum_G. The sequence continues at coordinate 11,424 of NZ_JEMA01000829.1, read as the reverse complement.
AGCGCCGCTCTCCAGGACGGCAGGTCCCCACCAGGACGAGCGCCTGTCGACGCCGCCCCGGAGCGACAAGCGGGTTGAAGCGGAATGAAAGCACAGAATTTCTCGCCGCCAGGGCGCCAGGAACGGAGAAGCATCCTGGCGTCCTCGGTNGGAACGGAGAAGCATCCTGGCGTCCTCGGTGTCTTGGCGGTTCATTTCTCGCTTGCTCAACGTGATCGGTGTCCCGGGGGCTCTACCCCTCGCGGTCACCCGCCTGGCGGAGCTCCTCGGTGAGCCGCTCGACCTCCGCCGCCAGCGCCTCGTTGGCGCGCCGTAGCTCGCTCGACGCGTTCTGCGCCTCGCGGTAGCGCAGCGCATTGTGCACAGCGACCGCCGCGTGCGACGCGAGCAGCCCGCAGAGCTCGACCTGCCCGGCGCGGAAGTACCCGGCGGTCGCGTCGTTCTCCATGTAGATCACGCCCGCGAGGCGACCCTGGTGCGTCATGGCAAGGCACAGGATCGACCTCCCGCCGGCCTCGAGCACGTACGGGTCCTCCGCGAACCGCTCGTCCGTCGCCGCGCTTCCGAGGACGACCGGCTGCTGCGTCTCCGCGACGTGCTGGACCACGCTCGCGGCGAGACCGGCGGCCGCATCGAGCGGCGTCGAGGGGCCGACGCGGACCACCTCGGGATCGCTCGTGCGCTCGGCCTCCACGGTCAGCGCCCCGTCGCGCGCGAGGAGCAGCACGGCCCGCCGCGCCCCCGTGCTCTCGCTCAGGACGCGCAGCAGCCGCTCGAAGAGCCGCTCGAGCACGAGCTCCCCGCTGAGCGCGCGCGACGCGCGGAGGACGGCCATCGCGTCGAGCGCGCCGCCGCGCTCCACGCTCGGCGGGATCGACTCCGCCGGCCGGCTCGGCTGCCCGAGGATCCCCATGCGCGCCACGAGGTGTGGGTACTTTCGCGACAGCTGTCGCACTTTGGCCGTCGCGCCCCACCGCGCGTAGCCCTCGTGCGCGTCCATCATGTAGACGTGCGCGATCCGCTCCCTCCCGCTCGCCAGGTGGAACTTGGCGCAGAGCTCGCTGGCGAGCGCCTCGTCCCGCACGAACCCGTTCACCTTCGCCGCCTCGATCGCCTGATCGTAGAGCTTCATCGCCGCGAGCTCCTCGCCGGCGGCCCGCGCGGACTCCGCGCGGACGAGGAGGTGCTTGTGACGGTAGTTGTCCGGACACTGCTCCGCCCACGCCGAGAGCCGGTCCCTGTAGCTCGCCAGCGACACGGCGCTGAGCTGCCGGCCGCGCGACAGCGCCGGCGAGAGCTGCGTGAGGCACGTGTAGAAGAAGACCTCGGTCGCGAGGTGGTCGCCGACCCCGCCCTGCATCTTCGCCTCCGCCAGCGACCCCATCCGCAGCGCCCCCTCGTAGTCCTCCAGGAGGAAGCAGAGCTGCTGCCGCAGCGCGCAATGGACGAGCGCGACGGCGCTGTAGCTCGGCGTCGCGAGCCGCTCTTCCTGGGCCGCGTCGTGGAACGCGCGGCTGTCCGGCGCGCGCGAGATGCCGCCGCGCGACGGATCCATCAGCTCGTCGAGCGCGCGCCGCGCGCTGGTCAGCGCCGCGACGGCGAGCTCCTCCCGCGCGCCCCGCGCCAGCGCCAGGGACCCGTCGACCTCGTCCCGCACCGCCTCGCACTCGTCGCCGAGCCCGAAGCGGACCAGGGCCGTGTGGACGCACGCCTGCGCGACGTAGGTGAGATCGCCCGCCCTGAGCCCGGCCTCGTGGGCCTCCTTGAAGAGATCGAGGCTCGAGAGCAGGTGCTTCGCGAAGGGGCTGACGTGCGCCCCGAGCAGGAGGCGGAGGCGGCACGAGAGCTCGTGTTGCCCGGACCGTTCGCCCATCTCGAGCGCGAGCTCGCCGAGCTCGTAGGCCTCGTCGTAGCGGCGGAAGGCCCGCGCGGCGACCCAGGCGTACGCCATGTAGCCGTAGGCGGACACGCCGCCGTGCCCGCGCTCCAGCGACAGGTTGACCTGCCTGGCCGCGATGAAGGCGAAGAGCGGCGGGCTCACGAGCGCCGCGGGCAGCGTCAGCGACATGAGCAGCCGGAGCGCCGCGCGCGTCCGGGCGTCCGACGTCTCGGGCTCGTCGAGCAGGTCCCTGAGCCGGCGCGCGCCGAGCGCGGTGCGCGCGGCCGCGAGCTCGGCGTCCGCGGCCGCCTTCCGCGCCGCCGCCCCGTCCTCGGGGAGGGGCACGCCGAGCAGCGCGAGCGCCGTCTTCCCGAGCGCCAGCGCCTCCTCGATCTGGCCCCGCGTCGTGTACACAGCGATGCGCAGCTCGTGCGCCCGGGCGCGCTCGAGGTCCGAGCGCGCCTCGGCCGCGAGCACCTCGAGCAGCGCCTCCGCGCGCTCGATCTGGCCGCCGACGTACGCGCACTCGGCCGCCTCCGCGTGCAGCGAGAAGGCGAGATCGTGGTCCTCCTTGAAGCACCCCTCCGGCAGCGCCGAGATCCCGGCCTCGAAGAAGTCGGCTGCGGCCGGGGGCGCGCCGCGCTCCTTCGCCTTGCGGCCCGCCGTGAGGTTCATCGCCGCGAGCTCCGCGCGCTCGCGCGGCTCGATGATCAGGGTCGCGCCGAGGTTCAGGTGCTGCGCCGCCTCGAAGAGCGCCTCGTCCGAGCGCTGGCGCTGCGACCGCGCCTCGGCCATGCGCCCGAGGCGCAGGTGCACAGCGCGCCGCTCCGCGTCCGGCAGGGCGGCGTAGGCGGCCTGGTGCACGCCGTCGTGCAGGAAGCGCAGCCGCAGCGCGTCATCGTCGAGCGGATCGGGCGCGCCCTCGTCGCGCTGCGGCGTGAGGATGCCGGCGCTCTCCGCCTCGCGGAGCAGCGCGTTCACCTCGGCCTGCGGCTGCTCGGCGATCTGCGAGAGCGTGGCCGCGTCGAGCTCGTGGCCGATGCAGGCGCCGAGCGCCACGGCGCGGCGCGCGGCGGGCGAGAGCCGGTCGAGCGTGCGTTGCGTGGACGAGGCGCCGTCGTCGAGCCGCTGCGCCTCGGTGAGGGGCCCGAGGTCCCACGAGGCGGCGCCCGCGCGCGCGTCCCAGCGCTGCAGGCACGCCTCGACATCGACCTTCAGCGCCTGCGCGCCCGGATAGCGCTCGTCAGCCGGCTTGCAGAGGAGCTTCATCACGATCTCCGAGGCGATCGCGGGGGCACCGGCAGAGAGCTCCGGGCGTCCGCGCGGCGGCCCCTTCGCTCGCAGGGAGCTCCTTCGTGATCGTGGATGGATGGGGGACCATGGAGGGACGTCGCCCGCGACAGCGGGCTCCCCCAGCGGCGCGACGTCCGCTGGAGTCGTGCTCCGGCATCCTACCTGAAAGAGGCACGGGTGCGCTACGGTGGCAGTGCCCCGGTCTTCTTCGGCTGCGCTCGCCCTGCGCGCCAGGCCACGAGGAGCTCGGCCTCGCGCTCCGGCGAGAGCCCCGCCCGCGGCCTGGACTGCCGCTCCGGCGGTAAAGCCTTCCACCACGACAGGGTGTCCTTGACCGTTTCCTGCACGGCGCGGAACTTGAGCCCTGCCTTGCGCGCGCGCTCGGCGTTGCGCAGGTGAAAGGCCCTGGTCTCGCCCTCCGCGGGCGCCCAGATCGGCAGGTCGACCGGCTCGCCGGGCGGCTTCTCGAGGAACTTCGCGCTGACCCACGTGAAGCGCGCGCTCGATCCCGAGGCGGCCTTGCACGCGTCGAGCAGCGCGCCCATCGTGAGCGGCTCTCCGGGCCCGGCGGCGTTGAAGATGCCTGTCGTCCGGCTCTCCACGACGGTGATGAGCCACTCGGCCAGATCGCGGACATCGATGATCTGGATCGGATCGAGCGGCGCGCCCGGCGCGAGGACCTCTCCGCCCCTGTCGACGCGGGCAGGCCAGTACGTGAATCGGTCGGTCGGGTCCTCGGGACCCACGATGAAGCCCGGGCGAACCCGGGTGACCCGGCCGGGCATCGCGGCCTCGGCGGCCTGCTCGCAGAGCGCCTTGAGAGGGCCGTAGTTCTCGAACTCCTTGCCCATCGTCTCGACGGTGGGATCGGGCATCGTCGCGACAGGGGCCGTCTCGTCCTCTCCTGGGGTCGTGTGGCTCGCATAGACGGAGAGGCTCGAGATGAACACGTACTGTCGCACGCTCGGGGCGAGCAGCTCTGCCGACGCCTTGACGATCCGAGGCACGTACCCGGAGTTGTCGATGACGGCGTCCCAGGAGCGGCCGGTGAGGGCCTTGAGCCCGTCGCCCTTGGCCGGGTCCCGGTCGCCGTGCAGCTTCTCGATATCGGGGAACAGATGGGGCCGCGTCTTGCCGCGGTTGAAGAGGGTGACCGTATAGCCGCGCGCCTTCGCCGCCTCGACGACGGACGGCCCGAGGAAGCCTGTTCCCCCGAGGACGAGCAGCGTCTTCTTCGTCTTCTTCCCGGAGGCCGAGGGCGACTGCGGCGCTTGCGGCGTGGACGGCTGGGTCGGCTCTGGGCCGCGCGATGGGCCGCTTCCCGGGCCGGCGGCCGCCGGCGAGCTGATCCTGGCCGGCGCCGAGCAGCCGAGCGCAGCCATCGCGCCCGCCGTGGCGGTCAGCGAGAGAAAATGGCGGCGTGAGGAGGGCATGAGGCGGTTTTACCCGATCGCGCTCTGTCGTCCCAGGTGAGTTCGCGCGAATCCAGAAAAATTGGAGTGCGCGTAGTGGGGATAAGTTTGAAAGCGAGGGGCCCTGGTCCACATCCTGCAATGTTTCCAGCCTGCCCGCTCGATGCGGGAGAGGAGAAGTGCCGTATGCGGTCTGTCTTGGGGGCGTTGAGCGCGCTTTGTGGGGTCATCTGCTGGGGAGCTGGTTGCGCTTCGGGAGGGGCGGATGGCGCGGCGCAGGGCGGGCCGGGGCGCGACGGCGTCGACCCCGTGGGGGCGAACGCGGAGCACAGATCGCCTTCGGGGATGTGCGGGACGGGCGCAGCGGACGCGACGGGGGTGTGCCAGGACGCCGCGGTCGAGCGCGGCGGGATCCCGTCCGGCGCGGCCGAGCCCGAGCCCGTGAGCGTGCGGTCCGAGCCGGCCTGCCGGCGGCGGTCGTTCGTCCGGCAGTTCCCCGGATCGAGCGCGATCCTGCGCGGCTTCGCTGTCGACACGGCGGGCCGGGCATTGCTCGCCGGCTCCTTCGAGGGGGAGCTCGACTTCGACGGCACCCGGCTGGAGAGCGCGGGCGACGCCGACGCCTTCGTGGCGCGGCTCGACGGCTGCGGCGACCTGATCTGGGCCAGGCGGTTCGGCGGCCCCGAGACCGAGCGGGCCATCGACGTCGTCGCGGGCAGCGGCGGCAACGCGATCGTGCTCGGCTCCTTCTCCGGCGCCATCGACCTCGGGACGCGCCAGCTCACCGCGGCGTCGTCCTGGGGCGTCGATCTGTTCGTCGCGAAGCTCGGCCCGACCGGCACCACCCGCTGGGCGGTGCAGATCTCCGGGGAGGAGGACGCCATCCTGGGCGGCACGGCGCTGGCCTGGGACGGCGAGGGCGGCGTGCTCGTGCTCGGCAAGCTCGAGGGGGCCGCGACGGTCGGCGGCGTGCGGATCGAGCGGCGGGGCCTCGGCACCTTCGTCGTCCGGCTCGACGCCGCGGGCCGCTTCCAGTGGGTCAGCCTGCCGCCGAGCGGCTCGGACACCGAGGAGATCGGCATCGAGGTCGACGACGACGGCAACGCCTTCATCGCGGCCCAGGACGCGCGGGGCTCGGCCACGTTCGTCACCAAGCTGGACGAGGACGGCGAGGTCGCGTGGCACCAGCGGTTCCGCGGCTCCCCGGATCAGCTCGAGATGGCGTACGACATCGCCGTGGATCCGGACGGCGCCGTGCTGCTCTCCGGCAGCGGCGTCTTCGGCGACGCCGCTCTGCCGGGCGGGCCGCGGCCGTTCGTCGCCAAGATCGACGACGGCGGCGAGGTGCTCTGGGTGAAGCGCTACGACGCGCAGAGCCCGCGCCAGGTCACGGCGACCGAGGGGAGCGTGGTGCTGGCCGGCGACGCGCTGTGCGACGTCGCGGAGCCCGGGTCGTGCAGCGCGTGGACGGCCAGGCTCAGCGAGGACGGGGAGGAGCAGTGGACGCAGCGCCTCGGCGCCGACGTCCAGTTCTCCGGGCTGGAGCTCGACCCGTGGGAGCAGCCGATGCTGGCCGGATCGTTCCGTGGCGCCATCGAGATCGGGAGCGAGCACCTCTCCAGCGATCAGGGCGCGCTGTTCCTGAGCCGCGTGGCGACGCGGCACTGACCGCGCGCCTCGGCAGCGCGGCGCGCGGCCGGATCACAGGCCGAGCGCGCGGCGGACGTCGGCGGCGATCTCGTCCGGGGTGCCGCCGACGTCGACGCGGAGGGCGTCCTCGGGCGGCTCGAGCGCGGCGAGCTGGGTCGACAGGAGGCCGGCGGGCATGAAGTGGTTCGATCGCGCGGCGAGGCGCGCGGCGATCAGCGAGGGGTCGCCGGTCAGGTGCACGAGGCGCATCCGCGCGGGATCGACGAGGAGCTGCGCTCGGTAGGCGGCCTTCAGCGCCGAGCAGGCGATCACGGCCTCGCGCCCCTCGTCGAGGAGGCGGCGGATGCACGCGGAGAGCGCGGCGAGCCACGGCGCGCGGTCCTGGTCGTCGAGCGGCTTGCCGGCCCGCATCTTCTCGACGTTGGTGGGGGGGTGGAGGTCGTCGGCATCGACGAACTCCCAGCCGAGGTCGCGCGCAAGGCGCTGCCCGACCGTCGTTTTTCCGGCGCCGCTCACGCCCATCACGAGCACGATCACGGTCGCCGCGCCTCCGCGAGGGCTGTCTCTCGCTCTCTCGACATGTCCAGCGCGATGCTACCACGCGCGGCCGCGGCGCACGCCTCCGCCCGCCCGCGCGTGCGCCACAGTGCGCCGTCCCGGGCCCTGGGATCACGGTCCGCCGCTGCGCCGCGCGCCCGGGCTGCGGCCGGCCCGGCGCCCGGCGCGCCCGGGCTGCGGCCCGATCCGGCGCGCTCGATGCACCCGGAGATCGGCCCGCCGGCGCGCTCGGCACACCCGGCTGCGGCCCCGCCAGGGCGCCCGTCTCACCCGGGTTGCGGCCCGTCGTGGCGCTCCGGCATACCCTCTGCTCTGCCGGGCGGCATGCGTAGGCCCTCGATTCCCGTCGCCCTGTTGCCACTTTCCCTGCTCGTCGCGGGTTGCGCCCCCAGGAGCGCCGAACCGCAGCCCTCGCCGTCCGTGTGCGGCGACGCCGACACCGCGGGCTGCCTCGTCACCTCGGACAAGCCGCGGGACCGCGAGCCTGCCGTGCCGGAGGCCGACGCGAAGGCGCTCGTCGCCGGCAACACGGCCTTTGCGCTCGACCTCTACCGCAGGGTCTCCGCCTGGTCGAGCAACCTCATCTACTCGCCGTACAGCGTGTCGAGCGCGCTCGCGATGACGTACGCCGGCGCTCGAGGCGAGACGGAGGCGCAAATGATGCGCGCGCTCCGCTTCACGCTGCCGCAGGAGCGGCTGCACCCGGCGTTCAACGCGCTCGACCTGGCGCTCGCGAGCCGCGGCGAGGGCGCCGAGGGGCAGGACGGCGAGGGGTTCCGGCTCAACGTCGCCAACGCGCTCTGGGCGCAGGTCGGCTCCTCGTTCGCGCCGTCGTTCCTCGACGTGCTCGCCGAGAGCTACGGGGCCGGGCTGCATGTCGTCGACTTCGCGCAGGCGCCCGACGAGGCGCGGGGGATCATCAACGGCTGGGTGGCCGAACGGACCGAGGACCGGATCAAGGACATCCTCCCCGCGGGCGCCATCCAGCCCGCGACCCGGCTGATCCTGACGAACGCCGTCTACTTCAACGCAGCATGGCAGTTCCCCTTCGACGAGGACGACACGGCCCCGGGCGACTTCTCGCTGATGGACGGCACGTCAGTCTCCGTGCCGATGATGAGCAACAGCGCGCAGGTCCGTCATGGCGAGGGCGACGATTTCGAGGCGCTGGAGCTGCCCTATGACGGCGGCGAGCTGTCGATGGTGCTCGTGCTCCCGTCGGCCGGCGGAGCGCGCTTCCTGGAGATCGATCCGGAGTGGCTCGAGGGCGTCTTCGCCTCGCTCGAGACGCGGAGCGTCACGATGACGCTGCCGAGGTTCAAGTTCGAGTCGAGCCTGGATCTCGTCGATCCGCTCGTGCAGCTGGGGATGCCCCTCGCCTTCACCGGCCTCGCGGACTTCTCGGGGATCGACGGGCAAGGCGGCCTCTTCATCTCCGACGTGCTCCACAAGGCGTTCATCTCCGTGAACGAGGCGGGCACCGAGGCGGCGGCGGCGACGGCGGTTGTCATCGGCGAGACGTCGGCGCCCGAGCCCGCCACGATCCACTTCGACCGTCCGTTCCTCTTCTTCATCCGCGACACAGCGACGGGCGCGATCCTGTTCGTCGGCCGCGTCATGGAACCGTCCCGCTGAGCGGCCGAGCCCGTCCCCTGACGGCGCGGCCCATTCCCCCGGGTGTCCTGTCGAGCCCGCGGCCATTCACGCTCAGCGCTCAGCCCGCCGAGGCATTTTCCCTCTCGAGATAGGTCCGCTGCGCGCTCATGAGACCTCGTCGACAGCGATGCGCTGCGGCTGTGTCGCGCGCCCGTCTCGCACCCTGTGCTGCGCCGGGCGCCCCTGCGACAGGCGTGGCATTTTGCATCGGAGCGCCGGCGGCGCATCGACCGCTCCAGGGGGGTGAGCCGGGGCGAGCGGCTCGTCAGTAGATGCCGGGGACGATCCGCGCGGAGGTCTGGCGCGCGTAGTCGTCGTATTCGTGGAAGGTCTCGCGCAGCACGCGCTCTTCGTACCCCATGCGGACGATCTGCAAGATCAGCTCGACCGTGTAGATCAGGACCGCGACCAGGGACGGATAGAGCAGGAGCACCCCGGCGCCCTGGATCAACGACGCGAGGTAGACCGGATGGCGCACGAGCCGGTACGGGCCGCTCGTGATGAGGCGGCGCGCCTCGGGCATGACGCTGAACGATTTGCCCAGCCACCCGAGGCTGACCAGCGAGAGCGCCAGCCCCGCGGTGATGAGCAGCGCCCCGATCACCTGGCGCCCTGGCGTCGGCGGGATCTTGGGCAGCCACGCCAGGCTCGCGGGCAGCAGGCCGGCGACGAGCGCGGTGACGCGAGGAACGACGCCCTTCAGCTTGCGCAGCGGGCGGAGCCGCACCAGCGTGAGCGTCGCGACCAGCAGCAGGTACGCCTCTGTCGCGAGGAGCGCGGCCAGCGTCGTCCCGTACGTGAGCCCCGCGGCCCCGGGCCAGAGCATCAGATGAGCATGGATATCCTGCCCGACGAACAGGGCGTTATAAAGCATCAGGACGGCGAGCGGCAGCCGCATCGCGAGGTCGTAGAGCACCGCGCCATTCATTGTGATCCCCCTTACGTGGGATCGTGCAAGCGGGCGCGGGCGCGGTCAAGCGCGCTCTATCACTCGCTCTTGGGCGTGCCGGCGCACTCGCCTTTCGTGTAGACGGCGACGCCGTCCATCGCGGCCAGACAGGCATTCGCGTAAGTCCGGTTGTCGCAGCCGCAGACAGGCATGTACTCCTCTGTGCAGGACGCAGGTCGCTCCGCGCAGAGGCCCGACGCGTCCGCCCAGCCGCAAACGTCCTCGAGCGTGTAGTCGCAATAGAGGCCCTCGGCGCAGACGGGGGCGGGGCCCCGCGTGAAGCCGCCGCAGCTCTCCCCGACCTCGGCGATCGGAGCAGGGGTGTCGGCCGGGGGCTCGCCTTCATCGGTCCATGCGCCGCCGCGGGGCGCCGCGCCCTGAGGCGCCTGGCCGAGCGCCACGGGGGCCGCGCTCACCGCCTCCGGCGCGATCTGGCCCTCGGCTGTCCCGGCCGCCGCGCCGTCCATCTCCGTGGGTACCGCGCAGCCCGAGGCCGCGAGAGCGAGGAGAACACCCAGTCCGTCGAATCGTCTCATGAATCAACCTCTTCGGATAAAAGGAAGTCCATGGCACGCGGCGATCTCGACGCAGATCCGGCCCCCTGCCCCAGGCGCGCAAAGCCCGACGTGGTTCGCTGGAGGAGCTGCGCCCTCGTCTGCTGCCTCGGACTGGGCGAGGTAGTAGGACGTGACAAATGCTCTGTCAAGCAAGGCTGAAAAATATCGGCTTCGGTGAAATCGGCAGAAGATGCCTCGACCGGATAAGGGGCGGCCGAGCGATGTTGGCCTCCTCGCAGGCGTGGTGGTGGGCGGGGCCGCCGGGCAGGCGGCGCAGGGGAGGGCGGCTCGGCCGTATCGGCGCTTGAGGATGAACACGATACCCGAGAGGATGGAGGTGATCGCGTTCGCGACGAGGATCGGCGCGCCCCGGGAGGGGAGTCCATGAAAGAGAGGGGCGGCTCAGATCGCTTTGACCATCCTCTCCACGGCCTCGCGGATCTCTCGCTCATCCAACGCCGCTCGTGGCGACGGGGCGGGCGATCAGCGACGGGAGCAGGCGCGCGTGGATGTTCGACGTGATGGTCGCCCCGGCGCTGCGCGGCCTCGGCGTGGGCGAGGCGGTTGTGCGGCTGCTGCTCGATCACCCGGGGGTACGCGGCGCGCGGAGCGTCCACCTGGGCACCCAGGACGCGCACACGTTCTATGCGCGGTCCGGGTTCCAGCACCGCGCGGACCTGCCGCCGCCGCCGTTCATGTCGACCGAGATGGTGCTCACCAGGACGGGGTAGAGGCCCCCGAGGGGCACCCTCCCGCTGTGTCCGTCGCAGGGCCTCCGCGGGCCGTTCCGGGCGCGGCCCCGGCTTGACCTGGTCGTCGCGGGCGCCAGGTTCGCCGGATGGCTGCCCGGCTTGCCGGGCCGCCCATGTCAAGGCCGCGCGCTGCGGCGGAGGGAGACGATGGACGAGCGGAGGATCCAGGAGATCAAGGCCGAGGCCGCGCGTCAGGCGGCCGCGGGCGCCTCGGGTGGGATGGAGCGACCCGACGACGAGAACGAGGAGCCGAGCGACATGCCCAAGCCGCCGGTGGCCGTGGAAGCCCGGACGGCGGCGCAGGAGGACGGCGAGCGCCAGCCCTACGCGAACAGCGAGGTGTCCGGGGCCTCGCCAGCGCCGGCTCCTGGCGCCGGGACGACGAAGGGCGAGCCGGCGGTGAAGCGGTGAGCGAGCGCGGATCTCGCGGAGACGCACCGCGGTGCGATGCGGCCTGCTCCGTCGCTCTTGCGACGGGACCGACGAGAACCCTGCGCGCCACAGTGGATTCGAACCACTGGCCTTCGGCTCCGGAGGCCGACGCTCTATCCAGCTGAGCTAGTGGCGCACTCTCGCGGGGTTTCGCGAGGGCCCCGAACCTACCCAAGGCCGGGCTCCAGCGCAACCCCATTCCAGCATCATCGCGCACCGACGCCGCGCGCGCATCGATCGCCCCCGGGGGGCCCCCGGGCGCGGCGGGCGCCCCCCGGGCGCGGCG
>NZ_JEMA01000828.1 GCF_001589285.1 Sorangium cellulosum | reverse complement strand
TCAGGATCATGCGCATCCCGTTCACCGGCTGCAGCGAGATGAAGCCGCGGCAGCGGGGGTCGAAGCCGGGCACCAGCCGGAGCTGAACCCGCTGGAGCGCCATCGCCACCATGATCTTGCCCTCGAGCTGCCCCATGAACTCGCCCAGGCAGATGCGCTGTCCGGCGCCGAAGGGGATGAACGCGAGCTTGTCGTCCGCGCTCCGGCGGGTGTTCGCGAAGCGCTCGGGATCGAACCGCAGCGGGTCGCGCCAGAACTCCGGGTGCCTGTGCGTGACCCACGGGACGATCGCCACCGTCGACCCCGCGGCGACGTGGCAGCCGCCGAGGACGTCGTCCTCCAGCGGGCTGCGGAGGATGAACGGCACCGACGGCAGGAGGCGGAGGCTCTCGTTGAAGACCATGGCGAGGTAAGGCATCGACTCGAAGTCCTTCGCCGTCGGGGCCCGGCCGCCGAGCACACGGTCGATCTCGTCGGTGAGCCGGGCATGGACCTCGGGGTGCTGCGCGATGTGGTACAGCGCCCAGGAGGCGGTGACGCTCGACGTCTCGTGCCCGACCATCAGGATGGTCTTGATCTCGTCCCGGAGCTGCGCGCGGTCCATCGTGGCGCCGGTCTCGGGGTCGACCGAGCCCATGAGGCGCACGAGCACGTTGTCCGCGTCGCCGGCGCCGCGCTGGTATCCGTCGATGATGCCGTCGATCACCGTGTGCACGCGCTCCATGGCCCGGCGAAAGCGCACGTGGCTGGGCAGCGGCCAGGACAGGGGCGGGTTGACCAGGGAGTACATGCGCTGGAGCGCGATCGAGAGCGCATACTTGAACGCCTCACGGACGGTGTCCGTGTGCTCTTGCAGCGCAGCGCCGAAGAACGCCTCGCCCGCGATGCCGAACGTCACGTCCATCATGTCGTCGTTGATGTCGCGCTCGAACTCGCTCGGCTGAGCGTCCCAGCGCCGCAGCGCCGCCTCCATGTGGTCCACGATGATGGGGACGAACTTGAGCGTGTTGGCGTGGTTGAACTGCGGTTGCACGTGCCGACGCTGACGCCGCCAGAGCTCGCCCTCGCTGTTCACGAGGCCCCAGCCGAGCACGTGGGCGAGCTCGTGGTATCGCTTGCCCTTGGGGTAGTTCCGGACGTTCGTGCGGAGCACGTGTGCGATGTCGTTCGGGTGAAACGCCATGACGAAGTCCTCGGCGCCGGGCGCCCGAAGGCGCACGACGTCGCCGTACCGCGCGAACAGGTCCTCGTAATGGCGCATGTCGCCGGTCCTGAAATTCGCCAGGTACCGCAGGCTGGCGAGCGGGCCGGGGCCCGGGGGCTGCCGATAGTCATTGGCACTCATGATTCCTCCTTCTCCGCAAGCTGACCCAGGCACACGCGTGATGAAGCCACGTTGACGCAGGCCGAACGCACGCCAGCGCCGGCCGTCGCGGCCGTCAGATGCACAGCGAGCCCCCGCCGTCGACAGTGAGGGTCGCGCCGTTGATCATCCGCGCCCCGTCCGACAGGAGGAGCAGGACGGCGTCGGCGACGTCCTCCTCGGTGCAGAGCCGGCCGCCCGGCGTGCGCGACTCCCAGTACGGGAGGATCCGCTCGTGATCCGGGTAGTTGCTCGTCACGTGGCCGTAGATCGGCCCGGCCGACACGCAGTTGACCTGCACGTTGCGCGGCGCGAGCTCGACGGCGAGCGCGCGCGTGAGCGACTCGACAGCGGCCTTCACGGCGCCCATGGCGCCGAAGTGCTCGAGGTACCGCGACGAGCCGTTCGACGACAGCGCGACGATCCGCCCGCCGCCGTGGCGCTCCATCAGGCGCGCCGCGCGGAGGGCGCACAGGTGGTAGCCGATGACGTTCGTGCGGAACGCCAGCTCCCAGTGCTCGGGGGTCGTCTGCTCGAGCGGGCCGAACCGGCCGTTCGACGCGTTGCTGACAAAGTGGTGCAGCCCGCCCACGTCGCGCGCGATCTCGTCGAAGAGCCGGTCGACGTGCGCGGGGTTGGCGACCGAGCCCCAGACGTGCACCGCGTCGCCGCCGGCGCCGCGGATCTCGTCGGCGACAGCCTCGCCGTCGTCCCGCGAGTGGAAGCTGTTGACCANCTCGCCGTCGTCCCGCGAGTGGAAGCTGTTGACCACGACCCGCGCGCCGGCCCGCCCGAGCCTCGTCGCGATGGCGCGGCCCAGCCCGCGGCTCGATCCGGTGACGAGGATCGTCTTGCCGGCGAGCGCGGCCGCGGGGGCCGGCGTCGGGCGCCGCGCGGCGAGCGCCGCCGGGGCGACCGCGTGGCCGCTGGTGTACCTCGCGGGCTCCGCGTGGCCGTTGGC
>NZ_JEMA01000827.1 GCF_001589285.1 Sorangium cellulosum | reverse complement strand
AGGCGACGGCGCGGCAGGCGGCGCGACGAGCGCCGGCAGCACCAGCGGGGCCATGGTCGGGGGGGCGCCGGGGTGCAGCTCGACGGCGAGGCCCGGCTGCGCTGCGCCGGGGCTGAGCGCGATGCCCTCCTCGCGGCAGGCGCGGAAGAACGCCTTCATGACCTCGGACTCGATCACATCGTGGCGCTCGAAGTCGCCGATCCAGAACTTGATGACGTAGCGCTGGAAGAGCGGCGTGACCGCCGCGAGCCAGAGCCTCGGCGCGGGATCCTCGAGGACGTCCGGCACCTGCGCGCAGGCGCGCCGGGCGGCGCGCTCGACGGCCTCGGGGGCGGCGGCGAGCGCGACGAGCATCTCGATGTTGCGCGCGCACCTGCGGTCCGGCGCGCAGAAGTTCTGCACGCGCGCCTTGGCGATGACCGAGTTCGGCAGGATGACCACGTCGCCGGAGAACGTCCTGAGGCGCGTCGAGCGCCACCCGACGTAGACCACCTGCCCCTCGACGCCCTCGACGAGGATCCAGTCGCCCACGCCGAACGACCGCTCCGAGTGCAGGGCGAGCCCGGCGAAGAGGTTGCCCAGGGTGTCCTGGAGCGCGAGGCCGAGGACCACCGTGATGACGGTCGACGTCGCGAGCAGCGGCACGAGGTCGACCCCCGTGACAGCGCCGACGATCGAGAGGCCGGCGACCAGGTAGAGGATCGTGAGCAGCAGGTGCCGGACCAGCGCCGGGATCTGCACCTTCTGGCGCTCGGCGAGCCAGAAGTCGATGACAAGGGTCTCGGCGACCTCGATGCCGAGGTACGACGCGAGCGCGAGCTCCATGAGGAGCACGCCCTTGTGGAGCGTGGGAAGGTCGCCCCCGCGCAGGGTGATGAACGTGTGCATCGAGATCAGCGCGACGAGCAGGCGCGCCGGGAGCCGCATGCGGCGGATCAGGAGGTCGTCGAGCGACGTCTGCGTGGCGCCCGCGATGCGCGCGAGCAACGCGAAGAGCAGGCGGTAGGCGAGGAGCCCGAGCGCGAGGACGGCGAACGACATCCCCAGCGCCACGGGCAGCGAGGCGGGGGAGCGGACAAGGTCGGCCCAGAGCGCGGGCAGCCGTTCGAGGTTCACGCAACGAGTCTGCCACAAGCGGCGACCGGGGAGTTCGCCCCGATCAGCACACGTGCCGCCGCGCCGCAGTCCGCCGGCGCCGCGTCACGTCGCCTGGTGGAGCACCGGGAGGGGCAGCGCTGGGTGTCCGGTCAGGGCGGGGGCGCGGGGAGAGCAGTCTTCCTCGGTGTAGGCGGAGACGAAGGCGAAGCAGGAGCTCTTTCCTGTCGGGGTGCACGCGCGCGGCGTGCACGCGCGGGTGTCCTCGAAGTCCCTGTAGAACACTGCTGGAGCGGGTCGCGGCCTTTCAGCAGCGGAGAGTGCCTCCTCCCTTGTTCTCGGCAATCGACGTAACTNCTCCTCCCTTGTTCTCGGCAATCGACGTAACTGAGCTTCAATGGGGCCGCCGCCTTTCAGCGGCGTAGAGGTGCGACGCATGTCCCGCTCCTGGCGGACGACTTCGCTTGCCGCCCTCTCCCCCACCTTCCCCGCTCACTCCCCCGCCTCGCCCCACGTCGCCCCTGGCTCGCCGCACCCGATCCCCGCTCCCTCCACGTCGCCCCCCGCCTCCGCCCACTCACCCCCCGCCCCGCCGCACTCATCCCCCGGCTCGCGCGACTCACCCCCCACCTCGCCCGCGTCATCCCCCGCGGTGCTCTCCCCTTCCGGCCGGGGGATTCTCTCCTCCGCCCTGGGGCGCCCTGTCTCCGCCCCGGGGCTGCCTTCGTCCAAGCCCGTAGGGTCGTCGCGCAGGGCGGGGATCTCGGCCCCGGTCGCCGGTCGGCCAGCAGGCCGAGCGGGGGTTGCAGCGCCTGACCGGCCTCGCAACAACGAGGACCACCACCCCGCCCTCCGCACCGCGCCACCGCGCCACCGCGCCACCGCGCCCGGCCGTTCAGGAATCCCCATCCCCGGCACCCCCCAGGCCCGCGGGGTGCCGCGCCGGCCCGGCGGGCGTACACTCGCCGCATGAACGACGTTCGCGACATCAGCCACGACGAGGCCCGGGTGGCGGAGCTGGTCCGCTCGGCGAAGCGCGTCGCCGTGCTCGGCATCAAGACCGAGGCGCAGGCGGATCAGCCCGCCTTCTATGTCCCGAGCTACCTGAAGAGCGCGGGCGTGGAGGTGATCCCGGTTCCTGTCTACTACCCCGACGTGAAGACCATCCTCGGCCATCAGGTCTACCGCCGCGTGGCGGACGTCCCGGGCCCCATCGACATCGTCGACGTCTTCCGGCGCAGCCAGGACGTCACCGGGCACCTCGACGACCTGCTCGCCGCCCGACCGCGCGCCGTCTGGCTGCAGAGCGGCATCCAGAACGACCCGGTGGCCGAGCGGCTGGTCGAGGCCGGCATCCTGGTCATCCAGAACCGCTGCCTGATGGTCGACCACCGCCGGTACGCCGGGCGGGGCTGAGCCCGGCGCGGGCGCTGCGGTGAGCGCTGGCGCCTCTCGACCTCGGGGCGCTGGAACGGAGGCATCGGGCTCATCCCGTCGATGACGGCCGCGTGTCCTGGCTGGGCTTCACGGTCGCCGAGCGACACAACTGAGCTTCTGCCGC
This sequence comes from Sorangium cellulosum, assembly GCF_001589285.1. Lineage (GTDB taxonomy): Bacteria > Myxococcota_A > Polyangia > Polyangiales > Polyangiaceae > Sorangium > Sorangium cellulosum_G. Next base: position 7,600 of record NZ_JEMA01000827.1, on the reverse strand, counting down.
CGTCGACAAGAGAGAGATGAACCACAGAGCGACACAACTGAGCTTCTGCCGCCGTCGACAAGAGAGATGATGAACCACAGAGGCACAGAGGGCACAGAGGAAGATGAGAATGAGCAGGATACCGAGCTGAAAGGGCTCACTCGTGGGGTGATCGGGGCCGCGATCGAGGTACATCGCGTGCTCGGCCCCGGGTTCCTCGAGTCGGTTTACGAGGAAGCGCTCGGCGTGGAGCTGTCACTCCGACGAATTCCGTTCAGACGGCAGATTGTGGTTGGAGTGAACTACAAGGGACGATTTGTTGGAGAGGGGCGAGTTGACGTGCTCGTGGACGGTCGTCTGATCGTCGAGCTCAAGGCGGTAGAGCACCTCGCTCCCATCCATGTGGCGCAGCTTCTCTCCTACCTGAAGGCCATGAAGCTCCGGCATGGCCTGCTCGTCACGTTCAATGTCCCTGCGCTCCGCCTGGGCATCAAGCGCGTCGTCAACGACGCATGATTCTTCCCTCTCTCTCCCTCTGTGCCCTCTGTGCCTCTGTGGTTCAATCTCTTCCCGCATGACGCATACACGCGCACTCACCTGAACGCCCGACGGCAACCTCGCCGCAGCCCCGCTACAGCGGCCGGTGCTGCGTCCCCTTGCCGTACGTGATCGCCAGGAGGTCTCCCGGCTCCCGGACGATGAACCGGTGCCACGCGCCCTGCGGGACCTTGCACGCCGTGCCCGCACGCAGCGCGACGACCCGCTCGCCGCCCTGCTCTTGCAGCACGATGTCGCTCGCGCCCGACAGGAGGTACAGGATCTCGTCCCCGGCCGGGTGCATCTCCCATTGCTGCATGTCCGCGGCGAGGTGAAACGTCGTCACCAGCCATCCGCCCGCCTCCGCGACCCGCCGGACGTCCGCGGAGTTGAAGTCGCCCGACATGAGCTCTTTCCAGAACGTCGGCCGCACCTCGATGGGCAACGCGTCGCCCCCGTCCGCGAGGTGCAGGTAAGTGCTGCGGAGATCGAACCCGGGCTCTGTCGGATTGGCCATCTTGTCCCTCACAATGCTCCTGGAAGCGACCATGCGAGCAGCCCCCCCCTGCCCTGTCAATCCGCTCGCCCCTCCCCCGCCGCGCCCTCCGCTCCCGCCCAGCCCGCCACGCCCGCGCTCACCGGGCTCACCTGAACAAACGCTCCCACCCCGCCCAGGAGGCGCTACACTCCGCTCGCGCCGCCCGGCCCCTCGCCCGGCGACGCCCGCACCATGCCGCGCCCCGTGAACAACCCTCCGAACCCGTGGTCGTCGACGCAGGTCGAGTACCTCGAAGAGGCGCCCGCGGCGACGCTGCAGGTCTTCGAGGAGCAGGCACGCTCCATCATCACCTCGAACGACAGCCCCGACCTGCCCTTCCGGTTCAGCGTCAACCCGTACCGGGGCTGCATCCACGCCTGCGCCTACTGCTATGCGCGCCCCTCGCACCAGTACCTCGGGTGGGGCGCCGGGACGGACTTCGACCGCAAGATCGTCGTCAAGGCGAACGCGCCCGAGCTGCTCGAGAAGGAGCTCTCCCACAAGGGCTGGCAGGGCGACACGATCGTGTTCTCCGGCAACGTCGATTGCTACCAGCCCCTCGAGGCGAGCTACGAGCTCACCCGCCGCTGCCTCGAGGTCTGCCTCGCCTTCCGGAACCCCGTCGGGCTCATCACGAAGGGCGCGCTCGTGCGGCGCGACGTGGCCCTGATCGGCGAGCTCGCGCGGCGCGCCCGCGCCCGCGTCCACCTCAGCATCCCCTTCGCCGACGACGCTTTCGCCCGCAAGATGGAGCCGTACGCGAGCCGCTCGTCGCTCCGCTTCGAGGCGATGCGCGCGCTCTCGGACGCGGGCGTGCCGACCGGCATCTCCCTGTCGCCCATGATCCCCGGCCTGAACGACAGCGACGTCCCGGAGCTCCTCGAGCGCGCCCGGGACGCGGGCGCGCAGACCGCCTTCATGATGCCGCTGCGCCTGCCGCGCGAGGTGCTCCCCGTCTTCGACGAGCGCCTCGAGGAGGCCTTCCCGGACCGCGCCGGCAAGGTCCGCCGCGGCATCCAGGAGATGCGCGGCGGCAAGATGAACGAGGCCGCCTTCGGGGCGCGCTTCCAGGGCGCAGGCCCGCGCTGGGCGGCGATCCAGCGGCTCTTCGAGGTCCACTGCCAGCGGCTCGGGCTGAACGCGGCGCGCGTGGGCGACGACGCAGACGCCGCGGAAGAGCGCTCGACGTTCCGGCGGCCGAGCCGACAGGGGACGTTGTTCGACCTGTGAGGGTGGAGTTCGCTCTGTCAGGAAAGAGAAGGGCGCAGGCAGCGTCGTCCGGCCGTGGTGTAGACGAACTACCACAGCAGAGTGGGCGCGTTGGTTCTGCTGGCCTTTGTAGGCGGACGAGGCGGCGATCATGACGCCGTTGCGATTGAACCACGGCCCCGATCAGGGGCGACTCCCCGCAGCAGTGCTAAGACTCTCGCCCCATGAGCCAGAACCGGATCATTCATAACCCCATCCTGCCGGGGTTCAACCCCGACCCTTCCATCGTCCGTGTCGGTGAGGACTACTACGTGGCGACGTCCACGTTCGAGTGGTTCCCCGGCGTGCAGATCCACCACTCGCGGGACCTGGTGAATTGGCGGCTCGTGACCCGCCCGCTGACGCGCGCGAGCCAGCTCGACATGCTGGGCGACGCGGACTCGTGCGGCATCTGGGCGCCGTGCCTGAGCTACCACGGCGGCCGCTTCTACCTCGTGTACACGGACGTGAAGCGCTACGGGCGCTCCCTGCGGGACGGCAGCGCGTCGCTGCGCGACACGCACAACCATGTCGTGACGAGCCCGCGCATCGACGGCCCTTGGTCAGACCCGGTCTATCTGAACAGCAGCGGCTTCGATCCCTCGCTGTTTCACGATGACGATGGTCGAAAGTACCTGGTCAACATGCTGTGGGACCACCGCCCGCTCGCCAACCCCTTCGCCGGCATCGTGCTGCAGGAGTACTCGGAGCGCGAAGGCAAGCTGATCGGCAAGCGCCGCAACGTCTTCCAGGGCACGAGCCTCGGGCTCACCGAGGCGCCCCACCTCTACAAGCGCGACGGCTATTACTACTTGATCACGGCCGAGGGCGGCACGGCCTGGAACCATGCCGTCACGATGGCACGCTCGAAGCAGATCACCGGCCCCTACGAGCTGCACCCCGAGAAGTACATCCTCTCCTCGCGCCTGCGGCCCGATCTCCAGCTGCAGCGCGCGGGCCACGCCGACCTCGTCGAGACACCGAGCGGAGACGTCTACATGGTGTACCTGTGCGGGCGGCCGCTGCACAACCGAGGCCGCTGCACCTTGGGCCGCGAGACGGCGATCGCTCGCATGCGCTGGTGCGACGACGGCTGGCTGCGCACCTTCGATGGCAGCGGGCTGCCGGAGGTGGACGTTGTCGCGCCGGAGCTCGCGCCGCACGGGTTCGAGCGCCCCCCGGCGCGCGAGCGCTTCGACGGCAAGGAGCTGCCGCTCGCGTTCCAGTGGCTGCGCTCACCGTACCCGGAGGAGCTCTTCAGCTTGAGCCAGCGCCCCGGCTACCTGCGCCTGTTCGGGCGGGAGACGATCGGTAGCTGGTTCCGGCAAGCGCTCGTGGCGCGGCGCCAGGAGTCGCTCTGCTACAGCGCCTCGACCATCGTCGAGTTCGAGCCGGAGCACTTCCAGCAGATGGCGGGGCTCGTGGCCTATTACAACAGCTCCAAGTTCCACTACCTGTACATCTCGCACGACGACACGCACGGCAAACACCTGCGCGTGATGTCCCGGCGCCCCGATCAGCTCGTGTTCGACGCCTTCACGCCGCCGGTGCCGATCGCGCCGGGCCAGCCCGTCGAGCTGCGGGTCGAGGTCGACTACGAGCGCCTCTACTTCGGCTATCGTGTCGGGCAAGGGCCGCTCGTGTGGTTCCCCGAGCCGTTCGACGCGAGCATCCTCTCCGACGAGGCGACGATGCCGGGCCTGCCCAACTTCACCGGCGCGTTCGTGGGCATGGCCTGCCAGGATCTCGCTGGCACGCAGCACCCCGCCGACTTCGCCCATTTCGACTACGCCTCGCGCGCGTTCGTGCCCGATCCCTGCGCCTGAACGCCGCGCCCCGCGGCGAATGCCTCGAAGCTGCTCTGCCCGTCGAGCCGCACGGCGCAGCTTCCGGCGATGATTTCCATGCGCTCGGCGCGTCCGTTGAACCGTGGTACTTCACCGGGGTACACTCGCCCAATGGTCTTCTTGGATCCATCCGGGAAGCGCAGCGTGTGGCTGGCCGAAGCGGCGGCGCAGCGCGGCACGCCGGCGCTCGACGTGTACCCGAGCGTTCAGGAGAAAGCGCAGCGAGCGCGATGAACCTCCGGTGTTACGCGACCGTCGTCGCGATGGCATGGGTGGCCGCGTGCGACAGCGGCTCTGGCGAGCCGCCTCTGCCAGCGCCGTCGGGCGGAGCAGGCGGTACGTCGGCGGCCGGCGCCTCGTCCGCGGCAGGAGGCTCGAGCGGGAGCGCAGCACAAGCAGGCGCTGCGGGAGCGAGCGGCGGCGCTGCGGCCGTCGCGGGCTCGACCGGCGTGGCCGGCACCGCGGGCGGCGCTGGCGGCGCCGCCGGAGCCGGCGGTGCCGGCGCGTGCCCGGCGGGCTCGACGCAGCTGTCGCCGTGGCCCGGCGAGACCGAGGTACGCACGCTCGACAGCGAGGACGCGTTCGAGAGCGATCTGAGCGGGCTGGCCTACGAGGCCCCTGGAACGCTGTGGGCGACCGACAACCTCTCCGCCAGGCTGTTTCGATTGTTGAAGAGCGGAGGGAGCTACGCGCCGGACACGTCGAATGACTGGGCCTCCGGCAAACGGCTACGTTACCCGAACGGCAGGGGCACGCCCGACGCGGAGGGAGTGACGCTCGCCGCCACGAGCGCCGCGGGCGTCTACGTGTGCGCCGAGCGCGACACGGACGATCCGTCCGTGAGCCGGCTGTCCGTGTTGCGCTACGACGTGACGGCCGCCGGAGCGACGCTGACCGCGACTCATGAGTGGAACCTCACCGCCCTCTTGCCCGAGGTCGACGCGAACGCGGGTCTGGAAGCGGTCACCTGGGCGGCTGACAGCTTGCTCACCGCGCACCACTTCTTCGACGAGAGCAAGGCCCGAGCTTACGTCCCGAGCGACTACGGCGAGCACGGCGCCGGCCTGTTTCTGGTGGGCGTGGAAGAGACCGGCAAGGTGTACGCTCTCGCGCTGAATCACGAGAGCGGCGCGGCCACCCTGGTCGCCAGCATCTCGACGCCGCTCGCGGGCGTGATGGGGCTCGAGTTCGACCGTGACACCGGGAGCTTGTGGGCTCACTGCGACGACACGTGCGACAACCAATCCGCCGTGTTCGGTATCGACGACGCGCTCGGGCGCTTCGTGTTGGAGCGGCGCTTCACGCCCCCCAGCGGGCTGCCGGACTCCAACAACGAAGGCATCGCGCTCGCGCCGGACGCGGAGTGCAGCGGCGGCGTCAAGCCGCTCTTCTGGACCGACGACGCCGACGCCGACGGCTTTTCGGTGCGCGAAGGCTCGCTCGCTTGCGGTTGCCTCCAGTGACCGAAGGCGGTGGTAGAGCCGCCAGGAGCGCACACGACGCCCCGGCTGGGTGCGCCGCCCCATCACGCCTCGCCGCCACGGCGGCGCCGCGCCGACCCCGGAGAACCAGCGCCGCGACCTCATGGCGCTCACAGGCCGCGAACCGCGTCGCGAGCTCCCGCCCGCGGATTGGGCCTTGCGACCGGCGCACGGAATGCGGTACCACGGAGACCGCAGTGCGTTTCGTGGGGGGTCGCACTGGCGCGGCCCGCTCCTGGTCTATCTTGGACATGCGGCAATGTCGCATGTCCTCTGACGAGCCCTCATGACCTCTCCTGCCCACGATCGCGCCACAGCCCGCCCGGCCGCCCGCCGCAAGCTGCTCCTGAACCCGCGATTCCAGCTCAAGTACACGGGGCTCCTGGTCTCGGTTGTGCTCGCGGTCATGGTGGTGCTCGGCATCGTCGTCTGGCAGACCGCGAGCGTCGCGAACGAACAGGCGCAGTACGCGGCCACCCAGGCGGAGCTCGCGCTCAAGGAAGCCGCCAACAGCGCGAAGATCCTGAGGATGAGCACCGCCGCGCTCGGGGGCGAGGGATCCGAGCTCGGCAGCACGCTCGACGAGGAGCTCGAGAAGACCAACCGCGAGCACGAGCGCAACCTCGCCGAGGTCGCGAAGCGGCGCTCCGAGGTCGAGGGGCTGCGCCAGCGCCTGCTCAACGTCCTCATCGGCGGCGGCGCGTTCCTCCTCGTCGTCCTCGGCGTGCTCGGGATCTTCATCACCCAGCGCATCGTGGGGCCGGTCCACCAGATGAAGCGCCTGTGCCGCCAGGTCGGCACGACGCGGCTCACCATCGGGGAAGGGCTGCGCAAGGGAGATGAGCTCGGCGACCTGTTCGACACGTTCGTGCAGATGACCTACTCGCTCAAGGCGCTCCAGACAGGCAGGCTCGCGACGCTCGACGCGGCCATCGAGAAGGCCGAGGCCGAGTCGGCGTCGGCCGAGGTGCTCGCGGGGCTGCGCGCGCTCCGGGCGCAGCTCTGCCTCGGCCTCCCCGAGGCAGAGACGGTGCGGCGCCGCGCGCCGAGAGGTGGCAAGTCATGAGGCGAATCGCCGGACCGGAGTCCACATGAAGCCCCCCGCGCTGGTCGAGCAGGCCGCCGGCCTGCTCCGCGCTCGTTTCGATCTGAACGAGTACAACCCGACCCCGATCGTCGACCTCGGCGCGCTCGTGGCGAACGCCGACGGCACCGTGGACGCCGAGGAGATCGACGCCCTGCGGCAGCTCATCGAGCCGATGCTCGGCACCGAGCTCAACGCCGAGCTCGTCCGCTACCTCATCGAGGCGAGCCTGAAGGTGATCGCCGCGGCGGGCGTCGAGCCCCGGGTGCGCCTGCTCGCGGAGATCCTCATGGACTGCGACGCGGTGGAGGAGGGCATCATCGTCGCGCTGGCCGTGGCCCACGCGAGCGAGGGGGTCTCCGACGCGGAGCGCGCGGTCGTCGAGTCGCTCGCCCGCGCGGCAGAGCTCCCGGCGCGCCGGCTCGCCCACCTGAACGACCAGGTCCGGGCGGCGTTCGCCGCCTGAGCGCGGCGTCAGCCCTCTTCCTTTGTCGCGAGCAGCCGCGACAGGCGCTCCGGCTCGATGCGCACGGCGATGACCTTCTCCCTGTCGTACGTCACCGCGCCCGGGGCCGAGCCGCGCGGCTTGCGCACGTGGCGGCGCTGGACGTAGCTCACCTCGCACACCGCCTCGCCGCGCGCGTCGCTGAAGTGCGCCGCCAGCGTCGCCGCGTCCACGAGCACGTCGGCCGGGCAGCTCGCGCCCTTCGGGAGCGGCACCACGACGTGCGACCCCGCGACGCCCTTCGCGTGCAGCCAGAGGTCGTGCGGCCGCGCGTGCTTCGTCGTCAGCGCGTCGTTGTCCGCGGCGCCCCGGCCGACGAGGATCGCGGCGCCGGACGCGCTCCGGTACGTATGGAACGGCAGCCGCGGGGCAGCCCGCCCC
>NZ_JEMA01000826.1 GCF_001589285.1 Sorangium cellulosum | reverse complement strand
CCGTGCCCCCACCGGCACAGCATGCCGAGGCGCTCGGCCGCGCCGGACGACACGACGACGCTGCCGTTCTGCGCGGGCGGCGCGCACGTCGCGCAGGCGAGCGCCAGCGCGGCGAGGCCGGCGCGGCTCGAGGGGCGACGCGCGCGCGCCGGGACGGCGGTGGGACGGGGCGGCCTCTCGGGCGGGCGGATCATCGGTGCTGTTCCGATGCGCGAGCGCCGCGCGGCTTGGGTCCGGAGCGCGCGGGCGCGGGGAGGCGCAGGCGGCGCCCCCTACTCGTCGTCCATCAGCTCCGGGTAGTCGCCGGGCGCGAGGTTGTCGAACCGGGTGCACGACGAGGTGAACCGCGTCAGCACCTTGCCCGTCGGCCCGTTGCGCTGCTTGGCGACGATGAGCTCCGCGATGCCCTTCTGGTTGGTGGTCTCCGCGTTGTAGTACTCGTCGCGGTAGATGAAGATGATGTTGTCGGCGTCCTGCTCGATCGCGCCCGACTCGCGGAGGTCGGAGAGCTGAGGGCGCTTGTCCTTGGTGGTCCGGGTCTCGACCGCGCGGTTGAGCTGCGACAGCGCGATGACCGCCAGCTTGAGCTCCTTCGCGAGCTGCTTCAGCCCGCGGGAGATCTCGCTGATCTCCTGCTCGCGGCTGTTCACGCCGTCCCGCCCCTTCATGAGCTGCAGGTAGTCGATGACGACGAGCCCCACGCGCCGCCCCGGGTGGCCGTCGCTCGGCGCCCGGTCGTACTCGGCCTGGATGCGCCGCACCTTGGCCCGCAGCTCGAGGAGCGAGATCGCCGGCGTGTCGTCGATCCAGATCGGCAAGGTCGACAGGAAGGACGCCGCCTCGGTCAGGCGGCGCCAGTCGTCGGGCTGCAGGAAGCCCTGGCGGAGCTTGCCGACATCGACGCGGCCCTCGCTGCAGACCATACGTGTCGCGAGCTGCTCGCGCGGCATCTCGAGCGAGAAGACGGCCGCGCCGAAGCCGGGGTCGTGCCGCTCCACGCCGTGCCTCGCGTCGTCGGGGCCGGGCGAGCTCACCGTGCGCGGCGACGCGACGTTCACGGCGAGGTTGAGGACGAACGACGTCTTGCCCATGCCGGGGCGCGCCGCGACGATCGTCAGGTCGCCGTCGTGCAAGCCGGCCGTCTTCGCGTCGAGCTTCTCGTACCCCGTCGAGATGCCCGTGATCCTGTCGCCGCGCTCGGCGGCCGCTGTGATCTGCTCGAACGCGGCCTTGAGCACCTGGGCGATCGGCTGCGTCGACGTGCCCTGCGGCGTGCGCGCGAGCTGGTAGACGGACTGCTCCGCGCCGTCGATGAACTCCTGCACGACGCCGACGTCGCCGTACCCCTCGGCCGCGACGCGCTGGCACGTCGCGATGAGCTGGCGTACGCGCCACTTCTCGTACACGACCCGCGCGTGTGCGCCGACGTGGGCGACCGCCGGCGTCGCGTCCGCGAGCTGGGCCAGGTACGCCGCGCCGCCGACCTGGGCAAGGCGCTCCCGGTCGCGCAGCCAGGACGCGACCGACACGATGTCGATCGGCGTGCCGGCGGCCGCGAGCTCCTGCGCGCCCTCGTAGATGCGGCTGTTCGCTTCGCTGTAAAAATGCTCCGCCTTCAGGATCTCGAGCACCCGATCGAGCGCGTCGCGGTGCAGCAGGATGGCGGAGAGCACCGCCGCCTCGGCGTCGAGGTCGTGCGGCGGCACACGCCCGGCGACGATGGGGGGCTCGACCCTCTGAGGCCGCTGGCCGCGGCGCTCCATCATTCTCATCATCCGTGCATCTCCTCCCCACCGATTCCCCCCATCCCGCCCCGAGCTTTTCCACAGGAGCCGAAATGGGCGACGCCCCGAAGGCGCAACGGTCCTTCGGGGCGTCGGGTGCAGGGTCGATTTCCGTCTATCAGAACATGGGCAGCCCTGAGAAGGGTTTCTGTTTGCATCGCAGTGAGCGTTCGTGCGGTGACCATCCCAATGCAGGCTCCACGTTCATGGGGCGCCCCTCCCATCGCGGCGGAGACGCCGCGCGTCCAGGCGAGGCGCCGCGGGCGGCGAGGCATGGAAATCGCGCAACCCCGGTCTCGTCGCCATTTCCCTTCGCGCTTGACTGAGCTGCGATGGCGCCTTGCGCCCGGCCATGAACCATCACGGGAGCCGCCATTGTGGATCACAAAACGCGTCAAACAAGGATTGAACCCGCCGAGGTGGTCTGCGTTGGTGAAGCGCTGTGGGACCTGATCGCGCCGGAGGGCGTTCCGCTGGAGCAGGCGAAATTGCTGCGCCGCGTTCCCGGCGGCGGCGCGGTGAACACAGCGACGGCGCTCGCCCGGCTCGGCGTGCCGTCGGGGCTGTGCGCCCCGGTGGGCGACGACGCGCTGGGGCGCGGGCTGAGGGATGAGGTCGCCGCGGCCGGCGTCGACGTGAGCCGGCTTGCCCTGGGCGCGGCGCGCACCGGCCTCCTGTTCGTCGCGATCGAGCGAGGCGAGGCGCGTTTCCTCGGGTACAGGCAAGGCGACATCGAGGCGCGCGCGCTCGCCGCGGCGATGCCGGCGCGATGGCAGACCCGGGTCGTGCACTTCACCGGGATCGCGCCGGCGCGCGGGGCGGTCGGCGCGGTCGTGCGGGCGGCCGCGAGCGCGCGGCGCGAGGGGTGCGCCATCTCGGTCGACGCGAACGCGCGCCCGCGGATGTGGCCGCGCGCCGAGCGCGCCGCGGGCGAGCCAGGCGCCGGCGTGCGCGGCTGGTTCCGGCTCCTCGGCGAGGCCGATCTCGTGAAGTGCAGCGCCGGCGATCTCCATGTGCTGGGGACGACGGCGCGCGCGCTCCGCGACCGCCTGCGCCCGGACGCGACGCTCGTCGTCACCGACGGCGCGCGGGCGACGCTCGTGCTCGGCCCGGGCGGCGAGCGCTCGGTCGCGCCGCGCCCTGTGCGTCCGCNAGCGCTCGGTCGCGCCGCGCCCTGTGCGTCCGCTCGATCCGACGGGCGCGGGCGACGCGTTCTGCGCCGGGATGCTGGCGAGCCTCGTGTGGCAAGAGCGAGCGGCGTGGGCGGACGCGACGCTCATGCTGCGCGCCGTGGCGCGGGGGCACGACGTCGCGCGGGCGTGGGTGAGGCGAAAGCGGGGATGAGGTGGAAGCGCGGGCGAGCCCGCGCTTGGGGGACGGGGTGGAAGCGCGGGCGAGCCGCGCTTGGCGGACGGGGTGGAAGCGCGGGCGAGCCCGCGCTTCCGGGCGCTACTTGGCGGCGACCGTGACCTCGACCGACGCCGTGATGGACGGGGCGAGGCGGATCGTGACGGCGTGGGCGCCGAGCGACTTGATCGTGTCGGTCTCGATGCGGCGCCGGTCCACGCTGAAACCCTGCGCGGCGAGCGCCTCCTCGATGTCGCGCGCGGTGACCGAGCCGTACAGCTTGTCGCCCTCGCCGACAGGGCGGCTGATCGTGAGCTTGACCTGGCTGAGCTTGCCCGCGAGCTGCTCCGCCTCGGAGCGCGTCTTGGCGGCGCGCGACTCGGCGACCCGCTTCTCGTGCTCGATCCGGGACACGTTCTCGGCGGTGGCGCCCACCGCGAGGCCGCGCGGGATGAGGTAGTTGCGCGCGAAGCCCGGGCGAACCTTCACGAGCTCGCCGCTCTTGCCGACGTTGTGGAGGTCCTCGGTGAGGACCACATGGATGTGGGTTGCCATGATCGACCTCCTACGCCGTCACGGTGAACGGCAAGAGCGCGATGTTGCGCGCGCGCTTGATCGAGAGGGTCACCTTGCGCTGGTGGCGCGCGCAGTTGCCGCTGATGCGGCGCGGGACGACCTTGCCGCGCTCCGAGATGAAGTACTTGAGCGCCTGCGGGTCCTTGTAGTCGATGACCAGCGCCTTGTCCGCGCAGTAGCGGCAAACGCGCTTCCGGCCCGTGCGGCGGCGCCCGGGGGCGTCCGCGTTCAGGTCGGGCGTGCGACCGAAGTCGCGATCGTCGTAATCACCGCCGCCGTTGCGGCCCATGTCGTTGTTGCGGCCGTTCATTGCTCAGCTCTCCTCCTCGTCGGTCGCGCCTTCCGCCTCGGCCTCTTCGCCGTCCTCGAGATCCGGCGGGGCGGCCTCGGAGCTCCGGTCGACGCGGCGCTCCGGCTCGATCAGGCCGAGCTGACGCTCGCGCGAGTCGTCGCGGTCGTCCTCCAGCGGCGTGAGCTCCAGGCGCTCGAACTTCACGTCCTCGTCGGCGATCGTGACGCCCTCGGCCTCGACGTCGTTGCGCACGAGCACCGTCTGGTACTTCAGCACGCCGTCGAACAGGCGCAGGTTGCGCTCGATCTCGGAGACGACCTTCCCGCCCCCGAGGTACTTCAGGTACACGTACACGCCGCGGCGGTGCTTGGCGATGTCGTAGGCGAGGCGGCGGCGCCCCCACGTCTCGACCTTGGTCAGCCGGCCGGACTCGCGGCCGACGACCTCGGCGAGGCGCGACCCGATCCGCTCGGCGCCGTCGGCGTCGATGTCGGGTCGCAGGATGTAAATCGTCTCGTACTCTCTGGCGCGCCCGGGCGCCGTTACCTGTCGGCTCATTCCGTCTTCCCTCTCGGACAACGGCCCCGGGGCGGCGCCCCGGAGCGAGGAAAGGAGCAGCGTGTCGAGCGACGCACCGGCGCGCGCGACACGCTGACTCCGTCGAGGATCAGGGCTTCTGCGTCGGGGGGAGGGGTCCCCTCTCTCCCTTCGCGGCCGGGGCTGGGTCTGTCGACCCGTCCCCTTCGCCCTTCTGCCTCTTGCCCGGCTTCGGCCGGGTGTTTCGAACATTCATCGCGGCGTCGAAGCCGCGGGCGGCGACTTCTAGCACACTTTGGACAGCTTGCTTCAAGCAGTCGGGCAGCCCCGCGCGCTCGACGGCGTCGAACCCCGACAGGACGTAGTCCGCGACCTCGCCCCGGAAGCCGGCGGGCGGCCGGCCGATCCCGAGGCGGACGCGCCCGAAGTTCCCCGTCCCGCAGTGCGCGATGATCGAGCGCAGCCCGTTGTGCCCCGCGTGGCCGCCGCCGACCTTCAGGCGGACCGTGCCGAAGGGCAGATCGAGCTCGTCGTGGAGCACGATCAGCCCGGACGGCGCGATCTTGAAGAAGGCCATGGCCGGCTGAACGCTCCGCCCCGACTCGTTCATGTAGGTCATGGGCTTGAGCAGGATCGCCGGCTGGCCGGCGATCTCCGCCTTCGCGTGCACGCCCGAGAACTTCTCGCGAAACGGATCGGCCCGGACCTCCTCGGCCAGCGCGTCGACGGCCATGAAGCCGACGTTGTGCCGGTGAGCGGCGTATTCCTTGCCCGGGTTTCCCAGGCCGACCACGAGCAGCATGACGGGCGGGTTCTGCTGAGTCCTGAAAGGAACGAGGACGGGGAGCCGCGCGCGGGCAGGCAACGCGGGCCGCGCGCGTCTCGCCGCGAAGCGGGCCGCTCGCGTCTCGCCGCGCGGCCCGCTCCCGGGTTACTTCTTGTCCTTCTTGTCGCCGGCCGGAGCGGCGCCGCCCTTCGCGGGAGCGGCCCCACCAGCGGCCGGAGCAGCCGCCGCGGCGGGCGCGCCGGCAGCCGGCTTCGCCTCTTCCTCGGCGCCGGCCTTCTCGGGCGCGTTGATCACGGCGATGGTCTGCTCGTCGGCGAGCAGCGTCTTCACCCCCTCGGGGAGGTTCAGCCCGCTGGCCTTGTACGACTCGCCCATGTCGAGCTCGGTCACGTCGATCTCGATGAACGACGGGATCTTCTCCGGCAGGCAGCGCACCGGGATGGTGCGGAAGATCTGCTGGAGGACGCCGCCGGTGACCACGCCCTTCGGCTTGCCGACGCAGCGGAACGGGATGTGGACGTCGACGGGCTGGTCGAGCTTCACCTGGATGAAGTCGGCGTGGACGAGCTCCCGCGAGACCGGGTGGTAGTCGTAATCGCGCACCATGACGGTGAGCGTCTCGCCGTTCTCGACGGCCAGCTCGACCACGGAGTTCTTGCCGTGGTCGGAGCCGAGCACCTGAAGGAGCGCCTTCGGCGAGACGGCGACCGAAATCGGCGCGAGCTCGCGCCCGTAGGCGATGGCGGGAATCTGTCCGGCGCGGCGCAGGCGGCTCGACGCGCTCTTGCCGCTCTCCTCGCGCCTCGTGGCGTTGAGCTTGATGATCTCCATGACGACGGCTCCAGAAGTGACCCGGGGGGTTCGCGACGCGCGGTCCGCTCCGGCGTAGGGTGCGGCGCTATAGCAAAACGGAGAAGAGAAAGTCGAGTCTTCGTCGCCGGTGGGCGCGTTTTGTGGCAGGGGCGCGGGGGCGACCTGCGTCGCCTGCGCACCTGTCACCCCGGAGGCCCAAGGCGGCCGCCGGGCGCGCTCGGCCGGTCAGACGAAGAGCGAGCTCACCGAGTCCGAGTGGTGGATGCGGCGGATCGCCTCGGCGAGCAGCCGCGCCACCGAGACGACCTTGAACTTGCCGGAGGCCCTCGCCTCCTCGGTGAGCGGGATCGAGTTCGTCACAACCACCTCGGTGAGGGGCGACTCCTTGATGCGCTCGACCGCCGGGCCGGACAGGACCGGGTGCGTCGCGCAGGCGGCGACGCTCTTCGCGCCCTGCTTCATCAGGGCGTTGGCGGCGTTGACCAGGGTGCCGGCGGTGTCGATGAGGTCGTCGAGGATGAGGCAGTTCTTGCCGGCCACCTCGCCGATGATGTTCATGACCTCGCTCTCGTTCGCGCGCTCGCGGCGCTTGTCGATGATCGCGAGCGTGCCCTGGAGGCGCTTCGAGTAGGCGCGGGCCCGCTCCACGCCGCCGGCGTCCGGCGAGACGATGACGACGTCCTTGCCGTAGTTCTCGCGGAGGTGGTGGTCGAGCAGCGCCGGCATCGCGAACAGGTGGTCGAACGGGATGTTGAAGAAGCCCTGGATCTGCCCGGCGTGCAGGTCGAGCGCGACGATCCGGTTCACCCCGGCGGCGACGATGAGGTCGGCGACGAGCTTCGAGGTGATCGGCGTCCGCGGCGCGACCTTCCGGTCCTGGCGGGCGTAGCCGTAGTACGGGATGACCGCCGTGATGGAGCCGGCCGAGGCGCGGCGGAGCGCGTCGACCATGATCAGGAGCTCCATCACGCTGTCGTTCACCGGCGAGCAGGTGGGCTGCACGACATAGGTGTCGACGCCCCTGACGTTCTCCTGGATGACGCAGAACGTCTCGCCGTCCGAGAAGCGCGACACGCGCGACTTCCCCATCGGTTGCTCGAGGACCTGACAGATTTCCTGGGTCAGCGCGAGATTGGCGTTGCCGGAGAAGATACTGACTCTCTTGAACACGGCGCGCCTCCAGCCCATTTGCGGGAGCGCGGCTCTATCAGCCTGGCATGGGGCCGTCAAGCGACTCCGTCCACCGGACGCTCGGCTGTACGGGCGTATCGTGCCCGCGGCTTCTTTCCCGGCTCGCTTCCCACCGCTTTTCGTTCGGCGTGGCTTCGGGTTAGGTAGCGGCTGTGGAGCATCTCGCTGCCGCCGCGGGCGGGCAGGGTGGGCGCGCCGCGGTCGAGCCGCGGGGCAGCCTCGTCATCATCGGCAACTTCGACGGCGTTCACCGGGGACACCAGGCGCTGCTCGCCGACGCGGCGCTCGACGCGGAGCGGCGGGGGCTCGATCCGGTGGCGCTGACGTTCGCGCCGCACCCGGCGAGCGTCCTTGGCCGCACCCCGCCGCCGACGCTGACGGCGCTGCCGCGCAAGATCGAGCTGATCCGCCGCGTGCAGCCGGCGATCCGGGTCGACGTGGTGACGTTCGACCGCGCGTTCGCGGCGCAGACGCCGGAGGAGTTCGTGCGGCGCGTGCTGCTCGACCGGCTCGCCGCGCGCGTCGTGCTCGTCGGCGCCAACTTCCGGTTCGGCCACGGGCGCGCCGGGGACTTCACGACATTGGGGCGCCTCGGGGAGGATCTCGGCTTCGAGACGCGGTCGCACCCGCTCGTCGGCGACGCCGAGGGGGCGTGGTCGAGCACCCGCGTCCGCGCGGCCATCGCGCGCGGGGACCTCGGCGCGGCCGAGCACATGCTGTCCCGCCCGCACATGCTGTCCGGCGTCGTCGCGCAGGGGGCCAAGCGGGGCCGGACGATCGGCTTCCCCACGTGCAACATCGACGAGATCGCGGAGGCGCTGCCGCCGTTCGGCGTCTACGCGACGCTCGTCGATCGGGTGACCCCGTCGGGCCGCGCGATCGCGCTCGCCCGCGGCGTGGCGAACCTCGGCGTGCGGCCGACGGTCGACGCGTCGAAGCAGGCGCGGCCGAACCTCGAGGTGCACCTCTTCGGCGTCGACGAGGATCTCTACGGCGCCTCGCTGCGCGTGCACTTGATCGCCCGGCTGCGCGAGGAGCGGCGGTTCTCCGGGCTCCCGGAGCTCAAGGAGCAGATCGCGCGCGACGCCGAGGCCGCGCGCGCGCGGCTCGCGTCGCTCGTCGAGGATCCGGCGGCGGAGGGCGCGTTTCGCTGAGCGGCGCCCGGCGGCGCGCGACGGTGGTCGCGCGTCGGATGTGGTAGCGTCCACGGCGATGGAGCGCCGGGAGCTCGACGGGCTGACGCGGGAGGAGCTGATAGCGCGCGCCGAGGGGCTCGGGGTGCCGCGGCCGCGCGTGCTCACGAAGGCCGAGCTCGTCGACGAGATCCTGGCGCGCGGCGCGCAGAGCGAGCCGGAGCGGGCGCGCCTGCGCGGCTTCCTCGGGCGGGCGCGGGATCTGCTCTCGCGCGTGGTCGAGCGCGGCCTGCACATGCCGGAGACCGCGCGCGCGCTGCGCGGCGAGCCCCCGCCCGAGCAGTGGCCGCCGCCCGCGCCGACGCCGCTGCCCACGACGACGCTGGCCGAGATCTACGCCTCGCAGGGGCACACGGCCCGCGCCATCGCGGTGCTCGACGAGATCCTGGCGCGCGCGCCGCAGCACGAGGAGGCGCGGCAGCTCCGCGCGCGGCTGATCGAGAAGGCGCAGCGCGAACAGGAGGAGGGGACGGGCGCGCAGGGGGCGAAGTACGAGGACGAGGAGGAGGAGGCGGACGAGGAGGACGAGGAGGAGACGGACGAGGACGTCGGCGCGGAGGAGATCGCCGACGCAGAGGCCGCGGAGGAGATCGCCGACGCAGAGGCCGCGGAGGAGATCGCCGACGCAGAGGCCGCGGAGGAGATCGCCGACGCAGAGGCCGCGGAGGAGATCGCCGACGCAGAGGCCGCGGAGGAGATCGCCGACGCAGAGGCCGCGGAGGAGATCGCCGACGCAGAGGCCGCGGAGGAGATCGCCGACGCAGAGGCCGCGGAGGAGATCGCCGACGCAGAGGCCGCGGAGGAGATCGCCGACGCAGAGGCCGCGGAGGAGATCGCCGACGCAGAGGCCGCGGAGGAGATCGCCGACGCAGAGGCCGCGGAGGAGATCGCCGACGCAGAGGCCGCGGAGGAGATCGCCGACGCAGAGGCCGCGGAGGAGATCGCCGACGCAGAGGCCGCGGAGGAGATCGCCGACGCAGAGGCCGCGGAGGAGATCGCCGACGCAGAGGCCGCGGAGGAGATCGCAGAGGCCGCGGGCGCGGAGGCCACGAAAGGCGCTGCTCCGGAGGCCGCCGACGTCGTGGGCGCGGAGGCACCCGGCGCTGTCGCGCTGGTCGAGGCACCGGCCGCCGACGGGCAGGCCGGAGAGCCCGAGGCGGTCTCCGAAGCGCCCGCCGTCGCTCCGGTGCCGTCGCCGCGAGACCTGCCGCCCGCGGAGGCTCCGGCGCAGGCATCGCCGGTCGCGGAGGACAGCCGCGCGGGCGCGGCGCTGAGCCTCGCGGCCATCGTGCAGGACGAGCGGGCGGAGATGCCGGCGCGGTACGACGTCGACGAGATCGTCGGCCTCGCCGTCGATCCGGAGACGCTCTACCTCTACTGGGAGGTGCGCCCCAGGACGCTCGCGCGAGCGCGCGCGCGTCGGTCGGATGGGCAGCTCGTGGTCCGCGTGGTCGCGGTGCTCCCGAGCTGGGAGAGGCCCGTGGTCGAGCAGCGCGACCTCGCGATCGACGCGCTCTTCGGGGACATGTTCGTGCGCGACATCCCGGCCGGCGCGCACCTCCGGATGTGCACAGGCTGGCTCGCCGGCGACGTGTTCGAGCCCTTCGCGGTGGGCCTCGAGGTCGCCGCGCCACGCGCGCTGCCGGTCGCGCCGAGGCCGTCTCCAGCAGAGCCCGTTGCTTCCGGGCCCGCGGCGCTGCCGGACGAGATCCCGTCGGGCAGCCTCATCGCCGCGAGCGATCCGGAGCCGCACGTCGAGGGGGCCGCCGGCGATGTGTGCTCCCCGGCGTCCGGTGCGCTCGACGTTGTCACGGGGTCCGAGGAACCTTCGGGGGTCAGCGGCGGGGGCGGGACGCCTGCCGCCGTGGCAGGAGCGGCGCCGCACGCAGCGCCGCCGATCGCGCCTGCGCCGCCCTCGAGCGCGCCGGCCGCGAGCGGCGACGACGTCGCTGCGGAGGCGGCTGCGTCCGTCGCGCGTGGCGACGTTGTCGCCGAGGCCGCCGCGCCGGCCCGGG
>NZ_JEMA01000825.1 GCF_001589285.1 Sorangium cellulosum | reverse complement strand
GGAGGCGCGCCGCGCGTCCGCCGTCGCGCGGCGCCCGCTCTACCTCTCGAGCGCCGGGATGCTCCTCTCGCTCGGCTTCGTCTCGCCGCTGCTCGCGTACCCGCTCATCGCCGCGACGTGCGCGCCCATCTTCACGCGGGCGTGGGACTCGGTGGTGCGGCAGCGCAAGCTCAACGTCGACCTGCTCGACAGCCTCGCGATCGCGTCGGCCGTGGCGACAGGGGACGCCATCAACGCCGCCGGGATCATCTGGCTTGTCACGCTCGGCGACCACATCCGCGACCTGACGCAGGCCCGCGCCCGGCGCGCGATCCGCGGCCTGCTCGGGTACCAGCAGGACCTCGCGTGGGTGGTCCGCGGCGACGCCAAGGTGCAGGTCCCGGTGGCCGAGCTCGTCGTGGGCGACGTCCTCGTCGTCTACACAGGCTCGGTGATCCCGGTCGACGGGACGGTCACGGACGGGGAGGGGCTCGTCGACCAGCAGTCGCTGACCGGCGAGTCGATGCCGGTGCTCAAGGGCCCCGGCGACCGCTGCTTCGCGGCGACAGCCATCAAGGACGGCAAGCTGTACATCCGCGCCGAGCGCGTCGGCGGCGACACGACCGCCGCGAGCACGGCGCGGCTCATCGAGAGCGCGCCCGCGCTGGAGACGCGCGCGCAGAACTACGCCGAGGTCGTGGCGAACCGCCTCGTCCCGCCGGCGCTCGCGTGCTCGGCCGTCGTGCTCGCGGCCACGCGCGACCTCGGCCGCGTGTCCGCGATCCTGACGATCGACTTCGGCACCGGCCCGCGCGTCTCGGCGCCGACAACGGTGCTCGCCTCGATGAACGCCGCGGCGCGCCGCGGGATCCTCATCAAGGGCGGCGCCTACATCGAGAAGCTCGCGAGGGTGTCGACCGTGGTCTTCGACAAGACGGGCACGCTGACGTCCGGCGTCCCCGAGGTCACGGACTTCCTCGTCCACGACGCCCTGTCCGAGCGCGAGGCGGCGACGCTCGCGGCCGCGGTGTCCGCGCGGCAAACCCACCCCGTCTCGCAGGCGGTGCTGCGGCTCGCCGAGGCGTGGCGGCTGTCGATCCCGGACCGGGAGGAGTCGCGCTACCTCGTCGGCCGGGGGGTGCAGGCGAGGGTCCTCGGCAGGGTCGTGCAGCTCGGCAGCCCGCGCTTCATCGAGGAGCTCGGCATCGCCTGCCGCACCGAGGCCGGCGCCAGGCAGGCGCTCGAGTCGACGGCGAAATCGCTCCTCTTCCTCGCCGTCGACGGGCGGCACGTCGCCACGCTCGCCTACCGCGACGCGATCCGGGCCGAGAGCCGCGCGACGATCCGCAGCCTGCGCGAGCGCGGGATCGACGACATCGTCATGCTGACGGGCGACGGCCGCGAGGTGGCCCGGCAGGTCTCCCTCGAGCTCGGGATCACGCGGTTCTTCGCGGAGATGCTGCCCGAGGACAAGGCGGAGATCACGCGGCGGCTCACGCAGGAGGGCCGCACGGTCGCGGTCGTCGGGGACGGCATCAACGACTCGCCGGCGCTCTCGTACGCCGACATCGGCATCTCCGTCTCCGCGGGCGCGGAGATCGCCCGGGAGACGGCGGGCGTCGTCCTCGTGGAGGACGACCTGTCGAAGCTCGTCGAGGCGATCGACATCTCGCGCGCCGCGATGCGCATCATCCACCAGAATTTCTCGATGATCCTCGGGGTGAACGCGGCCGCGTACGCGCTGTCGATCCCCGGGCTGCTGAACCCGGTCATGGCGACGCTCATGAACAACGGCTCCGCGGTCCTCGCCTGCGTGAACGGCCTCCGGCCGCTCATGGCGGCGCCGCGCCGGCGGTCCCGCGCCGCCCGCGGCTCATGAACGCGCCGCGCGAGACGCTGTCGACGTTTGCGGCGTAGGATTCACCGCGCGTCCGACGCCGGCGGACGCGTTCCGCCGCGCGCCGCGCTGCGGTCCGGCACGCTCGCTGCACTACGGATGGAATGGCTGGCATGGGGAGCGCAATGCGAACTGACGTGACCTCCTCCTCCGCGCGGGCGCGCGCGGCGCGCTGGGCTGTGCGCGGGCTGCCGGGCGCGGCGCTGGCGGCGATGATCGGGTGTGCGGCCTTCGCCCAGCCCGAGAGCTCGCCGTACGTGAAAGCGTCCAGCCCGGAGGAGGCCGGCCGGTACCTGATCCTCGTGGGCGGGTGCAACGATTGCCACACGCCAGGCTGGGATCGCTCGAGCGGCAGGCTCCCGGCCTCGGAGTGGCTCACGGGCAACGACGTCGGCTACCGGGGTCCGTGGGGGACGAGCTACGCGGCGAACCTCCGGATCACCGCCCAGAACCTCGGCGAGGAGGCCTGGGTGCAGATGTTCCGCGCGGCCGCCGGCCGCCCGCCGATGCCCTGGCTGAACTACGTGACCATGCACGAGGCCGATCTCGTGGCGATGTACCGCTTCATCCGGAGCCTCGGTGAGAAGGGCGCCCCCGCGCCGCTGGCGGTGCCGCCGGGCGAGGAGCCGAAGACGCCGTACATCCTGATGGTCCCGCAGCAGCCGGCGCGCACGCCGTAGCGCCTCCCCCGGGGCAGCTCGCCTCGGGCAGCAGGCCGCCGAGCGCCGCCGGCGAGGTCGCCGGCATGTCGCAGGGAAGCTCGACGGTGATCCGCGCCCCCTCGCCCGGGCGGCTGTCCGCGCGCGCCGCCCCGCCGAGCGCCTCCACGATGCTCTTCACCACGTGGAGCCCGAGGCCGAGCCCCCCGAAATGGCGGCTCGACACGGCCCGCTCGAACCGCTCGAACACGTACGGGAGCCGCTCGGCGGGGATCCCGATGCCGTGGTCCTGCACCACGAGCTCTGCCGTGCCGTTCCTGCGCGCGACAGCGATCTCGATCGGCGCGCCCGCGCCGAACTTGAGGGCGTTGTCGAGCAGGTTCGAGATCACCTGCTCCAGCCTGCTCCTGTCCCACGAACCCACGATCGACGGCTCCGCGCGCACGCTCACGGTCGAGCCCGACTGCGCGATGCGCGCGCCGAGCCGCTCCACGACGTCGCCCACGGCGTCGGCGAGGTCGACAGGCTCCACGTGCAGCTCCAGCCGGCCGGTGTGGAGCTGCGAGACGTCCAGGAGATCGTCGATCAGCCGGACGAGCCGCTGCACCTGCCGGTCCATCCTGTACAGGGCGCGCGTGAGGTGCTCCTCGGGCGCGAGGTCGTTGCGGCGGAGCATCGACTGCAGGCCGAGGCGCAGGGAGGTGACGGGCGTCCTCAGCTCGTGCGACGCGACGCTGAGGAAGTCGTCGCGGACGCGGATCGCGCGCTGCGCCTCGCGGTAGAGCCGGGCGTTCTCGAGGGCGATCGCGATCTGGTCGGACAGGAGCTCCAGCACGTGGACGCGGTCGCGCGTGAACGCGCGCGTGGCGAGCTTGTTCTCGAGGTAGACGACCCCGAGCCGGGCCTCGTTCCGGCGGATCGGCAGGACCAGGACCGACCTCGAGCCGCCCTCGGCGAAGTAGGGGTCGCCGGCGAGGGCCGGATCGCCGGCCGCGTCGTCGCTCACGACGATCTCCTGCGTCCCGTGCGCGCGCTCGATGACGTTCGCCGGGACCTCGCGCGACCCGGCGAGCGGCGTGCGCTCGATCGAGACAGGCGCCGCGGCGCGGCCAACGGCCTGCACGAAGAGCTCCCCCTCCTCCTCGAACACGAGCGCGCCGCGCTGCGCGCCGGCGGCCTCCAGGCAGACGCCGAGGAGCTTCTCGAGCAGCCGATCGAGCATGATCTCGCCCGAGAGGGTCTCGGCGGCCTTGAGCAGGCTGAGCGCGTCGAGGGCGGCCGCGGGCAAGCGCTCCTCGGCGAGCTCGGGCTCCTCGCCGCGCGCGCCGAGGCTGAACTCGTCCGCGAGCGCGCGCGCCTTCTCCGTGGCCCCCCAGCGGTCGAACCCCTGCCGCGCGGCGCGCAGGTACATGGCCGCGATCCGCGCCCGGCCGAGCCCGTGATAGAAGCGCCCGGCCAGCTCGTTGCCGAACGCCGCCCCGTGGAGGAACCCCGCGCGCGTCGCCGCCTCGATGGCCTCGTCGTACAGCGCGGCGGCGGCCTCGAACCGGCGCTCGACGCGGGCGATCTCCGCGTCGACCAGCAGGCGCCTCGAGCGGAAGTTCTCGGCGCAGCCGCGCTCCCACCCCTGGAGAGCGCGCCGCAGCTCGGCCACGCGCGCGAGCAGCGCGGCCCTCTCCTGCTCGTCGGCCCCGTCGCACCGCCAGAGCAGCGTGAGCGCGGTGAAGAACGCGTGCTGGCACTCGGGGATGTAGCCGCCGATGAAGTGCATGTACGGGATCGCCGCGTCGGCGTGCGCGACGGCCTGCGCCCGATCCCGGAACGCGTACGAGGTCGCGAGACGCAGGATGTGGTACACGCAGCTCGCTGGCGGCTCCCGCTGCGCCTCCGCGAGGAAGGCCCGCTCGTCGAACTCGTCGTCGTCGACCACGTTGCGGCCCCGCGTGAGCCCCTTGAGGCACCGGAAGGTCTGCCGGTAGGCGATCTGGTAGAGGAGCGTGGATCGGTTGCCTGTCTGCCGGCTGAACGCGAGCGCGTCGTCCAGATCGACGAGCACCCGATCGAGCTCCACCCCCGCGGCGAACGAGTGCTCGACGATCCCCGTGTGCGCGTAGGAGGCGAAGCGGAGCTCGCCGCACGACACGCCCCGGGCGACGACCTCGCGGCTCTGCGCCGCGCACGACGCGAGCGGCGCGACCCACGGGCGTACGAAGTCATTGTACATGTACAGCGCTATCGTTTCCTGGGCGCAATCCTGGAACCGCCGCGCGAGCTCCACGGCGAGCCGGCCAAAGCCCTCGGCGCTCTGGAGCGCGCCCTCGGCCGCCAGGAACATCGCGTGCGCTGCGTAGGGGAGGATCGCCTCGCTCGAGTTGCCGTGCTCCAGCGCGAAGCGGACGCCGAGCAGGGTGAGGAGCAGGAGCCGCTTCCTGTCCGCGAACCAGGCGGGCGCCAGCATCCCGGCGAGGACCTTCATGTATGCCCGCCCCTCGGGGCTGGTCAGGCGCGGGAGGTCGACGAGCGACTCGGGCGAGCGCGCCCCGAGGCGCGCGCCGATCGCCCGCCGCTGCGCCGCGATCTCCTCGTCGAGCCCCGCCGTGGGCAGCTCGACCCCGAAGCCGGCGCGCATCGCCTCGCGCCCCCACCCGAGCGCCAGCGCGTGCTCGCCGGTGATCGTCGCGCTCATGAGGCGGATCGCCTCGAGCTCGGCCCGCTCGGCGGAGGACGTCGCGCGGCGGAGCCCCTCCTCGACGAGCGCGCGGGCCATGGCGTGCCGATCGGTCAGCGCGGCGCACTCCGCGGCGTCGCGGCGGAGGGCGAGCCAGAGCTCGCGCCGCGCGCCCTCCGGCAGCAGCCGGATGCCGCTGCGGAAGTACTCGAGCGCCGGGCCGAACGCCGCGGCGCGGCGCGCCTTGACGCCGGCGCGGTGGTTGAGCCGCGCGAGGTGGTCGCGCTGGTCGTCGTCGAGGCGCGCGGCGCCGAGGGTGAGCTGGTCCACGGCGTCGAACAGCGCGCCGTCCGCCCCGCCGTCGCACGAGGCCTCGAGGAAGCGGCCGATCGCCAGGTGCAGCGCCTGCCGCCGCTCCGCCGGCGCGAGCTCGTAGGCGGCCTGCTGGACGCGATCGTGGGCGAACCGGACCGCGAGCTCCTCCTCGCGCTCGCGCGCGCTGTCGGGCACGAGGAGCCCCTCGCGGAGCGGCTGGCCGAGCGCCGCTGTCGCCTCGTCGATCGATCGGCCCGACACAGCCGCGACGGTCCTGATCTCCGCGCGCTTGCCGATGCACGCGGCGACCTGCAGGAGCTCCTGCGCCTGCTCGGGCAGCTTGCGGACGGACGCCGTCATGAGCTGGACCACGTTGTCGGTGACCCCGACCCGCTCGATCCGGCCGAGCTCCCAGGTCCACGTCGAGCGGTCCGCGTCGAACACGAGCAGCCCTTGCTCCTGGAGCGATCGGACGATCTGGCGGATGAAGAAGGGGTTGCCCGCGGTCTTGGCGAGGATGAGCTCGGCGAGCGGCCGCGCCCGCTCGGGCGCGCAGCGGAGCGCCTCGGCGAGCAGCGCGACGACCGCCTCGACGTCGAGCGGCCCGAGCGAGAGGCGGAGGATCGGGGCGACCTGCGCCAGCCGGAGATCCGCGAGGGTCGCGTGGAGCGGGTGCATGAGGCCCAGCGCCAGCGGCCGGTACGCGGCGAGCAGGAGCACGCGCTCGCTGCTCGGGTCCGCGGCGAGGGCGCGGAGGACGCGGAGCGACGCCGCGTCGGTCCACTGGAGGTCGTCGAGGAAGATCGCGAGCGGCGGCCGCTGGCTGGCCACGGCGCGCACGAACGCCTGGACCGCGCGCAGGAAGCGGCGCTCGGCGCGCATCGGATCCACGGCGGGCAGCTCGGGGAGCTCCCCGAAGAGCTCGGCCAGCGCCGGGCAGAGCTCGCCGAGCGCGCCGCGCGGCTCGCCCACCGCGTCCCTGAGCGCCGCGCGGCGCTCCTCCGGCTCGTCGCGGAGCGCGTCCGCGAGGCCGCAGAGCGCCTCGACAACGGACGAGTAGGGCACGTTCGCGGCGCGCAGATCGAACTTGCCCGCGATGAACCGGCCGCCCCGCTCGGCGATGGTGTCCCGCAGCGCCTCGACGAGGGCGGTCTTCCCGATGCCCGCCTCCCCGGTCACCAGCGCGAGCTCCGTCCTGCCGCGCGACGCGCGGTCGAGCGCGCCGCGCAGCGCGGCGAGCTCGCGCTCGCGCCCGAACAGGCGCTCGGGCAGCGGGAGCCGCCGCGCGAGGTCGATGCGGCCGAGCTCGAAGGGCGCGATGGCGCCCTCGTTCGACCATCGCCGCTGCGCCTCGCGCAGGTCGTGGGCGAGGCTCTCGGCGCTCTGGTACCGCAGCTCCGGCGTCTTCGCGAGCAGCCGCTGCACGATGCCGGAGAGCGCCGCCGGGACGTGGGGGCTCACCACGTGCGGGGGCACGGGGCTCCTCGCCATGTGGGCGTGGACGAGCGCGAGCGGATCGCGGTCGCGGAAGGGCGGCGCGCCGGTGAGCATGGCGTGGAACGTCGCGCCCAGCGCGTACAGGTCGGAGCGCCAGTCCACGAACCGGTTCATCCGCCCGAGCTGCTCGGGGGACATGAAGGGCAGCGCCCTGAGCTTCTCGATCTCGACGGCGCCGGGCACGCTCGTGAGCTCGGCCGCGTCGGCGAAGTGGACGAGGGTGACCTGCCCTTCCTCGCCGAGGACCACGCGGCCAGGGGCGATCGCGCGGTGGACCACGCCGCCGCCGTGAACGCGCGCGCAGGTCTCGGCGAGCGCGATGGCGACGTGGAAGAACGCGTCCAGCGCGAGCGGCCCCCGGGCGAGCCGTCGCTCCAGGTCCTCGGGGCCTGCGTCCTCGAGGACGAGCACGGGCGCGGCCTCCGTGCCCTCCAGCGCGAGCGGCCGCGCGACCCCCGGCGCGTCGAGGCGGCGCAGGAAGGCGTGCTCTCGGCGCAGGAGGGCCGCCGCGCCCGCGGCCGGAGGGCTCCCCCGGACGGTCTTCAGCACCGCCGTCCTCCCCGCGATCGTCTGCCTGCGGAGCAGGAAGCGACCGCAGCGGTGGATCTCAGCCGCTTCCACCCGAGTCATACGCGTTCCCCCTCGCGCGACTCGGGGCAATGTAAAGCACGAGGCGCGGGCGTGCGAGCTGGGAAGTCCGCGCTTTCGCGTCAGGCCGGGAGCGCGCGCGTGCGCCGCGCGCTCTCCAGGAGGGACGTTTCATCGAGACGTCTTCGGCCATCGCGCATCGCGATGCGCGCTGGGCGGGCGGCCCCGCGTCGTGCGGGCGAGCAGGCCTGTCGGACGGCTTGCTACGGAGAGCGGGCGGCGCTGCTCGTTCGCCTGCGGCGCGAGGCGAGGAGCAGCCCCAGGCCGGAGGTGCGCCGGGCCGGGCGACATTCACGCGCTCTCGTGCTCGTCGCCCGGGCCTCTCCGTCCGGCCGTCCTCGACCGGCACCCACAATTCAGGGAACCGATGTGCTAGGGTGAACCTACGCATGTCCGGGGGGGCGGCTGCGCCTGAGCCGGTGCGCGTGATTCGGGGAGCCTTGATGAACGCACCTGTGATCGCAGGGGACGTGATCGCGGAGCAGTACCGGGTCGACCGGGTCCTTGGCGGGGGCGGGACCGAGATGGTGGTCGCCGCCAGCCACCTCGCACGCGGGCAGCGGGTCGCGATAAGGCTCCTGCCTGGCGACTGCACCCCGGCGCGCGCCGAGCGGTTCCTCCGGGAGGCGCGCGCGGCGATGCAGCTCAAGGGCGAGCACGTCGCGCGGGTGCTCGACGTCGGCCAGCTCGGCTCGGGCGTGCCCTACGCGGTCACCGAGTACCTCGATGGACGAGGCCTCTCCGATCTGCTCCGCGAGACGAGCCAGCTCGACGTCCCGGAGGCCCTCGACTGCGTGCTGCAGGCCTGCGTGGCGATCGCCGAGGCGCACGCCGCGGGGATCGTGCACCGCGCGCTCGAGCCGGCGAGCCTGCTCCTGACGACGACGCCCGAGGGCGCGACGCTGGTGAAGGTGCTCGACCTCGGCATCGCGAAGGAGCTGCCCGGCGCGCGCGAGGGCGACGGCGGCGACCCGGCGCAGCCCCGGGAGGCGCTCGGCGCTGCCCTCTACATGGCGCCGGAGCAGGTGCGGTCGTCGCAGCCTGTCGACGCCCGCGCCGACATCTATTCGCTCGGCGCGATCCTCTACCAGCTCCTCACCGGGCAGCCGCCGTTCGAGGCGAGCTCGCTCGCCGATCTCGCGCTGCGCGTCGAGAGCGCGGAGCCGGCGCTCCCGAGCGCGCTGGAGCCCGACATCCCCCCCGCCGTCGAGCGCGCCCTCCTCGGCTGCCTCGCGAAGGATCCGGCGCGGCGGCCCGCGAACGTGGCCGAGCTGGCGCTCGCGCTCGCCCCCCACGCCTCGGCGACCGGCCAGGAGCGCGCGCAGCGCGCCGCGCGGATGCTCGGCGCGACGCTCCCCCCGCGCCCCCGCGCCTCGCTCCCC
>NZ_JEMA01000824.1 GCF_001589285.1 Sorangium cellulosum | reverse complement strand
TAGCTGCGGCCCTGATGCTCGTCGTGGCGCCCGTAGCCGTGGCCCTGGTACTCCNGTCCTGGCGGCCGTAGCTGCGGCCCTGATGCTCGTCGTGGCGCCCGTAGCCGTGGCCCTGGTACTCCTCCTCGCGCCCGTAGCCGCGGTACTGGTTCTCGCGATCCTGGTAGTCCTCGCGGCCCTGGAAGCCACGGCGCTGCTCCTCGCCGCGGCCATGGCCGTAGCCGCGGCTCTGTCCCTCGTGGCCGCGGCCCTGGTACTCGTCCTCGCGCCCGTAGCCGCGGTACTGGCTCTCGCGATCCTGGTAGTCCTCGCGGCCCTGGAAGCCGCGGTGCTGTCCCTCGCTCTCGCGGCCGTAGTGGTCGCGCCCGTAGGAGCCCCGACCCGGCCCCTCGTCCGGCCCTGTGAACCCGCGGTTCACGTCGCGACCGTAGTAACCGCGGTTCTCCTCGCGCCCTCGCTGCGCCGAGCCGAACCCGCCGCGCTCGTCCTCCGCGCCTCGCCCGCCGAAGTGATTGCCGCGCCCGCCGCTCTGCTCCCACGAGGGGCTGTCCTGCCCGTAGGCGCGGCGCTCCTCCTGCTCGCGGTAGCCGCGCCCACCGCGGTGATCCTCGCCGCCCGTGCCGTAGCCCCGGTATTCCTGCCCGTGCTGGCCGCCCGGCTGCCACTGCCCCCTGCCTTCGCCCCGACCTCGCTGTCCGTACTGCGGCTGTCCGTACTGGGGTTCCTGGCCCCGCTCGCCTTGCCGGCTGCCGCCGCTCTGGTTCGCGTAGTTGCCCCGGCTGTAGGAGCCTCGTCCGAACGCGTCACCCTCCTCGTGGCCACGGAAGTCGCGCTGATCGTGGTTCCCCTGAAAGCGTCCCTGCTCCTCCCGGCGACGCCAGTCCTCGCGCGTCCCCTCGTCACGGAAGCCTCGGTTCTCGTAGCGATCTCTTGCCATAGCGCTCTCCTGTCTGGGTGCTGGTTCGCAACCCTCGACGGCTCACACAGGCGGCACACCTGGTGAGCGGTGGGCCCACCTGCCCAGCAACCGACGTGCCCGGAAGGGCAACGGACGGGAAGGCGCGCTGACGACCTGCGCGGCGGCATCGCAGCGCCCAGCCGAGCGACTTCATGCGCCAAGACGCCACACGCTGGGGCAAGCTGTCACGCGGGGAGCGGCCTCTCCCGTTCAGGACGAGCTTGCCGCGCCGGCGTGACTGCCGAGCTCGGATGTCGATGGCGGGGTGTGCGGCGCCGCGGGCCGCGGCGCTCGCCCGGTGCTCAGTACCGCGTCTCGCAGGGGTGCTGATCGGCGAACGCCTTCACGGCGCTCTTCGCGGACGACCAGGGGAAGTTCGTGTCGGTGATGGACCACGAGAGCGCGCCCGCATACCGGAGGTCGTAAAGGTCGCTCACGAACTTGTCGTAGGTCACGTTCATCCCGTCCATGTTGCTCGGGAACTCGCCCATCACGACGGGCTTGTCCGTGAGGCCGTACTCGGAGAGCGGCTTGTTGTACGGGAACCACTCGTTGACCCACCCGTACATGTGGACCTGGTAGAAGTCGACGTCCGCGCGGGTCCACGCCTGACCCCACTTGATCGCGGCGCTGCCGACGCTCACGGGCGCGCCCGTCGCTTCCCTCAGCACGGCGGCCGACTCCTTGGCGAGCGCCTCCATCTGCTGGTGCGTGACGAGGTCGAACTTGGTGGCGTCGCCCTCGAAGGGCGGGTCGTCGCCGTAGAGGCTCGGCCCCGTCATCGCCCACTCGGGCTCGTTGATGACGTCCCAGGCCAGCATGCGGTGCCGGTGCGGGCTCGACGCCACCGTCTGCGCGATCGGCCGGACGACGTTCTCGATGAGCCGGGCGCGACGGTCCGCGTCCGCGACGATGGGCCCCATGCTCCAGACCGACAGGCCGCTCGGCGGGCTGTGCGTCGTCTTGTAGAACCCGTCGAACGAGAACAGCGTGAACATCACGTTCACCTCCGCCTGCTCCGCGAGCTCGAGCGCCGCCAGGATGTCCTGCACCGAGGTGCCCCCGAGCCCGGTCGGGTTGCCCTGCCCGTCGAAGGTGATCTGGTCCCCGTAGAAGCGCGGGTAGATCCACCAGCGGACCATATCGACGCCGTGAGCGCGCATGTCCTGCAGGTCGGCGAGCACCTGGTTCTTCTTTCCCGAGATGCCCGCCTGGCTCCACCGGGTCTGCCCACCGAAATCCGCGCCGAAGTCGCGCCAGGCGTAGTTCACGCCGTACATGAAGCGCCGGTGGCAGTCGATCTCGACCCCGCCCTCGAACGCACAGGCGTCCTCCACGCCGGCGCAGGTGCCGTCTCCCCCGCTGGCGCCGGAGCTCGTCGCGGTGGGCCCGCCGCCCGTGCCCGCGGGCCCGCCGGTGCCCGTCGTGCCGCTGCCGCCGGTGCCCGTGGGCCCGCCGGTGCCCGTGCCCGCGGGCACGCCGCTGCTCGCCGTGCCGCTGCCCCCCGTGTCGCCGCCCGTGCCGTCCAGGCCGTCCGGATCGACGTCGTCCAGATCGCTGACACAGCCGGATCCAGCCGCGGAGAGCTGGAGCACCCCAACAAGAATAAGCCAGTTGCGCATGCCGCCATTATCGCCAGAAACGTGCGGTGAGCCAACCCGATTTGTTAATCGGTTCAGTGACTCGATGCGCAACGTTCTAGCTTTGTTACAAGATCATGATCCCAGCGGTCGCGAGCAGGTCATCGGCTCTCCTCACGGGGCACACAGGGTTCGCGCCTTACCGGGAAGGACCGCGCGGCCTCGGGTGAATGCCCATGTAGGCCGCCGCGCTCTTCGCCGCGGGGTCGTCCGGATAGCGCTCCACGAGGTCTTCCGCGAGGCTGCGGGCCTCGCCGATGCGGTCCAGGCGCACGAGCGCCCGCACGCGGAGCTGGCCGCGCTCGGCGGCGCGCGGGCTGTCTCCGACGTCGCGCGACGCCGCGTCGTCGAGCCGGAGCACCTCCTCGGGGTCGGTCGTCAACGCGGCGCGCATGCTGTCGATGGCGCGGGCTTCAGGGTCGATGTCCGGCGCCGCTTCCGGCGCGCGGGCGGCGGCGCTGGCGGTGGGCGGCGGGGCCGGGGGCGCGGGGGGCGGCTCATCGCGCCGCCGCGGGCTTTCGTCAGCGCTGGACTCCGCGCTCGCCGGCCGCGCCTTCGCGGCGGGGCGATCGTCGCGTTGCATGAAGAGGAGGGCCGCCGCGGCGAGCGCGGCGAGGGGCAGGCCGAGGAGCAGCGCGCGGCGGGGGCCGGCCGGTCGAGGGGCGTCCACGGCGGGCCACCGTAGCGCGGCGGAGCGGTCGGCGGTAGCGGCCGGCGCGACCTCGCGGCGGGCCCACCGCCAGACAGCACACGACCTCGGCGAGGCGCGCCGTGGTGTATGCGCTGCCTACGCCGTGGCTGCCTTGCGGCCGTCACCGCCGCACGCCTGGAGCTGCTTCCGCAACGCCTTGATGCGGACGTCGAGATCCCAGCTGGCGGCGTCCTCGACGGGTCGCGCGGCCGCCTGAACAAGGAGCGCGAGAGCGCGGGTGATCGCTTCGCGATCGTCGATTCCGTACGGGGCCCAGAGCTCGGCCAGCCTGACGTAGGCTCCTGCGCTCGTGGGGTGCGCCTCGATCTGCTCGCGCAGGATGCGCTCCGCCTCGATCCGCTCCCCCGCCACGTACAGCACCTCGGCACGATCGCAGACGAGGGGCAGCCTCCATGACTCCTGTTCCGCGGAGAACTGGGCGAGGATCTCCCCTTGCACCTCGGCCGCACGAAGCCCGACCGCCGCGTCTTGCCCCGCCACGTACGTGGCCACCATCGAGAAGTCGGACGCCCAGTTGAAGAGGACGCTGGCGTCGACCTCGAGGAGCTCGCCGGCGGCGCTCGTGGTCCGCAGCTCGGGCGTGAGCAGCGGCTGGAGCGCCCTCCAGAAGCGGATCCAGTGCTCCGTCGCCGCGATGTCGTCCTCGCGATCCGCGTGATCCTCGCCGAGCACCAGCAGCTCGTGCAACGACTCCTGCGACGGGGGCTCGGGGCGCCAGCGCTTCCAGAGCTCGCACGCGGCAAGGGTGATGAAGTCGCGCGCATGCACGTCGGCGTGAGCCGGAGCGAACGGGAGCCATGTCTCTCGAGCCCACCGCACGGCAGAGCCGAACCGCGGCGTCTCCGCGATGAACGCGCCGTGGTCCACCCGGATGCCGAGCTGCTCGAGCCGAGCCACGAGCGCGGAGGTCTCCAGCGCACACACCCTGTCGCGCGTCCAGACCGCATCGGCCAGCGGACGCGATGCCCGAGCATGCGACCGTGCCAGGCAGTCTGCCATGCACGCCGCCTCGTAGAACGGGACCTGAGCGAGCGCCGCGAGGCCCTCGATGCCCTGGATCTCAGGCTGCCACCGTATCTCAGGGGCGGACGCCGGGACCGCCGGGCGCGCGCTCACCCCGAGCGGCCTGTGGGGTGGCCTCTTCTTCCTCTTCTGCTCCTTCTCATGCTTTCTCTTCGCACGCCGCGCCGCGGCCCCATGATTCTTGCTCATCTCGTCATCGCTCCCGCCGCCATCCGAGGCCATGAAGGGTGGACGCGTCAAGCGGTTGTGAGGCTCGCGCGGCGCGGGATCTGCCGGAGACATGCATTCCGGAAGCCTTGGCGAATTTACCATCTCGCGACGGGTGGAGCGCATTTTTCATGGCGCGTCGCTCGTCCCATGGGCCGCTCCGTGACACCGCTTCACCCGCAGGTGGAGCTGGCCCTCAAGGGATGCCGAGGTCGCGCGCTACAGGCGAGCGGGGCAAAGAAGGTGCTGTGTGGCATCGCCGCGCCCGCCGGGCTGCCCTCAGGACAGGCCGTCATGCCCGTCGGCACGTTGACCCGTCTTTCCTTCTACGTTATGACCGCCACCCATCGTCAACACGGCTACGTGGAACCAGGACACGACACGAGGCCTCCCGCCGACCCCAGCCGCGTCATCGCCTCCCTCGCGCGCGATCGGGTGAGCCTCGATCTGAAGACGGTCGACCTCTGCTTCCTCGCGGGGCTCTACCTGCGCGCCGACAAGGCGGCCCTCGCGTCGTTCGAGGAGGACGCCCTCGTCGACATGTTCGAGCAGGTCTGCGATGTCGTCGATCCCGGCGCCGAGAACCCGCGCAAGCGCGCGACGCACGCGATCCAGCGGCTCCGCGAGCAGCGGATGCTCGCGCGCGTCGACGGCGCCGGCCTCGTGCGCGCGGGCGAATACGCGCTCACAAGGCTCGCTGCGGCGGTGATCGAGTACTTCCTCGCCGACGAGGCGCTCACGCGCGAGAGCCTGACGCTGCTCACCGGCACGCTCCGCGCGCAGCTCGCCGAGATCCTCGCCGCCGCGAGGAAGGCCGAGGGCGACGGCGCGTGGCGCACGGACGTCGCCGGGCCGCTCCGCGTCACCGTCGCCGACCTCGTCTCGGGCATCGAGCGCAGGCAGCGCGGCCTCGACGCCCAGCAGGAAGAGGTGCAGGCCGAGATCGCGACGCTCCTGTCGGCCGACTGGTTCAGCGCCGTCGACCGCTGCCAGGGCCTGCTCGACGCGACGACCAGCACGCTCCGCGAGCTGAACGAGATCCTCCTCAGGGACACCCACCACTTCGTCGCGCTCTTGCAGGAGATCCAGACCCTCGCGACCGCCGCCTCCAGCGCCGACGCCGAGGCGACCGCGCAGCGCGTCATCGAGCACGTCGATCGGATCGCGGCGTGGGGAGCCGCGCGGCAGCGGGCGTGGTCCGAATACTACCAGTACGTGCACCGCTACCTGCGCGACGTCGTGCGGCTCGACCCCGAGCGCGCGCTCAGCCAGCGCCTGCGCGACCAGCTCGCCGCGTGGCCCTCGCGCCCCTTCCACCTCGTGACGGCGCGCGCGCCGTCCATCCGGCTCCTCCGCCCGCTCGAGGCCCGCGTCGAGCGCCCGCCCGTGGCGCGACCTCGCGCCGAGCGAGAGGCGGCCCCCGCGTGGGTCGATCCCGACCGCCTCGTCGCGGACCTCGAGGCGCTCGTCGAGCGCGCCCTGGGGGAGGGCGCGGCGACGCTCGCGGCGGTGTCGGCGCGCGTCCTCCCCGGCCTGCCCGAGCCCGTGCGCTACGCGGCGGCGGGGCGCATCGCCGACGCCGTCGCCCGCCGCGCGCGGGTGCTGAGCGAGCGCGAGCGGCCCTGGGCGCACGTCCTCGAGCGGATCGAGATCGAGGACTGGGACGTCGAGGGGAGGGGCGCGCCGTGAGGAGCTCGACCTTCCTCACCCTCGAGGCCGCGATCGCGGACGAGCACTTCCCCGAGGTCGACCTGATGCTGCGCCGCGGGCGGCACATCGGACGCGACGACGGCACCGCCTACGACTACCTCGCCGACGCGCAGGCGCTCCTCGAGGGGTTCTACGGGCGGTTCGGCTGCGAGCTCGTCCAGCAGAGCGACGGGTACTTCTACCTCCTCCCCTCGGGCGATCGGCTCGGGCGGAGGCAGCTCTCGGCGGGGGAGATGCTCGTCGGCCAGACGCTCGCGCTCCTCTACCTCGACCCGACGACGCTCCAGCACGGCGGGCTCGTCGCGCGCGAGGCGCTCCTCGGGCGCCTCGCGGGCCTGGTCGGCGCGGAGGTCCTCGTCCGCACGCTGAGCCCCCGCAAGCGCAAGTACGACGAGCGCGTCGCCGCGGAGACGGTGCGCGCGCAGGTCGGGGAGGCGCTGCGCCGGCTCTCGGAGCTCGGCTTCGTGGACGTCCTCGACGAGGCCCGCCTCCGGCTGCGCCCGGCCCTGATGCGCTTCGCCGAGCCCGTGCGCGGCCTCGCCGACAGGGGCGCCGCGCTGGAGCGGCTCGTCGCGCGCGGCGAGGTGCTCCTCGGCGACGCGGGCGGCGGCGACGAGGCGGGCGCCGACGAAGACGCCGCCCCGGACGAGGAGCCCGCCCGATGACGACCCGCACCCGCGCGGCGGCGCTCGCCCTCGTCAACTGGAAGGGCGTCTTCTACGAGCGGTACCTCCTCGACCGCCACGTCACGGCGCTCGAGGGCGCGAACGGCGCCGGCAAGACGACGGTGATGATCGCCGCGTACGTGGTCCTCCTGCCGGACATGTCGCGCCTGCGCTTCACGAACCTCGGCGAGACGGGCGCCACCGGCGGCGACAAGGGCATCTGGGGGCGGCTCGGGGAGCCCGGTCGCCCCTCCTACGCCGCGCTCGACGTCGTCCTTCCGTCGAGGCGCCGGCTCGTCGCCGGCGTCCACCTGGAGCGCAAGGGCGAGCCCTCCGTCGAGCCGACGCCCTTCATCGTGTCGGGGCTCGGCGAGGACGTCCGCCTCCAGGACCTCCTGCTCGTGAGCCAGGGCGACAGCGAGGCGGTGCCCGAGCTGCCCGAGCTCCGCGAGAGCGCGGCGCGCCTGGGCGGGCGGCTGCAGGCGTTCCCGTCGGCCCGCGACTACTTCGCCGCGCTCTTCGACAACGGCGTGACGCCGCTGCGCCTCGGCACCGACGAGGAGCGCAACAAGCTGAACGAGATGCTCCGGACGAGCATGACGGGCGGCATCTCGCGGGCGCTGACCTCCGAGCTGCGCGCCTTCCTGCTCAAGGAAGAGGGCGGCCTCGCCGACACGCTCCAGCGCATGCGCGCCAACCTCGACGCCTGCCGGCGCACCCGGACCGAGGTGCAGGAGTCGAGGCGGCTCGAGCAGGAGATCGGCCGCGTGTTCGACGCGGGCCAGACGATGTTCGCGGCGGCGTTCCTCGCGACCCGCGAGCGCGCGGACGAGCTGTCGCGCCGCGTGGTCGACGCCGAGGC
>NZ_JEMA01000823.1 GCF_001589285.1 Sorangium cellulosum | reverse complement strand
AGGTCGTGCGGCTTGACCATACTCCATGGAACGTGACGAGCATCGCGCCCGGAGCTCGGGTGTGAGCAGCGCTGCGCAGCGAGCGAGAGACGCTTCAGAACGACACGCGGTGGGAAGCACCGCGAACAGAGAGCCTGCATGGCGGACGTCATGCAGGCTCTTTTGCTTTTGTCCGCGCGTCGCCGGCCCCGCGGAGCTGCCCTGCCCGAGGCGACCCTGTTCTTCTTCTTCGCGCGGCGCGGGGGCCCCGCCGGGCTCGCCCGAGGCTCGACCTTGCCGGGACGCCGCGCTCCCACGAGGGCCTCGCCCCCGGGAGGCCTCTGCTGCGCAGCTTTACCACGCCGGTTCCAGATGTACGGCGCGCTGCGGTTGCGATTATGTTCGCCGCATGCGGCCTCCGATGAAGCGGCCCACGCGGGCGGCGCAGCGCGTCCATCCGCGTGGAGTATCCGAGCGCCTCGAGCCTCTGCACGCGGCTCGCCTCGATGGCGTGAACCTTCCGGCGAACCGAGCGCGCCAGGCACCGTGCCGGGCGCCATGACAACGCACATAGAGACCACGTTGCCCGGCGAGGAGCCCGCCGAGCTGCCCGCCGGCGCATCGGCAGGGCAGGGCGCGGCGGCGGACGCGACGGATCGCCTCCCTTCTGTGCCGCGTACGGCGGTGCGCAGGCTCGTCTCGGCGTGCTTCTGGATCACGATGGCGCTCTGCCTCGCGCTGATGGCGTGCAAGACGGCGGCGCGCTTCGACCTGACCACGCTCTGGGACGACGCGTACATGTTCCAGCGCTACGCGCACAACATCCTCGCCGGGCACGGCGTCTCGTGGAACCCGGACGGGCCGCCGGCCTACGGGCTCACCTCGCTCGCCTTCATCGTCGTCGCCGTGCCGTTCCACCTCGTCACCGGCGGCAACACGAGCCTCGCCGCGATGCTTCAGAGCTTCATCTGGGGCCCGGCGCTGCTCGTCCTGCTCGTCCTGCTCGTCCTGCGCGCGGCGGGCGACGGGAAGGTCGCGCGGCTGTCCTGCTTCTCGCTTGTCGCGTTCTGCGTCGCCCGTTCCACGCTGACCGACCACTTCGTGAGCGGCATGGACACGTCGTTCGGCCTCTGCTTCCTCACCGCCTACCTGCTCCTCGCGCTGCGGCTGCTCGGCGACGCCCGGATCGCCGGCGGGGTGGCGCTCGGCGCCTTCGGCGGGCTCGCCTTCTCGGTGCGGCCGGAGCTCACGGCCTACGCCGTCCTCGTCCCGCTCGCGCTCGTCGCGCTCGAGCGCGACAGCGCCCGCCGGCGCTTCGGGCTCGCCGCCCTCGCCGCGACGGCGGGCGTCCTCGCCCTCCATCTCGTGGCCGCCAAGCTGTACTTCGGCTCGCCCCTCCCGCTCCCGTTCTACGCCAAGTCGACGAACCTCTACGGATCAGGGATCCTCCGCGCCTACCGCGGCCGGCCGACCATCGATCTCCTCGACTGGCTCGACTTCTTCTGGCCGCTCTTCGCCGTCATCGCCCTCGACGTGCTCGTGGGCCTCGGCGCGCGCCAGGCGGCCTCCGGCGCGCCGGCGGGGGAGGGGCAGAGGACCGGCCCCCGGGCGTGGTGGGCGGCGTCCACGGCGCTCGACAAGGGGATCCTCGCCGCGACGCTCCTGTGCCTCGCCTACTCGTGGTTGTTCGTCGTCCCGATCATGGGGTTTGCGCAGCGGTTCTATTACGCGCCGCTGCCAGGCCTCATCTACCTCGCTTGCCGGAGCGCTGTCCGGCTCGCGCGGACGCTCTCCGACGCTCTCGGGCAGCCCTCGCCGGCCGCCCTGCCCGTGGCCGGCGTCGCCGCGCTGGCGATCCTCTGGCTCCACCTCTCCACGCCGCTCGCCACGGCAGGCAAGGACCTCGCGGGCGCCGTCGCGGGGAACCGGCTCGGACACTTCAACATCGTCAAGCACGGCAACACCTCGGGACCGCAGAGCTACTGGTTCGCGATCGATCGCGTCTCGACGCTCCCCGACGACCTCGTCATCGCCACGACCGAGGTCGGGATGCTCGGCGCGATGAACCTCGAGAAGACGATCATCGACATGGCCGGCCTCAACGACCGGCGCTTCGCGCTCGAGCCGTTCTCCGCGGAGAGGTTCTTCGCGGCCTACAAGCCCGACCTCATCTACATGCCACACCCGCATTACGTGAAGATGATCGAGGAGCTGGAGGCCCACCCGGAGATGTCCCGCTACGTCGTCTACTCGAAGAAGAAGCTCGGGACGTCGCAGTTCGGCATCGCCGTCCGGCGCGAGAGCCGGTACTTCGAGCGGCTGCAGCAGATCGTGAAGGAGAAGGCGAGCTCGAAGTCGAAGTGACGCCCCGCTGCGCGAGGGCGATGGCGTCGAGGCCGAGCGACGCCTGCGGGTGAGGCAGTCTGGGGACGAGGCGTGGCGGCGCGCCCCATACGGCAGGCGCGATCGCGCGCCGCGCGCCGGATGCGCCGCGCCCGCCCGGTGGCATGCCCGCTGCACCAGCTTCTCCGAGGAGAGCTGAAACCATGGAATTTCCGGTGCGGCGAGAAATGTTCACTCGGCCCGAAAACAACGGGTGGGTGCGCACCCTGGCCAGGTTTGGGTTTGCGGCCAAGGGCGTCGTCTACGTGCTCATCGGCGCGCTGTCGCTCCAGGCTGCCTTCAGCGGCGGCGGGACGGCCGGCGGGCGCGAGGCGGTCGGGCTCCTCGGCGAGCAGCCGTTCGGGCAAGCGTTGCTGTTCCTCGTGGGGATAGGGCTGCTCGGGTATGCGCTGTGGCGAGAGGTCCTCGCCCTCAAGGACCCGGGCCACGTCGGGAACGACGCCAAGGGCGCGGCCGAGCGCGTGGGCTGGGCCGTGAGCGGCGTCATCTCGGCGGGGCTCGCGCTGACGGCGTTCCAGCTCGCGCTGGGCCAGGACACAGGCGGCGACGGGTCCCGGACCTGGGTCGGCAAGGTGATGGAGCAGCCGTTCGGGGGCGTCCTCGTCGGCATCGCGGGGCTCGTGGTGATCGGCGTCGCCGTCCAGCAGCTCCGCAAGGCGATGAAGTCCCGCTTCGCGAGGGACCTCAGCACGGAGGGCATGAGCCCTCCGGAGCGCACCTGGGTGTTCCGCATGGCCCGCGTCGGGCTCGTCTCCCGCGGCGTCGTCTTCGGCATCATCGGCGCCGCGCTGATCAAGGCCGCGCTCGCCCACGATCCGGGCGAGTCGAAGGGCGTCCGCGAGGCGCTCTCGACAGTGGCCGACTCGCCCTTCGGGACGGCGCTGCTCGTGCTCGTCGCCGCCGGCCTGTGCGCGTACGGCGTGTACATGTTCTTTTGCACGAAGTACTCGAAGCTGGCACACCCCGCGGCGTAGCGCGGCGGGCGCGCGCCCTGAAGACGCCTGTCCGGCGGAGGTCGCGCCATGAGGACCGAGGTCAGGAGGCTCTATGTCCTGCTCTGCGGCTACGAGATCCTCGAGAAGACGGTCTCGACGCGCGACAGCGGGGGGCGCTTCGTCCTCGCCGAGCCGGTCTCGGCCTACCTGCTCGAGACGGCGCGGGGGCACGTGCTCGTCGACGCGGGGCTGAACAGCGCGATCGTCCGCGACCCGGCGCTGCGCGAGGAGCACTACACGAAGCAGGGGATTCGCCCGCCGGTCATCCTCCCGGAGCACGAGCTCGCCCACCAGCTCGCGCAGATCGGGGTGCGACCCGACGACGTCCGTCACGTCATCTTGACGCACATGCACCTCGACCACGCCGGGAACCTCGGGATGTTCCGCCACGCGCGCATCTCGGTGCAGCGCGCGGAGCACGCGTTTGCTTTCAGCCCGGCGCACGGGCCCGCCTGGTTCGAGCGCGACTACGACCTTCCTGGCCTGCGCTGGGACCTCGTCGAGGGGGACTGGGAGGCGCTGCCCGGCGTCGAGGTCGTCCTCACGCGCGGCCACACGCCAGGCCACCAGTCCGTCGTCGTCGCGCTGGAGGAGACAGGCAACGTCGTGCTCGTCGGCGACGCGGGCGACCTCGTCGAGAACTTCGCCGACGAGATCCTCCCCGGCGAGAGCGTCGATGACGCGGCCGCGCTCGCCAGCATCCGCCGCCTCAAGCAGATCGCGCGAGAGCGGGGCGCGAGGCTCCTCCTCGGCCACGATCCGCAGCTCATCCAGCAGGTGCGGTTGCTGCCGGAGTCATACGCCTGACGGGGGAGCGTCGCCCGGGCGCCCTGCCCGCGGGCGGCGCCGCGGCGCCCGGCGCGCGCCCCCGGCGGTGCGTGCTTCACGCGATCCGCCTCCTCTGGTAGCCTCGCCCCAGACCGCGGCGCCGGCCGCACTGGAGCGCTACGTGAACTGCCCGAAATGCACCGCCTCGATGGATGTCATCACCTTCGGCGGGATCGACGTCGACCGATGCACCGCGTGCGGCGGTATCTGGTTCGACAGCCACGAGAAGGAGTCGCTCAAGACGATCGAGGGCTCCCAGCAGATCGACACCGGTGATCCCTCGGTGGGGCGGAAGAACAACGACATCCGGCGGGTGCCGTGTCCCCGCTGCACCACCCCGATGGTGCGGATGGTCGACCCGCAGCAGCCGCACATCTGGTACGAGACCTGTAGCGTGTGCGGCGGCGTCTACCTCGATGCCGGCGAGTTCCGCGATTACAAGGAGCACACGGTGGGCGACTTCTTCCGCAGCCTGTTCGTGCGGCCGCGCGGCTGACGGGGCGCCGCCGCGCGCTGTCAGCCGCGCGGCGGACTGGCACCCACGCCGGCCGGCGCAGCTCAGCCGGGGGGCGCCCGCTCGGCGACCTCCGCGGACGAGCCGCGCTCGGCGGGGACCTCGGGGAACGTCGCCAGGAGCTCGCCGGCGCGGAAGACCCACAGCGTGCCGGGCGTCGCCTTGCTCCAGAGCTCGTCGCGCGTGAGCGGCTCGGTGGCCACGACGGCCATGCGCGCTTCGGGGCCCATGCCCTGGACGTCGTTGAAGTTCACCTTGAGGTCCGCGTCCACGAGCGTCGCCTCGCCGAAGGGGGCGTGGCGGAGGATGCAGGACAGGTTGTCGCCGCAGCGGGCGTAGAGGTGCTCGCCGTCCGCGAAAAGGAAGTTGAAGACTCCATCGCTGCCGAGCTCGTTCCCGAGCTCGTAGAGCGTTCGTCCGAGCTCGCGCCCGTCGCTCGGGTACTGCGCGCCGTAGGCGCTCCGGAGCTCCTCGAGGATGACGCAGAACGCATGTTCGCTGTCCGTGTCGCCGATGGGCGTCTCGAGGTGGAGCTGTCGATCCCTGACCGTGGGCAGGGTGCCGTTGTGCGCGAACACGATGTGCCGGCGGTGGAGCACCCGCATGAAAGGGTGCGTGTTCTTCAGCGCCGCGCCCCCGCGCGTCATCTTGCGCACGTGGGCGATGGAGAGCGCCGTGTGGATCGGGTTCTCGCGGATGAACCGGGCGAGGGGGCTCGAGAACGCGGGGTCAGGCTCGAGGAACGTCCGCGCGAACAGCCCGTCATAGAGCGAGACGCCCCAGCCGTCCGCGTGCGGTCCTGTCTGCCCGCCGCGGAGCGCGAGCCCCGTGAACGAGAACACGATGTCCGTCGGCACGTTCGAGACCATGCCAAGGAGCTCACACATCGCCTGCACCCTCCTTCGACGCGAGCGCGTCGTCGACGATCAAGAGCCCGGTGACGCCGCCGCCCGCGCAGACGTTGCTCACCGCCGAGGCCGAGAGCCGCACCATCGCGCCTTCCATGCGGCCGGCGAACACGAAGGGGCAGAGATCGAAGTAGACCTCTTCCTCCACGATGCCGTCGCGGAACGTCGGCATGCGCTCGGTGCGCGAGGAGCTGCGCTCCTGCACGATCGCGCGCTGCGCCTCGCCGCCGAGGACTGCCTCCCTCCACGCGTCGGGCGGCGTCTGCCACCCGAGCAGGACGCCCTTGCCGCCGTACTCGTCGTTCGGCTTCAGCACGAAGCTCTCCTGCTCACCCAGGACGAGCTCGACGAGATCCACCTCGCGGCCCCTCCATTCGGCCCTACCTGCCTTCACCCGGCGCGTCCAGGGGACGTGCGCCGCGATGGCCGCGCGCTGCCCGGGCGAGAACAGGCCCGAGAACTCGGGGTCGCTGAGGACCGCGAACGCCGCCTTCTTGTTGAGGGGCTTCGTGCGGAACGAGTTCGCGACATGGGCCGCGCGGTCCCGGTACGCGCGGACGAGCGGGTGATCGACGCCGCGCCGCCCGATGAGCTCCTGCGTGATCACCCGGCGGTAGACGAGATCGATCGGCTCTCCCCCGGCGGACAGCCGGACGCCGTCGTACTCGAGCTGGTCCGGATCGAGGATCATCGTCCGGTGCCCTTCGGCCGAGAGCAGGTCCGCGAGCACCTTGAACTCGGCAGCCGTGTCGACCGTGGCCCAGTCGACGATCGCTATCGTGGGCCGCGGCTCGCGCCCGCCCCACGCGGCGTACCCCTCGCGCAGCGCGCGGATCAGCCCGCGGTGCGGCGCGGGCGTGCGCAGGCCCGGCCGGCTCCGGAAGGGCGCCATGTGGGGGAGGTCCATCAACGTCTGCTCGATGAGGAGCTGATCGGTGATGCCAGCGGGGGAGTCGGCGTTGAGCTCGATGAAGGAAAAGCCGCCCTCGGTCACCAGCATGTCGAGGCGCCCGACCGTGAGGAACGGGCCGTCGCCGGGATCCAGGGCCGCGAGGGCGCGCTCGTCCGCCGACAACCCCAGCTCGTCGGCCAGGGCGGCATCCACGAGCGCGCGCCGCGCGACGCGCTCGAGCGCGGCGGCGACCCGCTCGGCGGCGCCGGCGACCGCGGCGTAGTCCTGCTCCGTGATGAGATAGGGCCGCAGGTGGCGGCACAGCGCGCGCGTCCCGTGCACGAGCCCGATCTCCCGCTGCCCGTCGAGGAACGACGCGAACCGCGCCGCATCCATCGCGCCGGGCGCGGCGAGCTGCGCGTCGAGCTGCTCCGCGAGGGCCGTCGTCATGTCCCGGTTCATGACCACCTCACGTCGCGCCCGCGCCGGGGATCGCCCAGGCGTGCACGGGTTGTCCGGAGTCGACCTCGGCCATGTACCGCTCCAGCATCCTCCGGAGCGCCTCGGCTCGCGGCGCCCCGCGCGCCTCCATCGCCTCCAGCGTGCGGAGCTGCCATACGGCCCCGGTGACGCCCCTGGCGACGCGCCGCTCGAAGATCTCCAGGAACCGGCGGGCCTCTGCCCCGTCCACCCCGGCGGCGAGCAGCCCCTCCTCGACCTGCGGCAGGAGCGAGAGGAGGAGATCGCGCGCGCGGATCCCCCTGGGCGGCGCCCCCGGCGCGGTCGGCCAGACCAGCTCGGCGTCGAGGCCGAACTGCGCTGCATGGTAGAAGTTCCTCGCGGCGAGGCCGAAGGGGAACGACGGCAGCAGCTCGGAGACGGCGGGCGCGAGCGCGAGGATGCCTCCGAGGAGGAAGCTGCCGTTCGCGAGCATGTCGTCGAGGGTCGGGCCCGACGGCAGGGCGCGGAGCTCGATCCGCAGGTGGCCGTCGCCCGCAGGGTCGTAGACCGGTCGATTCCAGTTCCAGACCGTGCCGTGGTGCAGGCGGAGCTCGTGGAGCTGGGGCACGCCGCCGGCCCGCGCGCACGCGAGGACGTCCTCGTCGCAGCACACGGGGAGGATGGGCTCGTGCAGCGCGACGCTCTCCATGAACAGCTCCGCGGCGCCGTCGCGCACCCAGCCGGTGCCGAAGCCGATGCGGGCCGGCTTCTTCCAGTCCGTGTCGGGGTCCGGCGGGCGGTCGTCGCCGGCCTGCTTGAACACAGCGACCCGCGTCTCGTGCCACAGCCGGTGGCCGAGGAAGATGGGCGAGTTGCCGGACGCCGCCAGCACGGGCGCTGTCATCATCATGGCCGCGTTGAACAGCCGCGCGAAGGCGTCGGGAGCCGCCCGGAGGTGGACCTGGAACGCTGTGTTCGCCGCTTCCATCGCGGGGTCGTCCGACATCAGCTCGAGCGGCTCGGCCCCGTCGATCCGGATGTGGAACGGCGCCTTGCGCAGCCGCGTGAGCCCCGCGGCGAGCGCGCGATACCGGGGCAGGTTCGTGATCGTCCCCGGGTTGAAGTCCTGCCGCTGGAAGGTCGGCAGGATGCTGACCGGGACCACGCGCGCCCCCCGCGCCGCGGCGCGCAGGCGGATAGCCTCGGCCGTCGCGCGCATCTGCTCGCGCAGCGCCGAGAACGGCCGGCCCGCGAGCGGCACCGCCTGCGTGCTGAGCTCGATG
The DNA here is from genome assembly GCF_001589285.1 of Sorangium cellulosum. Taxonomy (GTDB): domain Bacteria; phylum Myxococcota_A; class Polyangia; order Polyangiales; family Polyangiaceae; genus Sorangium; species Sorangium cellulosum_G. The sequence continues at coordinate 10,008 of NZ_JEMA01000823.1, read as the reverse complement.
TCGAACGCGCCCATCTCGGGCGTGATCATCGGGCTCGCCTCCGCGCTGGCGATCTCCGGCCCGATCGGCACGGGGCGCGCCTCGCGGTCGACGAGGAACATCTCGAGCTCGGTGCCGATCGTCGTCTCGCCCAGGCCGAACCCCGGCCGGCTGAGCACCATCTCGAGCGCCGTGAGGTTCTGCTGGAGGCGCGCTTTGAACAGCCCGTAATCGACGGTCCTGAAATGATCTTGCTGGATCTCGATGCCCAAGGGACCTCCCGCTGCGATCCCGGCGAGAGCTGAGCCGCTGTTCGAACCAGGCTCCGGCCGTGGGCTGGAGCGCGCGCCGCCGAGATCGTGATCTTCCTGCCAGGGGTCGCGCACTGCAAAGGCAGGGCCACGAGCGGCGAGCTCGTCGAGGGCCGCGCAGCGGAGGAGGTTGGTTCCTGGTGATGCGGTTCCCTGCGTCCGTCGCGCTCGACCGGTGTGGCGCGCTGGCGGCCTGTGGCAGAACGCCGCGTGGATCGCTGCCGGCCGGTGTCACCGCTGTTTCGGGCCGGCGCAGCGGCGTGAGGTCACTGCTCGGCGCGCGGGACGCGCTCGACGGTGCATTGTCCCGCCGAGCAGCGGGCGATCGAGTCCTCCTTCGGCGCCATGCACTTCGCGACCGGGCAGCTCTCGGCCGCGCAGCTCCGGGCGCGCCACGCCTCGTGCGCCGCGAGCGCGTCGCGGTGGAACGCCTGGTTGCACGGCGGGCAGAGCTGGTCGCAGCACTGCTCGGGGCGGGCGCAGGACACAACGCAGTCGGCGTCGGCGGCGCATCGAGGCTGCGACGCGGCGCCGCTGCCGTCCAGGGCCGCGGAGCCTGTCGGCGCGGGGGCGCCGGACGTGGGCGCGACGGGCGTGGGCGACGTGGTGGTCGTGGGCGCCGGCGCCTGCGCCGGGGCTTCGCTGCGACAGCCGGCGAGAGCGGGGAGGGCGACGAGCACGAGCGAGCGAGAGAGCGACGAGGTCTTCATGCCGGCCATCATGGCACAAGCGCGCCGTGGGCCAGCTCCTGGTCGGCGCGCAACAGGGGCTTCTTGCCCCCGGCCGCCCGCGCCCCGGCCGGGAGACCGGTCGCTGAGGGCCGGCTAATAAAACGACAGCGGCTGTCCCGTGGCCTCCACGACCGCCATCCACAGATCGTCCGTCGGCCCCACCTGCTTGCGCATGCGGACGGCGAGGGGCATGGGCACGTGCACGAAGCGGCCGTGCCACCTGCCGATCAGCATCTCGGTGTTGCCCGCCATCGCGGCGTGGACCGCGTTCCGGGCCATGTTCCAGCAATACACGCTGTCCGAGGGGGACGCGGGGACGCTGCGGATATGATAGCTCGGGTCCAGGTACTTCAGCGTCGCCTCGACGCCGCGCGCCTTGAAGTGGGCGTTGATGCGATCGCGCAGGAAGAGGCCGATGTCCTTCAGCCGGACGTTGCCGCTGAGATCCGTCGCCATCGGCTCGGCGCTCGAGGTGCAGTGCTCTTGCAGGGCGCCCTCGGCCACGACGATCACGGCGTTGCCGTGGCGGGCCAGCCGGCGCTCGAGGTGCGCGAGCAGGCCGCACGGGCCGTCGAGCTCCGCGTGGACCTCGGGGATGAGGACCACGTCCACGTCCGCCGACGCGAGCGCCGCGGAGCACGCGATGAAGCCCGAGTGCCGGCCCATCAGCTTGACGAGGCCGATGCCGTTCTTCGCCCCCGAGGCCTCCACGTGCGCGCTGCGGATGACGTCCACGGCGGCGGCGAAGGCGCTCTCGAAGCCGAAGCTGCGGTCGATGAACTGGATGTCGTTGTCGATTGTCTTCGGCACGCCGATGACCCCGATGGGCAGGCGGCGCTCCTCGATGGCCCGGACGAGCGACATCGCGCCCCGGATGGTGCCGTCTCCGCCGACGACGAAGAGCACGTTGATGCCCATGGCCTCGAGCGTGTCCGCCATCTGGTGCGGGTCCTGGTTGCCGCGGGACGTGCCGAGGACGGTGCCCCCCATGCGGTGGATCTCCTCGACGCTGCGCGGGTCGAGGCGCATGGGGGCGTGCCCGAAGCGCGCGACCAGCCCCTCGTAGCCGTAGCGAAAGCCGAAGATCTCCTGCACGCCGTAGCTGGCCGCCATCGTGAGCACGAGCCCGCGGATGACGTTGTTCACGCCGGGGCACAGGCCGCCGCATGTCACGATGCCGGCGCGCATCTCCCGCGGGTCCCAGAACACGCGGTTGCGCGGCCCGGCCAGCTCGAACGCCGGCGGCCGCGGGCCGGAGGCGCCCGCCAGGACGGCGGAAAGGCGATCGTCGAACAGCACCTTGTCGGCCTCCCCGACGTACACCGTGGCCTTCTCGCCGAGCTTCTCGGCGACGGGCGAGGGGTACCGGCAGGGGCCCAGATCCTTGATGGCGAGATCGGCAGAGGTCACCACGTGGAATGCCTCCGTGGACGGGGACGCGGCCCCGCGGCGCGAGCCGCCGCGGGACCCAGGCATTGTCATCCGGCGCCGGTTTCGTCCTCTTTTCCGGGGCGAGACGCTGTCGTAACGCCCTGACCGCCCCGCCGGGCCGCGCGACTCGACGCGTCGTCGCGCGAGGAGGTCGCGCGCCAGCACGAGGACGGCGACGCCTTCGTGCTGGTCGCGGGCGAGGAGCCGGTGGCGTGCGCGTACGTCAACGCGCCTACGAGGCGCTCGGCTTCAGGCTGATCGGGGAATACGGGCTCCGCCTGTTCGGCGGAGCCTGAGCGGGCGCGGCGCGCGGAGCGAGGTCGCTAGTTGCACGAGCCCAGATCGGCCCACTCGGCCGGGCACCACGACGCCGGACTGCTGGGCGGGCAATCCGGGTTGGACCACCAGATCTGCTGCGTCGCCCTCCACAGATGGCCGCCCTGGACCACCCGGGTGTCGGTCGCGTACACCTGCCCCGACGCCCACGCCGGAAGGTCTCTGCAAGTGACGTCATGGAGGCGGCCCTGGGGGATCGGCTCCCGGACCTGGCTCGGGCTCGACCAGTACAGCTTGCTCTGCGCGCCCCCACCGGAGTCGAAGTACTCGACCTTCAGGTCGTAGCGCTGGCTCGCCACGAGCGAGAGGGTGACGCTGTCCTCCGTCGGGCTGTGCGGCGTCCAGTTGTCGATGACCAGCGTGCCGTCGACCCAGACGCGCACCCCGTCGTCGGACCGGGTCGTGAGCGTGTAGGTCTCCGAGTAGCGCGGCTCGAACTTGCCGGTCCAGCGCACGGAGAAGTTGTCGACCGGGATGCCGCTCGCGGGCGAGCCCTCACCCCAGTCGAAGTTCAGCCCCGGGTCGGTGCGGACGACCGGCGTGCCCGAGAGGCTGGTGTTCGCGAAGTACTCGCCGCGGAGGCCGTTGCCGTTGCCGTCCGGCGGCGGGGTGCAGGCCTCCCAGGTGGAGGGCGACGCGGTGAGGTTGCGGTTCTGGTAGGCGTAAGGCGCGAGCTGGTTGAACGACCAGGTGCTCGCGCCCGACATCGTTTGCCAGACGCCCGCCGTCGTCTTCCGCTCCTGGCGGAGCATCTTGATCGGCTCGTCGCAGGATATCTGCGGCGTGACGTAGCCGTCGGAGGCCCAGTGCTCGACGTCGTGCGTGTACATCTCGACGGTCCCGGGCGCGTCCTCGGCCAGGAACTGCCAGCCGGTGCCGTCCTTCATGTCGACGTGGAGGCAGATCTGGGTGCCGCTCACGTCCGCCACGTGCGTCGGCGTGCACCGCTCGTACTTGAAGACGACCTGCTGACCTGGCTGCAGATCGCCGAGGTTGCCGCCGAGGGTCCCGCCGCAGGTGCCCCCGGAGCTCCACTGGGTGTTGCAGTTCGGGTGGTTCCCCACGACGCCGTTGTCGTCGCCGAAGTAGTAGACGAACCAGCCCTCCGGCGTGTGGTAGAGGCCCGACTCGATGTTGTAGTACCACTGGCCCACCGCGGTCCAGGCGGTGCTCTCGTTCAGGAGCTCGGGCACTTCCCACTCGATGATCCAGCCGCGCGTGTCATCGATGTTGCCCGTGTAGCTGCTCGTGAGGTCGTAGCTGCCCCACGCCAGGGTAGCTACCCCGAGGGGTTCCTCGTCCGCCCCGGCGACGCAGCCGCTCGGGCCGAGCGCCCCGAGGAGCAGGAGAGCGGCAGAGGCGCCCAGCCGGGCGGCGCGCGACGCGCGGAAGGAGCTGGCATGTGTCGGAAAAGCGCTATCGTTCGGCATCGAACCTTCCCTGAGAGACGCTCCGCGCTGCGCGCGAGGGGCGGCGGCGCGGGCGTGAGGTTTGAGGAAGCACGCCGGACCAGCCGCGAGGGCCAGCGCGTCCGCCGCGTCATCCGGGCGTGCTCGCGCGGGGCTCTCGCGTGGCTCGACTGGCGGTATCTAGCCGACGGAGTTGCGCCTTCCAGTGCATAGGCAGCATGCGCTCCATGCAGCGCATGCATCTACGGGCGATGGCGTCGAGTCCGGGGAACAGAGGGCACAGAGGGCACAGAGGGCACAGAGGAGAGAGAAAGAAACTCTTTATCTCTCTCTCCTCTGTGCCCTCTGTGCCTCTGTGGTTCAAATTCTCTCCCATCATCTTTCCCACAAAGGAGCCAGGGACGCCCTGCGTCGCTCAGCGCGCCACGCTAGAACTCGACCATCAGCCCCACCGAGGGATAGATGATGAAGCTGTCGAGATCCACGGCGACCGCCCGCTCCCCGAGCACGGAGAGCTCGCCGCCCGTGAAGATCTCCGCGAGCGTCAGCTCGAAGCCGAAGAACACGTGTTTGTAGCCGAGCGCGACGCCGGCCTGGCCGCCCACGTAGAGCCCGGTGCCGGAGAACGAGGCGATCTCATGCTCGCCCGGGTAACCGGTGAAGGCGGGCAGGTCCACGGTGAGGCCGGCGTCGAACGTCGTGAACATCAGGCGAGGACCGCCCCAGACCCGGTACCACGTGCCCGCCGTCCCGATCTGGATCGGCAGGTCGATCTGCCATCGCGTGAAGTCCTCGAGCTCGACGATGCCCAGGATGCTCACGACCGGGAACCCCACCACGTAGCGCCCGACCCCGACGCCGGCCGTCAGATCGACGCCGTCCTTGTCGCGCTTCAGGAGCTGATAGCGGGTGCCCAGGCGAAACGCGCTGCCTGTGTAGCGGAGGTTGAGCTCCCAGCGGTCGAGCGCGGTGTAGCCGACCCCGATGTGCGGCGTCACCGAGGGCGGGTTCAGCGCGAGCGCGCCGCCCGCCTCGAAGAGCGTCTGTCGCTCGCCGTCGGACAGCTCCCGGGACTCCGCCACGTCTGCCAGCACGAGGCCGGCGTCGATGAGCGACGCGATCGCGCCGGTCGGGATCGAGACGTCGAGCCCGAGCTCGGCCTGGACATGGCCCTTCTCGGCCACGTGGGCCGGCTGGAACGTGGAGAGGGCCGGCGCGCAGCCGCACGTCCAGAGGGCGAGGAGCGCGAAGGCGAGCTGGCGCATGGCGCCCCCACGCTACCACGCACCGACGGGCGAAAGGCCGCGCTCGCCGGATGCCCAGGCGAGGCGGGCAGACTGTCGGGCTCAGCCTCGCGCCTTCTTCACGCCGATGTCCCATGGAGCCGGGGTACGGGGCCGAAAGCCCCGCGGCAGCCCGGTGTGCGCCGCGGCCGAGGCGCCTTCCGGGCGCCACGCCGATCCGGTAGTGCTGGCCCGACTCCGCCCGCGCATGCCCTCTTCGACAAGGCCTCCGTCCGTCGCCCAGCGCCTCGAGCGCGCCCTCGAGGTGCTGGTGCCCGCGCTCGACATCGTCGAGGCGCGCGTCGACGAGGGCGCGCCGCCGGCCTGGTGCGAGGCGCGGGGGTGGACGGGCTTCCTCCTCTCGCTGTCCGACGGCGATCTCGCCCGCTGCGAGGCCGAGGGGCTCGCGGCGTGCATCGACGGGCTCGACGGCGCGCCGCCGACCCTCGCGGCCCTGGCGCGCGCCGCGGATGAGGCCGCGAGGCTGCCCCGGCGCCCGGTCCGGCCCCTCCCGCCGGCGTCCCTGGACGAGCTGAGGGCGGTCCCGGCGCGCAAGCGGCTCCAGCTCGAGGCCCTGCTCGGCGCCGTGGCGCCGATGGCCGCCCGCGCCCGCCGCCTCGTGGACGTGGGCGCGGGGCACGGGCACTTCACCCGCCTGGCCGCCGCGCGCTTCGACCGCGACGCGATCGGCCTGGAGCGCGAGCCCGACCGCGTGGCGACAGCCTCCGCGCTGGCCGCGGGCGGCCGGGCGCGTTTCGTCGCGTTCGACGCCTGCCAGGAGGCGCTCGCCTTCGCCCCGGACGACCTGCCGGTCGGCCTGCACGCGTGCGGCGAGCTCGGGGACCGCATGGTGACAGCGGCGGCCGAGGCGCCGTGCGACCTCGCGCTTGTGTCGTGCTGCTTGCAGAAGATCGGGGCGCCGGCCCGCGCCCCGCTCTCGGCCGCGGGCAGGGCGGCGGGGCTCGTCCTGAGGCGCGAGGCGCTGGGCCTCACCAACCTCACGCCGCGCCGCGCCGGCGTCGAGGCCAGCCTGGACGAGGAGCTCGCGGCGCGCGAGCGGCGGCACGCGCTGCTCTCGCTGCTCCGCGGCCGCGGGCTCGACGTCGCCCTGGGCGAGGAGATGCGCGGGATCAACCGGCGGCGCGCGCACGGCGGCCTGCGCGAGCTCGCCGCGCGCGCCCTCGCGCTGCGCGGCCTGGCCCCGGCGACCGAGGCCGAGCTCCGCGCGCGCGAGGCGGCGGCGCGCGCGGCGTTCGGCCGCATGCGCCGGCTCACGCTGCCGCGCTACCTCCTGGCCCGGCTCACCGAGGTCGCTGTCTCGCTCGATCGCGCGATGGCCCTGTTCGAGCGGGGCCACGAGGTCGAGGCGGCCGTCGTCTTCGAGCCCGAGGTGACGCCGCGCAACATCGCGATCTTCGCGAGCGCGCGGCCGGGAGGGCTCGGGGGCTGATCGGCGCGCATGTGCGCGAAATCACAGGATATTTCCCTGTCTGCGCCCCTGCGCCTTGGCGCCCCTGCGTCGCGATTTCTCCCCCGATCGCCTCGGCCATGAGCGCCTGGAGGCGCCCGGCCTACGGGGTGCTGACGGTGATCTCGCCGAGGAAGGTCCGGCCGTTCTGGCGGCTCGTGGATGAGCGGTAGGTCTCGGCGACCGGGTAGTCGTACCGCGCGTCCATCGCGTTGTAGAGGCCGAACACGTAGCGGGTGTGAAAGCGGCGGATCTCCCCGGAGATCGTGAGATCCGCGACGATCGCCGTCCCCGTCGCGGCGTCCCCGTCGCGGGGGATCCGCCGCGGGGCCTCCACGTTGAGCCGCAAGCCGGCCGAGAGGAGCCGGTCGACCGCCGGGATGACGCCGCGGAACGACGCGAGGTGCTCCGGGACGTTGATGAGCCGCTCCCCGCCCGCGCGCTGGGCGCGCTGGTAGCCGTAGTTCGCCGACAGCATCCACCCCTGCCGCCACTCGCGGCGCAGCTCGACGTCGGCCCCGGCCACGATCGCCGCCGACCTGCTGTTCTGGTAACGCGCCACCCCGGGGCTGTCCTCGGTGACGCTGATGAGATCCGAGGCGCGGCTCGCGTGGATCGCGCCGAGCGCGACCCACGCGTCGCCGAGGCGCTGCGAGTACTCGATCTCGCCCGAGAGGATCGACTCCGGCGAGAGCTTGAGGCCCCGAGCGGGGTCGACGGCGGCCACCTGCGTCTCGCCGTCCGCGTAGAACTGCTCGGAGATGCTCGGGGCGCGGAAGGCGCGCCCGCCCATGATCTTCAGGACCCCTCCGGGCGCGGGCCGGATGATGATCGCCGCGCGCGGGACCACGATGGGCTCGAAATCGCTGTAGGCGTCCACGCGCGCGCCCGCCGACAGGCGCAGCCACGGGGCGGGCGAGCCGTCGGCGATCAGGTAGCCGGCCGCGAAGGCGTAGGTCGCGCGCTTGTCCAGGATCACGGCGGGAGGGTCCTGGCGGATGTTGTGCAGCGTCGCCTCCGGGTGCGCCTGCGCCTCGCCGCCCGCCGTGAGCCGGAGCCCGGAGAGCGGCGTCCACGCCGCCCGCGCCTCCAGGCCCATCCAGGTGCCGTACTGGTTCTCCGAGATCAGCTCGTCGAACGCGTAGTAGCCGTGCCACACGAAGCGGTTCACGTGGCCGCGCACCATGAGCTGCAGGTCGGGCGCGAGCTGCGGCTCGAAGCGCACCTCGGCCATCATGTGCGTGTCCTCGTACCTCGTCCTGAGATCGTTGAGCCGCGTGCCCACGTAGCCGATCGGCACGAGCTGCTCGCGCGTGTGGACCATCCACTGCGCGGTCAGCGGCCCGTACCAGGCGCGCCCGTACGTGCCGCCGGCCCGGAAGGCCTCTGTGGACTCGGCGATCTGCGTGCGCGGGCCGTCGCCGGGCTCCCTCAGCGCGACCGGGACGTCGAACCCGTCGGAGCGGGCCGCGGAGACGCTCGCCCGCACGCCCGCGTCCTTGCCGGCGTTGTAGTGGAACCCGGCGCGCGCGTGGCCCACGCTGTCGTAGTAGGCGCCGACCGCCGCGTGCGCGGAGGTGGGCTCGTCGCGCCCGCGCGGGACGAGGTTGACGATGCCGGAGAGCGCGCCCGTGCCGTAGAGCAGCGAGCCCGGGCCGCGGACGACCTCGATGTGATCGACGTCGTGCAGGTCGTCGCGCGCGTCCGAGCCCACGAACGAGGCGTTCAGCGTGTTGTCGTTCGTCGAGTGCCCGTCCGAGAGCACGAGGAGCCGGTTGCCGTAGTCGAGCGGCTCGCCGAGCCCGCGGATCCCGGCCGAGTAGACGACATGGTCGTTCGAGAGGTAGACGCCGCGCGTGCCGCGCAGCGCCTCGGCGATGGTCGGGTACCCGAAGGCGCGCAGCTCCTCCTGATCGATGACGCTGACCGAGGCGGGCGCGTCCTCCATGCGCTCGAGGACGCGCGAGGCCGACGACACCTCCCGGAGCGGCTCCATCGTGAGGTCGCGCAGCTCCGCCTGCTGGCCCGCCGTCACCTCGAGGGTCCGCTCGACGGGCGCGAAGCCCCGCAGGCTGACGCGGACGCGGCGCCGGCCCACCGGGACGCCCTGGATCACGGACGGCGTGAAGCCCATGGGCCGGCCGTCGATCTCGACGAGCGCGTTGGGCTCGCCGTCGCGCACGAGGATCGAGCCCGTGAGCGGGCTGAGCGTCGCCGTGACGGGCACGGTCTCGTGCGCGTTGACTGTCAGCGTCTGCGGCGCCGCCTGGTAGCCCGGGCGCGCGAAGTAGAGCACGTGGCGGCCCGGCGGCAGGTCGATGTCGCAGGGGGCTGTGCAGGCGGGCGGCGCGCCCTCGCTGTCGACGTGCACCGTGGCCTCGCTCGCGCCGCGCACGTCCACCCGCACCGCGCCGACGATGCGGCGGAGCACGACGAGCACCTCCTTGGTCTGCCCGAGCTTCACATCGAGGTCGTCGACCGTCATCGTCTCGTGGCCCGCGAGCTCGACAAGGATCCGGTAGCGCCCCTCGGCCAGGGCGAGCCGGCGCGGCGTCTTGCCCCGCACGCCGAGGTCCTTGCGGTCGACGTAGATCCGGGCGTCCGGCGGCGACGTGGCGATGTGCAGCACGGCCACGCGCGGCGCGATCCGCTCGAGCGCGGCCCGGACCTCGGCGATGATCTGCGCGTCGGTCTCGCCCTCGAGCGCGTCGTCGTAGTACCGGTGCGCGTCCGCGAAGCGGCCCAGCTCCTCGTACGTGAGCGCGATGTTGAAGACCACGTTGCGGTTCGGCACGAGCCGGTTCGACGCGAGGAAATGCTCGAGGGCGGCGTGGAACTGCCCCTTCTTGAAGAGATCGCGGGCCAGGTCGAAGTGGAGATCGGCCTCGTCGGCCTGGCCCTCGCCGTCGGCGCGGGCGACGGAGGCCTGCAGCAGGGCGCCCACGAGCAGGGGCACCGCGGCGAGCCGCCACCGGCGGGCGCGCGGGGGCCGGCCGGCGCGCGTGTTCGAGGGCTCTCGACGCATGCCGCTAGCGGCGCTCGCGCAGGCGCGCCGATCTC